>CAZFDW010000047.1:5286-22916 GCA_964517865.1 uncultured Chitinophaga sp.
GCCGCGCCGACACTGGTGTATCTGATGAACGAAATCAGCGCTGCGAATCGGCCTGACCCAAACAGTCGCTATTCAATGTATTCGATCGTTGCGGGGCTGGACTTTCAACAGGCCATGCCGCTCGGGCCGTTTCGCCTGAACGACGATCAGCCGGTGCCGGAGCTCAACGATGACGAGATCATTCTTTCAGCATGGCTGGCGGAAGATCTCGAGGTTAAAGTCGGCGACACCGTACGGACACGCTGGCATGAAGTCGGCAGTCACGGTGATCTCCCGGAGATGCATCACAGCTTCATCGTTAAAGGAATCCTGAAACCTGATGATCCTGTGTCGATCCACCGCGATCTGACTCCGTTTGTCGAAGGCGTGACAGATGTCGATTCCTTCAGCGACTGGAAACAGCCGTTTGAGATGGAAATGAACCGCATCACGCCGCGCGACGATTCCTGGTGGGATGAGCATAAAGCAACACCGAAAGCATTTGTCTCACTGGCGACAGCGGAGAAATTCTGGGCCAGTCGATTCGGTCGCTACACCTCGATTCGTGTTGCATCGCCCAACGTGGCACTGCCAGCGGATCGATTGGCTGTACTCAGCGAACGAATGGCTCTCGAAATGCAGCCGCTCATCGCGCCGGGAAAACTGGGCCTCGGATTTCGTCCGGTCCGCGCGGAAGGTTTGCAGGCGGCCGTCGGTGCGAACGACTTCACTCAGTTGTTTCTGGGATTCAGCTTTTTTCTGATTCTGTCCGCGATACTCCTCGCTGCGTTGATGTTTCAGTTAAACGTCCAGCAGCGTGTGGCGCAGATAGGATTGATGGAGGCTGTTGGTTTTCCAGCCGGACGTGCGCGGCGATTTTTTGTGGGTGAAGGAGTCGCGGTGGCATTCTGCGGAAGTCTTCTGGGTGCCGTAGGTGCGGTCTTTTTTGCGAAACTGATGATCTTTGGATTGACGACGTGGTGGATCGGAGCGATTGGAACACAGTTTCTGAAACTGGACTTGCAGCCTGTTCGTCTGGCTGCGGCGGCTGGAATCTCACTGGTGCTCGCAGCGATCGTCATCTGGAACGCCGTCCGCAGGAGTTCCGGTCGTGGTCCTCGGGAGTTGCTGGCGGGGCTGACATCAGATGGCTTACCGGCGAATCGGCGACCTGTCTGGAATGCGGTGATGCGGTTGAGCTTCGTGATGACATTGGCTGCGGCGATTGGTCTGCCCGTCGCCAGCATCGCTGGTCTGCTGCCTGCAAAAGAAGCCTTTGGCGGCATGTCGTGGCGGGTCGTCGGATTTTTTCTGGCGGGATTTTCCTGGCTGGCGGTGGGTCTGTTGCTGTTGCGACGCAGTTTGCAGCGTCGCGCGGGCGATGCGGTTGAAGGATCGCAGATTTCCAGTCTGACAGGACTGTCACTGGCCAATGCAGCACGAAATCCCCAACGGAGTTTACTCACGACGGCCCTGATCGCGTTCGCAACTTTCGTCATTGTCGCCGTCGGGGCGGGACGCAGGAATCCTGTGTCGGAGACGCCGGACCTCAATTCGGGCAACGGTGGATTTTCGTTGGTTGCGGAATCTTCGCTGCCGGTCCTGTTCGACATGAACACAACCGATGGACGAATGCGTTTGAATCTGAACACGTCGCCACCAACAACACTGCCGGTCAACACAACCGTCTTCAGTTTCCGAATGCAGCCCGGTCAGGATGCCAGCTGTCTCAACCTGTTTCAGGCAAAGTTGCCGACTCTGTTGGGGGCAACAGATGAATTCATGCAACGCGGCGGTTTTCGGTTCGCCGACACACCGGGAGAGAATCCGTGGAGCAAGCTGAGCGAGAAATTGGCTGACACCACACCACCTGGCAGCGCCACATCGCTGCCGACGATTCCTGTCATCGGCGACATGAACACACTGCAGTTCAGTCTGAAGAAAGGCATGGGTGGCATCATTCTTGCTCCGGATGAAAAAGATCCGGAATTTGCCCTGCAGGTTGTCGGTCTGTTGGACGGAAGTGTCTTCCAGGGAGTGCTGGTCATGTCCGACGCCAATCTCAAACGCCTGGCACCGGGTGTTTCCGGGTCCCGCTACTTTCTTGTCGAAACGGCTGATGCGACAACCTCCGCAGATCAGGCGGCATCCTCCCTTGAGACCGCATTGCAGCCATACGGGATGGACACGGAACGTGTGAGTCGGCGGCTGGCGGACTTCCTCGCCGTGCAGAATACTTATCTCTCCACATTTCAAATGCTCGGAGGGCTGGGATTGCTCGTGGGAACATTTGGACTGGCTGCCGTGATGATGCGAAACGTGATTGAGCGTCGCGCAGAAATCGCTTTGCTGCGATCCCTGGGTTTCCGCTGGTTTCGCATCGTCTGGCTCGTGCTGGCGGAAAATACGCTGCTGCTCTTCTGGGGAATCATCACCGGGTCCGCTGCCGCCCTGATCGCCATGCTTCCGCATCTGCTCAGCACCGGAGCCGACATTCCGTGGACAGAACTCGCGGTCACGCTCAGTGCCGTCCTGATCATCGGCACCCTCGCGGCCATCTTTCCGATCTACGCATCCCTCCGCGTTCCGATTCGCGAAGTGCTGACGTCCGAGTAACTCCACACCGCTTGACTTTTCATTCAGCACGAGAATGGCGAGACTGCGCGGATGAACCTGTCGATCCTCGACCTTGACACAGAATGCTCAGAAATGTCAGTCCCCAAAGTTCAACTGCCGACGAAACATTCCGGAAGTGGTCATGTTCGCATTTTGATTGGACTTGCGGCAGGAGTCCTTGCGGGGCTTATAGCCAATGTTGGTCAACAACCTGACCTCGGTGGGGGAGTTATCCAGCAGTACTTTGGCAGTGCCGCAACTTTCGTTGATCGCGTCTTCTTCGACTCAGATCCAGCCGGTCGGACTCATTTTGTGGGCATGCTCGTCTCAGTCGCCGGGCCGATTGGGAAACTGTTCCTGCGTCTGATGCAGATGATGGTTCTGCCCTTGGTTGTATCGGCTTTGTTTCTGGCAGTCGTCGATGTCGGCGACCTCAGGAAGCTGGGGCGGATTGGGCTCACGACACTGTTCTACACCGCCATCCTGTCAATTTCGGCCGTGATGATCGGGATCACCCTGGTGAATACCGTGCAGCCAGGAAGAACGATTTCACCCGAGGTCCGCGATTCCCTGAGGGAGAAATACGCGGCCACCGCTGACGAGGGTGTAAAAAAAGCAGATTCAGCGAAACCCTTGGGGCAAACGCTCGTTGACCTCTTGCCGGAGAATCCTGTTCAGGAAATGGTCGGGGCTGTTGATGGGTCGTCCAAGGGAAACGGGATGCTGGCTGTGATGTTTTTTGCCCTTCTGTGCGGTATCGCGGCAACCACATGCCTTGAAGAAACTGCGGCTTTGATCGGTACGCTGCGCGGCGTCTACCAGATCTCTATGACGGTGATCGGCTGGGCTCTGAAGCTGGCACCGCTGGGCGCGGGGTGTCTGGTGTTCGTTGTGACGACTCAGATGGGGCCTGACATTCTGAAGGCACTTGCGGCCTTTGTCGGCGTTGTGCTGGGAGGCCTGACATTCCACATGGTGGTCATCTACTCACTCGTGCTCTGGATCTTCGCAAAGCGATCGCCGCTGGCGTTTTTTCGGAGCATTTCCGATGCCATGTTTGTCGCCTTCAGCACTTCATCATCGAGTGCGACTCTGTCAACATCGTTGAAAGTTGCTCAGGAAGAACTGAAACTCCGACCCGAGACATCGAACTTTGTGTTGACCGTCGGTGCCACGGGGAATCAGAACGGCACGGCGCTTTTTGAGGGAGTTGTTGTACTGTTTCTGGCGCAGGTGTTCGGAGTCGAACTGCAGACAGGACAGCAAATCACCGTTGTCCTGATGTCGGTGCTTGCGGGAGTCGGGACAGCCGGAGTGCCCGGCGGTTCGATTCCGCTCATCATCGTCGTGTTGAAATCTGTTGGAGTTCCTGCGGATGGAATTGCCATTATTCTCGGCGTGGACCGATTGCTGGATATGTCACGTACTCTGGTCAATGTTGTGGGAGATCTGGTTGTTGCGACATGCGTCGATGCATCCAATTCCCGTGCATTGAAATCCGCGAGGGGTTCGCACACTGCCTGAAGGAATACTCCGTCAGTTCATTCCGGGAATACAGCTCTCAACCGCGGAATTGGTACGATCGCTACACCTTAACAGATCTGAGGCAAACACGGGGGACTGGTTGACCTTGCCGGTTGGAGTTGCAGCGACGGCGGTTTCCGGTCGATGATAAATCTGAAAGGCGTGAGATCGCTTTCCTGATTTGTATGAGAAGCACTGAGGCTTGATCATGGTAAAAGTCGCCATCGAATCCACTGCACCGACGGACGCACAACCCCGCAGGAATTCAAAGCCAGTAAAGCGATCTCGGTGGTTCCTGAAGCTGTTCGTGCTGCTGATTCTCGCCATCGTGGCAGCACCAAGTGTCGTGTCACTCACAGGTTCAGTGCCGATTGTCATTAAAAGACTCAACCCGAAACTCGCGGACGCAGTTTCGTTCGGCAGCGTGAAAATGCATTGGTGGACCCCGGTGGAAATCAGTAATCTCAAGGTCGCAGACCTGAGTCAACCACTGCAACCCGATCTGCCAGAATCCAACGCGGCGATTTTGTGCGAAATCGAAGGCCTGTCCACGATCGAACCGCTCTGGCGCATTGTGCTGAATTCAGGGCGTGGCACGGGGATCTTGCTGAAGTCACCACGGTTGACACTGATCGCTGACGACAGCGGCACGAATATGGAACGCACAGTGACCGAGCTTTTTGGCGAATCCGACGATTCCGGCAACGATCGATTTCCTTTTCGCGTCACGATCGAAAACGGTACGATGCAACTCCGATCCGGTCCGCTTGCCAATGTGCTGGCATCAACACCGACATCGGTCACGTCGGTACATGACGCGGCGACGAATTCAACGCCTCTCCTTGCCTCTGAAGCATCGGCGATCGCGGAAGTCACAGACATCAATGGCACGTTTTCCACAATGGACACTTCGCGTTGGCTTCCTGCGTTGAAACTGTCGGCTTCGATCAGGCAATCAGACCGACAGCATGTTGCAAAGCGCGCAACATCCCGACCAGCGCGGATTGCCGCCGGACTGGACGAATTGGTTAGCGACTTTCCGGATGTTCCGCTTGAGGATCTGGTCGGGAAAGATCCATCCGGCGACGTGAACGCTGCGCGGATCCGGATTTACCTTCAACCTCGAGCCGACGACAAGGGGCGGCAATCGATTCAGATCGGTGCGCGCGACGTGGATCTGCGGTTGTTGCAGCCGTTCCTTTCGATGCTGGGAATCGACGGTTCCTGGAACGGACTCATTTCCGGCGGCCTCGATGCGAGACTGGCGGGTGCAGATCTCAAGGACGGCTTGGTGGGGAAAGTCATGCTGTCCGGCGACAGCGTTCGTATTCGGCAGTCATGCTGGGCTCCAGAGGAATGGCTTCCGCTGGGAACCGTCAACGCGCACGGTGCTATTGCAATCGCAGAAGATGGAATGCTGCTGCAGGATCTGAGCATCACCACCGATGTTGCAGAAGTGACTGGCAGAGGAGAACTGCGCCACAATCACCGTCCGACCTCAACCACACCGGGTACACCGCAGGAGATCGAACTGAAGGGAACGGTTGATCTGGCCAGAGTAGCGTCGTCATTGCACCAAACACTGGCGTTGTACGATGATGTTACGATTCAGGGCGGTAAATTGGCCTTTCTTGCCAACGGTTCGGCGAATGCACCGAGGGATGCAGACAACAGCGTTGCCGTCGCCGATAATGCGTCTCAATCGGGGAGCTGGGAATTCGTGCTGCGTGGCGACGGAGTGCAGGCTGTGCGAGCTGGCAAACCACTTAAGATCGATTCAAATCTGAAACTGGAAGCTGCTGGTCCGTTTGCGAACGGAGTTCCTGATCTGTCGCGCGCTCGTGTGACTGCAGACTTTGGCACAATTGACTGTGCGCCGGACGGTGCGGCATGGAAAATCTCCGGCCTTGTGCAGCCCGCGTCGCTGTGGCAAACGCTTCAGCAATTTGCTGATGTGCCTCAGCCGGGCATTCGCGGTGACGTCAGTTTTCAGACCCTCCTCGAGCTCCAGAACGACGGCGTGCGACTCACCGATCTGCAGCTCAATTCATCCGACGTCAAGGCGCGCAGTATCGCGTTGACGATCCTGCCGTCGAACCCCGTCACATCAATGCTGGACGGCAACATGCATGTGGAAGGTTCCGGAGCAGCTCTGCGCACGCTGATGATGCCATGGTTCGATGCATCGTTCCTCGCTGAACAGTCGCAGGTTGTCGCTGATCTGACAGCTTCGCCGAAACGTGAAATTCAGATGACCGTGCGAATCGCCCCGGCCGGAGTTGTCACAATTCCACACGCAAGAGTCCTGTCCGTCTCGCAGAGTCAGACGCGGAGCAGAGCTCCGATCACTGCGGTTTCCGCATCTGTCATTGTGATTGATGAAGCCCATCTGAATCTGCACATGACAGCGTCAGACAATGGCAGGCAGTTCGACATCGACAACGGCACGATGACAATGCCCGGCCTCAGTGCGCATGTGAGCGGAAGTGTATCGGTTTCGGACGACACCACCCTGCTCGACCTGACAGCAGAGACAAGTTACGACCTGGATATTTTGAGTCGTCGCATGTTCGCCGCCGATTCCGGGCTTGTCTTCAGTGGCAAGGGGCATGATGTGGTTAAACTCAAAGGGAATCCGTCGGCGCTCAGTGGTGTCGTCCAGCAGGCTGCATCAAAAGCCGCAGCGGCCAGTGCCAAGAATGCCCTGGAGGGATCAGGGGCACTGCAGTGGGCGTCGGCGCATATCTGGGGCCTGGATCTGGGAGGCGCAGGGACCCAGGTGACACTGGAAAACAGCCTGATCCGCACTGCGCCGATTCAGTGTGCGCTGAACGGTGGTCAGTTGAATGCCATGGCGGAATATGACATCGCGTCGTCTCGCTTGCAGTTGGGTTCCGGAAGCCGGATAGAAAATGTAAAAGTAACTCCCGAGCTTTGCCATCAGTGGCTGGGCTATGTCGCGCCGATGATGGCTGACGCTGCGGATGTCAACGGACAAGTGTCGATGCGGGTTGAACGATTTCTGTGGGATCTGCGAGCGCCGCAGAATTCTGATGTTGCCGGTCAACTCACGATTCATCAGGCCCAGGCAACCGCCGGATCGTCACTCGCCCCGCTGCTGCAAGTGATCGATCTGCTTCGACAACAAGATCAAGCCAGCGGTTTGTCCTCGAAATCATTGACACTGCCCGAACAGACCGTGCCGGTTCAGGTTCGGCAAGGCTATGTGATTCACGATGGTCTGATCATGGATCTGGCCGGATACCGCTTGAAGTCTTCAGGAGCCGTCGGACTGAACGAACAGCTTCAGATTACCCTTGACGTGCCGCTCGAAAAATCGACGTCCGGCAGCGACGTCCGGACGATCAAGGTTCCCTTGCGTGGCACCCTGAGGAGTCCGCAACCGGATACTGCGTCGCTGTTGCAGAATCTCGCCACACAGCAGATTCAGGAAAAGCTGGGTGACGAAGTCGATCGGACACTCAACAAGGGACTGAATCAACTATTGAATCGGTTCCAGGAATAGATGCCTTGAAGATTGCCATCATCACGGCGGGCGGCGCGGGAATGTTCTGTGGATCCTGTATGCAGGACAACACGCTGGCTCGCGCGTTGCGGATGGCCGGGGCGGATGCGGTTTTGCTGCCGACCTATACGCCGATTCGCGTTGATGAAGAGAATGAATCCACGTCGCGAATATTCCTTGGCGGCGTCAATGTTTTTCTGGCTTCAAAGCTGCCGGGCTGGAAACTGCTGCCGCGAACGATCAAACGATGGCTGGATCGTCCATCGGTCGTGCAGTTTCTTTCAAAACGCAGCCAGAGCACCGACGCTGGCCAACTGGGTGATCTCACGATCGACTTACTCCGCGGGTCTGTTGGGCCTCAACAGGCTGCGATCAGGGAACTGATTGATTTTTTGTGCGATGATCTGCAACCGGACGTTGTGTTGTTCAGTAACGCACTGCTTTCGGGGATAGTACCGGAACTGAAATCCCGTTTTTCGGGGCGAATCGCATGCTTGTTGCAAGGCGACGATATCTTCCTCGACGCTCTGAAGGAACCCTGGAAATCTCAGGCCAGAGAATTGGTATCGCAGAATGCCGCCGGTTTCGATCGACTGTTCACCCACAGTCGTTACTACACCGAATTCATGGCAAGGTATCTCAATCTGCCGCAGACTCGATTTCGCACGATTCCGCTCACCATCGATGCGGATCCCATGCGTATGAACGATGACATGCATGTTGAAAGGCAGCCGAATGACGTTGTCACAGCCATCGGAACGCCGGGTATCCGGCGTACGACGATCGGTTACTTCGCTCGTATCTGTCCTGAAAAGGGCGCGTTTCATTTTCTGGATGCTGCAGCAGATGTCGTCGCACAACGGAACGATATCGATTTTGTGATTGCCGGATTTCTGCCGGAACTGCATCGAACGCAATTTGAGAAACGGTTGCGTACGGTACAGAAAACTGCGGGCGCAGGGCGAATTCGCTCGGAAGGAAGTCCTGCGAGTCGAAACGAGAAGTTCCGGATTCTACGGTCCTTTGACTGGCTTTGTGTTCCGACTCAGTACCACGAACCGAAAGGGCTGTACGTGCTGGAAGCCGCACTGGCTGGAGTCCCGGCACTGTTGCCAAACCACGGCGCGTTTCCGGAACGCATTGCGGATCTGAAATCCGGACGACTCTATGAACCCGGTTCACGAAAGGCGCTCATGGACGCCATTTTGAACCTGCCATCGGCGGACGCGGACGCGATACCCTCGAACGCGGTGCTCCGTGATCGTTGTCTGAAACGATATGGTATGGCAACGACCGGGCCTGAAATACTGAAAGCAATTCAGGAAGTCATCGGGTAACGCCACACGGGAAGTTAGGACTGAGACAGAAATAAGTGGGGCACGATTCCATCGTGCCGAGCACGTTAAAAACGTGCTCCACGTCCGGAAGACGAGAGTTATTTCTGCGCCGGTCCTTACTGTTTCACGTTGTGAAGATGCCGATTCGCAGAAAGAACGTGCAACTGGGGCGGCGTTGTATCAGTTGCGCAGTCTGAGGAAACGTCTGGTAGACCAGGCAGTTCAGGAAATTGGCGGGCTGAGTCAGTGTGCATGATGCTGAAACTGTGCGGGATGTCTCGTCGTTGCCATGCACAGCGGTTGCACTAAAGAATGCGGTTATTCCCGTTCGATGATGACACGGGGGAAACCGCGCGACGACGGCACCGGTATATTCTGCCGGAACAGCGCCAGCATCCAGGGACGGATTGGTCATGTACGAAACACATTTTGGATTTCATCGACAGCCGTTCCACTCAGCGGATGCGTCTCGAGCATTCTTCGTCTCAGAATCGATCCGCACGATACTGCCACAGTTATTGCACGCGCTGAGATCAGATCTTGGCATCGCTGTTTTGACGGGAGTACCAGGCAGCGGCAAGACTTCATTGCTGCGACACATTCAGCAGCAATTATCGCACGAAGGCCGGGTCATCGTGTGTTCGGGTGCCAGCCTGGGAACCACGGTCGATCTGATTGGCGTTCTGTTGCAGGCTTCTCGCATGAAAGCAGGCAGCGAAAATACGACAAAATCGCACGTCGCAGATTCCTTGTTGCCGACAACACGTTCGTATGTCATGGAACACATGAAACGAACAGCGGAACTCTGGGGGCCAATTCTGTTGCTGATTGACGACGCTCAACTGGTGCCACTTCCGGTACTGAATGAATTGCGAGCTTGTACAGAAGAAGAATGGAACGGTCGCGATCTGGTGCGTTGTCTGGTGTCGGCGCCAGTTTCTTTTGAAGAACAACTTGCCCGGTCTGAGTACGCTGAATTTGGTCGACGGATCCGATGTCATGCATTCCTGCAGCCATTGCGGTCTGTCGAATCCGTTCGCTTCTTACAGGAGCAGATTGAACTGGCCGGAGGCCGGTTATCACAGGTCCTGACGACGCCGGCGCTGGAATTGATTGCCACCGCAGCAGACGGCATCCCGCGATGCCTGAGTCTGCTTGCCGACGAAACGCTCGTGGTGGCTGCGGAATGCGGTGAGAAGACCGCGACAGAACAGTCGGTGCGTACGGCACTCAGTCGTCTCCAGCACCTGCAGTACAACTGGAATGCATCGCCTCTTATCGACATTCCCGAGTCGCCAATGTCAGACGTCGAAATTGCTGCGGAACCGTCGATCGGTCAGGTTGCTTCATCGATCGTCGCGGCGACGGTTAGCAGACCAACTTCGGCGCATGCGGCACTTTCGCCCGGTGTGATTGAATTCGGGGGGCCATCCGTGCATGCGGCAGATGTTCGTCCGGCGGCGAAATCACCGGCACGATCGTTCACTGCGGCGCGGTCGAACGTAGTTGAACCCTTCATTGAAGTTGCGGGCCGCGACGTGGACTCAGTCACTTCACCGGTGAGTTTTGCGACACCGCCGTCCGTATTCGAATTTGGCGTCTCACAACCCATTGCTGATGTCGCGACGTGCGAACGAGTCGCCATCAGCAACGCAGACTCGGCACTGTTTGAGGTTGGTCGTCGTTTTTTTGCTGAGTCAACTGAAGACAGCATTTCTATTGAAGACTGTGATGACAGTGAGATCGTGAATCTGATGAATCCCTCCGGCGAGCTTGATCATCATCTCTGGGACAGCACGACGCCTCCGGAATCTGCGGAATTCAACGGGGAATTACCGGCGTCTGAACCAGCGCTGCGGAGCCCGCCGGCGCCGGACGAACGGATCTTTTCAGCGCCAAATCGTACTTCAAATTCGAGCTTCATTGATCTCAGCGATTCTCGCATGTCGAATCGAACGCCGGTCTTTGATCGCTACACCTGGCTGGCACTTGGACGAGAAGTTCCGCCAGGAACCAGTTCGTTTGTGTCACAGACAAAGGCAAAGCAGTTGATGTTGGCGGACTGCGGAATGCTGGCAACAAATCAGCTGGCCATGCTGTGTTTACAGACGCCTTCGCGCCCACAAACAGCTTCCATGAATCAGATCCCGATCACGCACACAACGGATTCAATGTTGATTGAAGAGATTCCGTATCGTTCGGCGCGCCGAGACTCAGGATCGTTTGAATTATTCAGTAACATGTTGCATGCTGATTGTTCTGAAAGTAAAAGTCATCCTGAGATCACCGCCAACGCGGAGGCGTTGACCGGGAACGAAGCGGCGGCATTCCACGGGCTCAAGATCTGGCGCGATGGTCAGTTGATTTTTGCTCAGTCGGGTCACGGCGATTCATCGGACGCTGCTGAAGCGGTCGTTCAACATTCTGAAACGATTGACGACGCCGTCGATGAACCTGTCCGAGAGCAACCTGAACCTCTACCAATGCTCGGCAAGGACGGATCCTTCACACTCCCGGTCCCGAGCCCAAAAGCCGATTGGGACCTGCAGTCACCGGAAATCTCCGGCGACCACGACGTTTTTCCAATTGTCGAATCGGTGACAAGTCTGCGCGCTGCTGTGCGGCAATTTCAGCAGACCGGCAGGATCGCGGGCAGTGACGCAAGTGGCACAGAGCGAGTGTTCGCGCCAGATACTGAGCTGATGCCCGATGCAGACACGCTGATTTCCCGGGCAATACGACGGCTGGACGACAGGACAGCAACCACCGATTCGGCGATCGTGGCACTGCAAATGGCTCCTGACGCACGCGCTAAACGGGCGGCTGCGGCAGAATGTGAGGTAGCAACAGTGGCCACCAGCGATCCCGGATCCGGGGCACAGTTCAGTCGCTTGTTCACTCGTCTGTGGGAGAATCGCAGACGGGCGGCGGGGCAGATTGACGTGGATCGTTGAAGTCAATCGCGGAATTCCGGAACTGTTTGGGAAACGGTAGATGCGAATTCAGACTTCCAGTTGTGTCTCTTATGGATCTCGGAGACAATTGGACTTTGAAAAAGGGGTCAGGAACCAATAGCCAAATGGCCCTGAGGGTGCTCCGCACTATTGGTTCCTGACCCCTTTTTTAAAGGCCAATAGACGGCAATCACCATCCTTTCATCTCTTCGGGCTTGCCATAAGACGCCATGTCAAAATTAACAACAACCCTGCCAGTACCCACTGCAGTAAAACAACATGGCACATTTGATCAGGCGGCCGATGCGACAACTCTCTACCGCCACTGGGGCGCACATCTGGTCGATGGGGGTGTTCGATTCGCCGTCTGGGCTCCGAATGCTCGTGAAGTTTCTGTCATTACGGACGGCAACGGATGGACGCCCGGACGCGACTGGCTGGATTCCAGCGACAACGGTGTCTGGCATGGAGTCATCAAAGGCGTCCTGCCGGGAACGCGGTACAAATACGCGATCAGAACTCAAAGCGGTCACTTGCTCGAAAAAACCGATCCCGTCGCTTTCTACCATGAGATGCGCCCGCAAACGGCTTCCATTGTCTGGAGCCTTCGGGATTTTCAATGGAACGATCAGAACTGGCTGCAGAAACGAGATCAGACGAACTGGCTCGAAGCGCCCGTGTCGATGTACGAAGTCCATCTGGCATCGTGGAAACGTCCTCACGATGGTCGAACATTTTTCAACTACCGCGAACTCGCTCATGCCCTGGCCGATTATGTCCTGGAAACAGGCTACACGCATGTGCAGCTGATGCCGATCACTGAGCATCCGTTCGACGGATCGTGGGGGTATCAGACGACCGGTTACTTCGCGCCCACAGCGAGATTTGGATCGCCGCATGACTTTCAGTATTTCGTCAATCATCTGCACCAGCGTGGTATCGGCGTGCTTCTCGACTGGGTTCCCGGCCATTTCCCAACGGACAAGCATGGTCTGGCCATGTTCGACGGGACATGCCTGTATGAACATTCTGACCCGCGACTGGGGTATCATCCCGACTGGAACACGTTGATCTTCAACTACGGTCGGCGGGAAGTGACGGAGTTCCTGATTTCCAGCGCTCGGTTCTGGTGTGATGTCTATCACATCGACGGAATTCGCGTCGATGCGGTAGCGTCGATGCTGTACCTTGATTATTCGCGTGATTCTGGTCAGTGGATTCCGAACCAATACGGTGGACGTGAAAACCTGCACGCCATCGATTTTCTGCGGAAGTTCAATACCTTGATGCATGCTGAGTTCCCCGGCACCATGAGCATTGCGGAAGAATCTACCGCCTGGCCCGGTGTGTCACGTCCGTGCTACACCGGCGGTCTGGGATTCACCATGAAATGGGATATGGGATGGATGAATGACACGCTGCGATTTATGCGGCGCGATCCTGTTCATCGGCAGTACCATCTGAATGACCTCACGTTTCGAGGCATTTATGCGTTTTCAGAAAACTTCGTGCTGCCGCTATCGCATGACGAAGTCGTTCATGGAAAGCAGTCGTTGCTGTCTCAGATGTCCGGCGATACGTGGCAGAAATTCGCGAATTTGCGAGTCCTGCTGTCCGGGCAATTCGCAGCACCTGGCAAAAAGCTGCAATTCATGGGGACGGAGATCGGTCAGTGGACGGAATGGAATCACGATGCTGAAATTGATTGGATTCTGCGAACCTTCGACACCCACGAAGGCATTCGTCGGATGATCTGCGATCTGAATCGCCTGTATGTCAGTGAGCCCGCTCTGCACGAAGGCGACGTCGTGCCGGAAGGATTTCAGTGGCTGGTTGGTGACGATCACACGAACTGCGTCATTGCATACATGCGTCAGACACCTGATCACCGCGAGACGATCCTTGTGATCAGCAATCTGACACCTTCTCCACGTGACAATTATCGCCTGGGTGCACCTTGTGCGGGCTACTACAAAGAAATCTTTAACAGCGATGCCGACTGGTACGGTGGCGCGGGTCTCGGCAATCAGGGCGGCGTCTATTCCAAAGATACGCCGGCACACGGCAAACCCGCCAGCATCGTCATCACCGTGCCGCCGCTGGCCACTGTGATGTTCAAAGCCGTTCCGCCACCATTGGCAACAGAGGCCGCGAAGGTGTCAAAGACTGTGCGGGAAGTTACGGTCTGATCAGCCGCCAAGCGCTAGCGATCTATCAGCAATGGATTGATGGGTACCCGGGGTTGGAGGCCGCCGGCCCGAAACCCCGGGGCTTCCTTCGCTCCGCTCAGTTCAGCCGTGGCCACCCGATCCATCACGGCAAGAGTCACAGAGCAGTAGGGTGCGTGAAGCGGAGCGTAACGCACCATTTTGGGAAAGAGTAAGCAACCGGTGTGTTCCGCTCGCGCTGCACACAACCTACTGGCATCACTCAATCAACAGCACTCGCTATTGACCGCCGCCGGGGCAGTATTGCCGGATCCATGCGAAAATCTCATTGTGCCAGTAGCGACTGTTCGCAGGTTTGTTCACCCAGTGGCCTTCATCCGGGAAGTTAATGAACTTACTCGGCACTCCCAGACGCTGCAACGCCGTGAAGAGTTGTTGTCCTTCGCTGACGGGGACGCGAAAGTCGAGATCGTTGTGAATAATGAGCATCGGAGTTTTGAAGTTCGCGGCGAATTTGTGCGGCGAATGCTTCTCGTAAGATTCGCGATTTTCGCCCCACGGTGGTCCACCGTGTTCGTATTCGTCAAACCAGAGTTCTTCAGTCGTCAGGTACATGCTGTCGAAATTGTAGACTCCGCAGTGAGTCACCAGCGTTTTGAATTTCGACGTATTCCCTTGAAACCAGTTCATCATATAACCGCCGAACGAAGCTCCGGCGGAGAACATGCGGTTGGTGTCGATGTAGGTCTGTTGTTCCATGAACGACAACCCGGCAAGCAGATCGATGTAACATCGTCCTCCCCAGTCGCCACTGATCTGGTCGGTATATTTCTGGCCAAAGCCGGTGCTTCCCCGCGGATTGGGCATCGCCACGACATATCCCTGCGCCGCCCAGACTTCGGGATTCCAGCGGTAGCTCCAACTGTCTGCCCAGGCGCTCTGCGGCCCGCCATGAACCAGAAATGCCAGCGGCCATTTCTTCGACTTATCAAAGCCCGGTGGCAGCAGAATCCACATCTGCATCGGATCGCCGTCCGCGCCGACAACGGTGACGCTTTCAGGTTGCGGCAGGTCCAGTTCAGCGAGCAGTATGTCGTTGGCGTGTGACAGGTTGTCGCCGGGAGCTTTGGATCGCAGAAATGAATCTTCCAGTCGAACCCGGTAGATGTCGGCAGGATGTGTCAATCGCGTGTTGCTGCAGATGAGCGTATTTCCGTCCGTAGAAATACTCAAGCTTCCGGATGTCCCGATCGATTGACCGCGTTCAACGATGTTCGGAGTCTTCAATGAAAGACTGAACAGCGCCTTGGAACCGTTGGATTCAGCCAGGGTAATGATCGTATCGTTGCCACGCCATACGATTTCATCGAATGACAGATCGACTTCAGCCGTCAACGATTTCGCGTTGCTGATCAGGCTTCCATCCGCATTGCATTCGGCAACCATGATCTCCCACTTGTCGGCTTCGTAGCCCTCCGTCCGCTGAGCACGCCAGGCCATTTTGGTGCCGTCGGGCGCGAACACAGGATGCCCGTCCGCCGCAGGATTCGTCGAAGTGAGTGTCTGCCAATCCGTTGTACCACCGCTGGCTGGAACTCGGCAAAGGTCGTAATTCGTGCTCCAGGATTCATCGATGGCCGGGACCGCATTAAAGATCAGATGACTGCTGTCCGGACTGAAACAAAAATCCTGTGGTGCAGAGAAAGTGGTGGATGTCGGAAAGGCATCCCGATCCCCCGGTGTCACGTCGCGTGGATCACCGGCGGTAAGATCGCCGGATTCTTTCAGCTTAACATCAATGACGAACAAATGCTGGCGCTTGTCTTCGACGTAGCTGTCCCAGTGGCGGTAGAAGAGTCGCTTAAAGACGCGGACTTTGACTGGCGATTCTGTAATCTCATCCGCTCTCTTCTTGTTCGCGGCATCGCTTTCGGTAAAGGGCAACGCCGAGAATTCGGGGTAAACGGCGGACACGAACGCAATGTGCATTCCGTTCGGCGACCAGATCGCATTGGCCGCGCCGGAACTGATCTTTGTCAACTGTCGCGCCTCTCCGCCGGCAGGGTTGATGACCCACAACTGGCTGCTGCCTGATCGAGTCGATTCAAACAGAATCCAGCGCCCGTCCGGCGACCATCTGGGATTTGTGTCCTTCGCCGTTCCGTTCGTCAACTGTCGCGGCGACATTGAGCCGTCACTCGGCACCAGCCACAATTGCGATTGAGTTTTGTTCTGATGCGAATCGGTAATCTCCGAGACCGCATAAACCACCCATCCTCCATCGGGACTGATGTTGGGTGTTCCCACACGTTTGAACTGCAACAGATCTTCAACAGTCATCGGGCGCTTGGTCATCGTCGTCTCGGCCGGTGTGGCAATTTGGGCATTCAGAAGGGCGGGTGAAAACAGCATGGAGACAGCAGTAAATAAGACGCGGATTCGCATAAGCATCAACTCTTCCAATTTGAACCGTAACGGCAAACCACAGATCTTGTGAGCCAGATCACTCCTGTAGCATGTCACGTCCATGCATCGGTTGTCCAGCGTCTCGAAAAAAATCCAGCAGCTCCTTGCGACTACGTCATCACCCCACGTGATCGGCAGAAACTGCGGGTTGACGGCTTCGCGGATTCGGCACTACGATAATTCCTGACGGCGCTTTGATTATTTCCAGCGATTTTTTGGAATTCGCTGAGCTGGAAGATCGATGGAATCTGCAAGGCAGAGTCGTTGGCATTGCTGAGGATGGAGGAAGCGATGAGTGTGCTGAGGGACGATGCAACACAAAAGACTCGGGCTTCCGCATTACGGACGGCGTCGACTCAGGCCCCGGCATCATTTGTCCGTGACTTGCGCGGAAACTTATGGACGATTCATCGGTTGCCGTACCGCGAGCTCAAGCGCCGGTTTTGGCATATGTGTCCGGGGTTGCTGGCATTTGCGTTGCACATGGTGTCTCACAAAGATCCAATTTCACTGACCTTGCAGTTGATCATCGTGGGATGTTGCATTGCGATTGCGGCCTGGATCCTGCTGGGATTTCGACAGATTCAACGTCAGGGTGAAGGAGTTGGACTTGCAGCGGTCGGCGGATATTCGTTGTCAGTCCTGTTGACGGCGTTCCTGTTTCCGCGTCACCTGGAACTTGGGCTGGCAGTTCTGGCGATTCTGGCGTTTGGTGATGGGTCCGCGACGCTGGTGGGACTCACTTTTCGCGGACCGCGGCTTTGGTGGAATCGAGCGAAATCATGGAGCGGCCTGCTGGGGTTTGTCGTGATTGGCTCCCTGATGACATCCTGGATCTACTGGGGCGAAACACACAATCCGGAAGCCGCTGATCCAGCCGTATCGTATGGGCTCGCACTGCTGCTGACGTCACCAGCGGTCGTGGCAGCGGCTCTTGCAGAATCCATCCGCTCCCGCATTAACGACAACATCCGCGTCGGCGTTGTGGCGGCGATCGCTCTGGTCCTGCTGCATAGTTTCCGTCCGCTGTAATATTGACCATTCAGGTCAGGCAGGCAGG
>CAZFDW010000048.1:0-14856 GCA_964517865.1 uncultured Chitinophaga sp.
GCCATCCGTGGTGACGGAACAAAAACCGGGTCAACAAGCTACCCCCATCAACGCAGTCTTTGCGCAGCCCAGGGTGGGACAAGTGAGCGTTCGCGAACGCCAGCCCACCAATTTGCTGCAATGTAGATGGTGGCCCGACGCTCCGCTGGTCCCGCCCTTCAGATTCACAGCCTCGGAACGAAAGACGACAATCCTGTACCAGGTGCCATCAGGCACCCCTGCAAATTCCGATGAAATGAGTTATGCGGCATGCATCGTTGCAACCCGACAG
Source organism: uncultured Chitinophaga sp. (assembly GCA_964517865.1). Classification (GTDB taxonomy): domain Bacteria; phylum Planctomycetota; class Planctomycetia; order Planctomycetales; family Planctomycetaceae; genus SXXK01. The sequence goes on from CAZFDW010000048.1 coordinate 272, forward strand.
GCTGTCGTTATCCTTACAAACCGTGCGATCGGAAGTTCACTGGACGGCTGGCAGGCCGGACGTCGATTATGAAGAACAGTTGGTTGTTTGACTTTGAACGCCTGACAAACGTTCTGTGAGAACCGATATGCGAGCCATCCGACTTCTGGTCCCCATCATCCTGCTGGGCATCGCGGCAACCAGCTGCGAGGCGCAGGGATTGTTCGGCGAACGTATGCTGGGGCGCGCAGTCAGTAAGCGAAGTTCGCCGCAATCGGCAGCGTCGGCAGCTGGCAGTCTCGACTCCGGCCGCCGCTTTCTGCGAGAAGAACGGTCGGTGACGGATTTTGTGGGGAGCGCCATCGCCAGGGAAGCTGCAGGTCGCTTTGTGGGTGGACAATCAGCCGCCTCCGCACCTGTGTCGTCGATTGCGGGACTGACTGAAGAAGCACGGCCGCCACTCAATCGGCCTCGTATCATTCGTCCTGCGGGATTGTATGCAGAACGGCTGACGCTGGCCTCCGACTTGCAGATACCAGCCCATCCCGAACCGATGCCGCCGCAATTGTCGGAATCACTGCAATCGCTTATTCAATCGCGTTCGGTAACGATCGAGGTGTCTCCGGAAGGCCATTCTGCCACTTTGCGCGGAGCGGTTCCTTCCGAACATGATCGTCAGACGACCGAGTTGCTCGTGATGTTCGAACCCGGGATTCAAATGGTGGTAAACGACTTGACGGTCGATGCGACCCTGCCTCAGATTCAGCGACGTCCCCGCTTTCCGAAGTCGAAGTAGCTGGCGAGCGATCTTTGTCGCCGTATTCCGGAACATGCCCCTTCGTGATCGGCAATGGTCCCAGCAGGTCGGCTGCGTCCGCTGCGATGAATTCGCTTGATCTCTGGTCAGGCAGAGTGCCCTGCATGTTGCGTTCATAGAATCCGCGAGTCAAGCCGATCTCGGAAGTGTGCAGGCCGGGGTGGGCGGGTTGCGGATAGGTTTTCTGCGCGCGCGATCCGCGGTTCCTTGAAGTTCGAGTTTTCAGATCTTCCGGACTCCGAAGTTGTTCCTCGAACTCGCCCTCGGCTTCAAATCCGACCTGCTGAATCTCACTGGCGTTTTTTTGACGCGCATCAGGCCTCGTTGCGTTTTCAGACTGGTCTGACAAAGTATTGGCTTTGGCAAGTTCATTTGGAAATGGCGACGAATCACCCGGGCCCTGAAGGACCACATGAGCCGGAGTGGCCGTGAGTTCCGTTCCTTCGTTGCTCACGAAGCGACTGATCAGGGTCAGACGCTGCAGCGGTCCGCCAGCGGCGTCCCACGGGACCCAGAAACTGTACGAGTGCCCGAGCCTTGATTCGCTGTAGTGCGTGTGCAGGGTTTCTGAAGGAAACACATACTTGCAGTCCGGCGCTCGCTCCATTGAACCCTTGCTGTCGTCCCAGGCATAAACCACAAGAGTGCCATCAACCAGAATCGCTTTGTGTTTGTCCTCGCCATAGAACATCAGTCGTCCGCCAAAGCCGCGTGTTGCCGGTTCACCTGGCTGATGCAGCACAGTGTCGGACCAGACCGGCACGATCTGTCGAGGCGTCTGATATTCCGGTTGCTTCTTCTTCGCAAATGGCAATGTACCGGCAGCCATCATCGTGCAGCCCGTGGCGCAGACGCTGAGACACGCGGCCAGAAGCAGCAGAGTGACGCGATGAATGGACGGATGATGTTGCATGCGAGTGAGACAGGCTGGAGGGAGACTGGAACAAGCGTCCGATGTTTGAGTTCAGGAGTTGGTTTGCTTCAACGCAGCGACCAGAACGACTTTGATTTCGCTTTCGCTCTGGAATCAGGTTTTGATTTGGAATCAGTCACTGGCAGCGACGGACTTTTCTCAGACGGTTTCCTGTGAGACTGCGGCGTTGCGGCAGCATCATTTTGAGACCTGAACGACATCTGACGAATTCCGGACTCGACGGCGTTGTCCGCGTTGTCCGCGTTGTCCGTGTCCTCCGTGTCCTCCGTGTCGATCGTATCAATCTTCCATTCCGGTACGACGGCGGTGGTTGCCGGCGGTGATGTTGAATGCTGATCTTCTGCGCGTGTTGAACCTCCGCGCTCGTCCAAAGGCTGTGGCGGGAGCGGGACAGCGCGTGGAATACTCTGAGCCCCGGGGGTCTGGTCCGGGTAAATGGTGGGAATTGAGCCGGAATCCAGCTCCCCGCTCACGCTGGCGTCCGTATTCATCCAGTTAAACACGTCGCAGGAAATCCACGACATGCGAGCCATCTCGACCTGCTTGATGTACTCAGCCTCCGAGCGGCCACGCACCACGTGCGGCGTCAGGATGATGAGCAGTTCCTTGCGGGAATTCGCGCTCCCGTCGAAACGAAAGAGGTTACCAACCAACGGCACATCACTCAGCCAAGGAACTCGTCGGGTAATCGTACGGTTGCTTGTCGTGATCAGCCCGCCAATCACAATTGTCTGGCCGCTTGTTGCACTCACCGTTGTCTGGGCTGTGGTGATATTGACTCTCGGAGAGCGAATGACTTCACCGGTCGCAGAGATGGAAACAGGAATGCCATCGACTTCCGGTCCGACTTCAGATTTTTCGGCGTCGATTTCCATGACCACCATTCCTTCGGGGCTGATGCGTGGCGTTACGCCAAGAATGAGTCCCACGTTTTCCAGCTCAACCGTGTTAACCTGTCCCACCTGATTGATACTCGTTCCCGTAATTCGGGGAACCCGCTGGCCTACCTGAATAAACGCGGGCTGGTTGTCGAGTGTCATGATCTGCGGACGGCTGAGGATTTCCATGCTCCGCGATTGATTCATTGCCCGCAGGAGCACGCTGACATTTTCACTGCTCGCCGAAAGCACCAGACCACCAAAGTCCGTGTCTTCACTGGTGCGACCGAGACTGAAGTGCGAAAGTGCCTGTCCGCCGACGGTCCCTCGTGTCCCCAGTGAGGTCGGATTGTCGGCATTCCCTAATGGCTTGTTGTTGAAATCGAAGCCTGGCGTCAACAGACTGCCGAGGAGACTGCGATCGAACAGGAGTGAATCCTGCAGCCCCAGCTCGACGCCGAACTCGTGCAGATTGTCGAGTTCCACCTCAGCGAGGATGACCTGAATCATGACCTGCGGCGGCTGAGCATCAAGCCCTTCCACCAACTCCATGATTTGTTCAAAATATCGAGGCGTCGCACTGATGATGAGAGCGTTTCCCACAGGCTCAGGGACCACGACCACTTCTGATTCTATCTGTGTGAACGGATTCTGTCGCCCCGGGGCCGCCAGATTGACGACTCGCTCGCTGCGCAGAAAATCATTTACGGCATTCGCCACATCCAGTGCCGGAGAATTCTTCAGCCGGTAGACTTCATTGACGCGATCCTGAGAGTCCGTTTCATCCAGACGCAACAGTAACGCTTCGATGATTCGCAGGTCGCCGGAAGTCCCGGTCGCAATGATACTGTTCGTACGAATATCGACGGAAAATCGCACGGGAACCAGCGAAGATTCGCCTTCGGCCGTTGCCAGCTGTGGCACGGTGGAGACTGCAGCCTGCTCGGGAAACAACGACCTCAGCACCTGAACCAGATCCGTGGCGTCACCATTCGCGATCTGGAAAACCTTGATCTGAGCGGAAGCGGCGGGCGACTCATCGAGGCTCTTGATGAGTTGTTCTACCAGCGGCAGACTGTCGGGAGGTCCAGTGATGAAGATGCGATTCGTTCTTGAATCAGGTGTCAGTTTCACGTCATCCAGGAGTCCGGACGCAGCAACACTCCTGCCGTCGGGTCCCACCATCAGCATTTCCAGGGCAGCCGATCGCTGCGTGCCGACGCCCCCACGAGCGGCCGCGATGGCAGTTGTGATCGTCTGTGAAACGTCTGCTGCCAGCGCATTTTTCAATTGAATGATCTTCGCCTGATTGACGGACTCCGATGTTCCGGCATCAAGTCGCTCGATCAGACGAGACACCTCCAGCAGATCACGCGGTGCGGCGTTGACAATGACTGTGTTTGTCCGCGGATCGGCCGTAATATTCACCTCCGGCCCGAGTCCCCCGCGATCGCTCAAAAATTCCCGCACCGTGGCCTCAACCTGGTTGGCAGAAGCATGCTTTAAAGAAAACATCTGCATTTGAGTTTCCGGCTCGACGGATTCATCCAGCCTCTCGATCAGCTTCTTCGCCGCCGTCACCGCTTCCCCCCAGCCGATCAGCAGCAGCGCGTTCGGCTTGACGAGTGGTGTGATGGAAACCCGTCCCTGCAGAGGCCCGGTCAGATCATCGAGGACATCAACGATGAGCTCATTCAGAGCTTCCCCCTGAACATTGTGGAGATAGACAACTTCGATCTCTGGTGCGGTTTCCGCACTGAGTCGCTCGATTTCCCGAATGATGCGTGTCAGTTCCTCAACGTCAGGGTCGCGGCCCCGGAGAATCAGTACATCCAGATCCGGAAGTGGTTCGACCGTGACGTCAGAAGAGGGCCGCCGCAACAAGTCATCCTGTACCTGATCGGCTGGACGAGTTGACTCATCTGCAACTGTTCGACTGCCTGTCTCGATCGGAACAGCCGGTTCGCCAGGAATCTGCTGGAATCCAGCCGGACGAATATGCACGTCCCTCTGGCGATGCGAGCCCTTGTTCTGATTCAACGGTTCTTCCTGAGCCTGCCCGCGGCGAAGTGTCTGCTTCCAGATGATCAACGCGCGATTCAGAACTTCCGGATCCACATTTGTCAGTGACACAAATCGAATCGTGTCCGTGGTGGACTTGTCGCGAGCGTCTTCAAATTGCTGCAGAAGTGTCTCGAACTGAAGAACCAGATCTCGAGAACCTTCCAGCAGGCACGACTGAGACATAGCGTCAAATGACATTGTGATCTGGCGACTTCGCCCGACTGAGTAGCTCAGGCGGTCAGCATCCAGTTCCAGAACTTTTGATCCAGGCAGCCGCTGCACAGCCGTTTTTGCCTGCTGGATCGAGATGTTGCGAAATCGAAAGCGAACGGCATGGTCAGCAGCTGCGTTTGTGGTCGGGTGATTTGCCACAGCCGCGTGGCCGACCGATTCAGGATCGAGCGATGGCAAACGAGGCTGTTCAGAGTTGATCGAATCGTCTGAAAGTGGTGGCGACGTTGCGCGCCTGGGTTTGACGGATGCTCGAGGGATGGGATCGCCACTGCCGTCGTCGGATGTCCAGTCGCTCGTTGTGGCAAACAGGGGCCACGCTTCAGGCGTGGATGCGGCCAGGATTTTCTCGGCAATTCTCTGATCCGACGCTGGCGCCGCAATCACAATCTGATGACGGCCTCGATCAGACGAAACACGACCTGCAGGGCTGATCGCGCTTCTGACGGATTGCAACTGTTGCTCAAGCCGTGCGGGATCGCAGGTGTATGTCCTCACCATGACGGTTGCCTTGTCCACTGGCTGTTCCGCGTGTGCCGCATTCATCTGCTGCACAAGCTGCTTTGCCAGTTGCTGCACGGCGGGCGATCCCGAAACAAGCAGATTCGAATTCTCGACATCGGCCACAAGTCGGGCAGTTCCGGCCTCAGTACCCAGCAACTCCGTCAGCATCCGACGAGCATCTGCAGGCGTACTTTGAGAGAGGTGATACGCCTGAAATTCGGTCGCCTCCTGAGCAAGCAATCGCTGCTGGTTGTTGTCCCCCGGAACACACAACATCGCAGCAAGAAAGCTCGCTGCCGCGACGGCGCAACATATTTTTGCATGATGGGACATAAGGCGACTGCAGACTGATCGGTGGGAGTTTTTGATTGATGCGGACTGGTTCGATGTTCACAGAAACCAATTCGGACACGCACAGACCTGTTCAAAAAAGATTCTGCAGACTAGGCCTCGCCGAGCAGATCCTCAAGAGGAATGCTTTGCGCATCTGCCAGGAACTTCACGGCTGAATCTCGCTGACCAGTTTTTCGGAAAATTTCTGCAGCTGCACGCTTGATGGCATCTCAATTCTGCCGGTGCAGGACGACTCAACCTGCAGATCCTGCCGTTCCCGGACCTGACGCGGTCGCGGACCGTCGGAATTCCATGCCGCTGCTGTCGTCGTGAGCACCAGTACATGCCGCCGTCGTTTCTGAAGTCAGCGATTGTTGTGGCAGGAATGATGGTGTTTTTCACGCCACCCCTGACAAAATCCCGGACAAAGCCCGCATTTTACTGTCGGCAATTGTACCATGCGACTCAGGATCTCCGAGGACTGAAACGGCTCGGCGAATGGCACTTTGTTTACACTCAATTCCTGGCCTCGCTGCAGACTATGCAGTTTTCCGTCTCACTGCTGAAGCAATGCTGGTTCGTAGCAGGCCCGACTGCGTCCGGAAAGTCAGCCGCTGCGCTGCAACTGGCGCACTTGTTGAACGCGGAAATTGTCTCGCTGGATTCGATGGCCGTCTATCGCGGCATGACCATTGGCACAGCCAAACCATCGGTCGCCGATCAGCAGTCTGTTCGTCACCATCTGATTGATATCGCCGACCCCGCTCAGGATTTCAGTGTCACAGAATTTGTGCGGCTGGCGCATGACGCGGCAAATGATATCGCAGCGCGGGGACTCGTGCCGTTGTTTGTCGGCGGCACCGGACTTTATCTGCGATCGATTCTGCGAGGCATGTTCGAGGGGCCGGAAGCCGACTGGGATCTGCGAAATCGATGGGAGAGACTGGCCGTCGAGCATGGCCCGGAGTGGCTTCACGCGCAACTGGCGGAGCGTGATGCTGTGACCGCTGAGCGTCTGCATCCCAATGACATGCGGCGATTGATCCGCGCGATCGAGGTCTTTGAATTGACCGGAAAACCGCTCTCAGAAGATCAGCACCATCGACCGCGCCCACGGGAAGATCGACCAGCCTGTGTTGTCTGGATTCAGCCACCGCGTCCCTGGCTGCACGATCGCATCAACACACGCATCGACATGATGCTGCAAGCTGGATGGCTGGAAGAAACACGCCTGCTCCTGGAATCCGAACCACCTCCGGGGCGAACGGCCCGACAAGCGCTGGGTTATCAGGAACTTATCCAGCATCTTGAGGGAACCTTGTCACTGGAAAAAGCTGTCGCTCTGATGAAAATCTCAACGCGACAGTTTGCCAAACGCCAGCACACATGGTTTCGCAACATCGAAGAATGCACTCCGCTCGAAACGACCGGTGGAGAATCGCCCGCAGAACTGGCCGAAATGATCGTGAAATCACCGTCCCGCTGCGGTTGATCTGACGATCGTTGTATCTGACTACCGTTGAAAAGGATTCCTGACAGGATACGATGCGCCCAGAGACAACCTGGGCCTGGATGGCAGCGAAACGGCCCGCGAGTTGAACAGGCCAGACATCTTTGACCGGGCGGGCATAGGACAGGAATGACTCACGCCATGAATTCTGCTCGCACCTTCGGGGAAGGTAACAATGAGTTGGTGAGCATGATGCAGAGGGACAGTACCGAGCGAATTCGTTGGATCCTTAGCACTTCGCTCAACCTGTGAATTTTATGTAAAAACAGAGGGGCCCGAATGGAGCGAATTCGCTGGATCTTTGACACCTCGCTCGACGCCGTCGTGACGATTGCAGAAGATGGGACGGTCACGGACTGGAACCCGCAGGCGGAGAAGATCTTTGGATGGCAGCGCCATGAAGTGCTGGGGCAACTGCTGACCGACCTGATCATTCCGCCTCAATATCGCGATGCTCACCGGAACGGCCTGAAACGCTTTCTGGAAACAGGCGAAGGGCGTTCCTTGAACCATCGGCTGGAATTCAGTGCGTTGCGCCGCAGTGGTGAGGAGTTTCCGGTTGAGTTGACAATTTCGCCGATTCGCCTGGGCGACCGATTTGAATTCTGTGCATTTCTGCGGGACACCAGCGAGCGATTCCGTGCAGCCGAACAGATGGCTCAGGCGCAGCTTCTCGCCACCCGCAGTCTGACCGAGGATGCTGCCGCAGCAAGGAAGCGGGCCGAGCAGGCCGAAGAGCGTTTGAACCTGGCGCTGAAATCGGCGTGCGTTGGTACCTGGAGCTGGGACGTGGCTGACGACTTGATTCATTGGGACGACTACATTCCCGCTTTGTTTGGCAGAGAAACCGGATCGTTGCCGCGAACATACGACGGATTCCTGACGATGGTGCATCCGGACGATCAGGATCAGGTCACCCGCGCCGTGCGGCGAACGATCAATGGAGCGGTACCGTTTGACACGGAGTATCAGGTTCACTGGCCGGACGGCAGCATTCATGCATTAGGCGCTCGTGGCAAGGTCTATCGGGACGAGCAGGGTCAGGCTTTGAGCATGACGGGAGTCTGCTGGGATATCACGGATCGGAAACGTTCAGAGCAAGCCCTGGCGGCCGCAAACGCGCAGCTTGCAGGAGTGCTTGATGCCTCGACGCAGGTCGCGATCATTGCGACAGATGCGGACGGACTGATTACGGTCTTCAATACAGGCGCACAGAATCTGCTCGGCTATTCCGCAGTCGAAATGATAGGCAGGCAGAACCCGGGGATTTTTCACCGGATCGATGAAGTGATCGCGCGCGGCGCAGAGTTGACTCGCGAGCTGGGGCACAGTGTGGACGGCTTCGAGGTCTTTGTCGCATACGCGAAGCTGGGGCGTTTCGATCGCCGCGAGTGGACTTACATCCGCAGAGACGGTAGTCAATTTCCGGTGAACCTCGTCATCACCGCCGTGCGGAACACCGCCGGCGAAATTACCGGTTTTCTGGGTTTAGCCGAAGACATTACCGACCGAAAAAAATCTGAAGAACGTTTCCGAGCCATGGTGGAAGCCGCTCCGACCGCGATGCTGGTCGTCAATGCCGCAGGCGACATTGTCCGGATCAATCGCCAGGTGGAAGAGCTCTTTGGATACCGACGTCAGGAGTTGATTGGTCAGAGCGTGGAAGTCCTGATGCCCGCGCGGTTTCGGGCCGAGCAGCCTGCGCTTCGCGAGAAATTTTTCCGAAACTCCATCCCGCGGGACATGGAAGCCGGGCTTGAGCTATTCGCTGTCCGCAAAGACGGTTCCGAGTTTCCAGTCAAGATCGGACTCAGCCCGATTGAGTCTGCCGAGGGCCGGGCTGTGATTTGCGGCATATTGGATGTTACTGACCAGAAGCGAACGCTGGATGCAATTCAACTGGCAAGAGAGGCAGCCGAGGCAGCCAACCGCGCGAAGAGTTCGTTTCTGGCCAATATGAGCCACGAAATCCGCACGCCTATGAACGGCATCATCGGCATGACACAGTTGCTGTCTCACACGGACTTGCAGTTGCATCAGCGGGATTATCTGGCGACCGTTGAAGAGTCCGCGCACATCCTGCTGCGATTGCTGAATGACATCCTCGACTTTTCCAAAATTGAAGCGGGTAAACTGGAACTGGAGTATCGGGACTTCTGTCTCTCGGATTGTATCTCCCGCGCCGCGCATATGCAGCAGCTGCGCGCAGGGGAAAAAGGGCTGGAGATTGCCTGCCGTATCGCACCGGAAATTCCGGACCACCTGTGTGGTGACTCCGGTCGCCTGCAGCAGGTGCTGGTGAATCTGCTCAGCAACGCGGTGAAGTTTACCGATGCTGGCGAGGTTTTTCTGAACGTGAACGTGGAGTCGATCACCGCCGACAATGTCGGACTGCATTTTTCGGTGAGCGACACGGGTATCGGAATTCCCGCTGACAAGCAGAGTCGGATTTTTCGTCCGTTTGAACAGGCTGAAAACTCCACGACGCGGCGTTTTGGTGGTACGGGCCTCGGCCTGACAATCTCGGGACAGTTAGTGGAAATGATGCGCGGCAGAATTTGGGTCGAGAGTGAATTTGGCTGCGGCTCGACGTTTCACTTCACCGCTCAATTTGGAATCTCAGCCGATCAGCATCTGCGGGCACCAGCGGAACTCATCTCGCTGAGGGATCTGCCGGTTCTGGTGGTTGATGACAACGAGACAAATCGCCGTATCCTGAGTGAAATGCTGCAGCATTGGCAAATGCTGCCAGTCGTGTCAGACTCGGCCGCCGCCGCACGACAGGCTCTGCAGGACGCGGACACTGCGAACTGCCCTATTCGACTGATACTTCTTGACCACCATATGCCGGATGAAGATGGCTTTCAGTTTGCGGAGAGTGTCAGCGAAATTCTGAAACGGAATCAATGTCCGGTGATCATGATTTCATCGGGCTCAGCACCGGTCGATGCGGACCAATGCCAAAGACACAGCATCAGTCGATTTATGACTAAACCCGTGATCGCATCGGAGTTGCTCAACGAAGTGTTGCATCAGTTTAGAGGGTGCACGACAATGCGACCGCAGTCGCCGCCCGTTGCAATTGGCTCGAAGGTGCAACCGCGGCGCATCCTGCTGGCCGAAGACAATGAAATTAATCGCCGCGTCGCAATGGGGCTGCTCCATGCACGCGGACATCAGGTGGTCCTCGCGGAGAACGGACTCGTGGCGGTGAATGCGCTCACCGATCAGGGATTTGACGTAGTCCTGATGGACATGCAGATGCCGGTCATGGACGGCTATGAAGCTACCGCCGCAATCCGGAATCGGGAACACCGGTCCGGGCGGCATACTCCCATCGTGGCGATGACGGCTGAAGCTCTCAAAGGAGATCGCGAACGCTGTCTCGAAGCCGGCATGGATGACTATGTCGCGAAGCCTGTCGTGGCCGCTGAAATGTATCGCGCGATCGAACGATTCCCCGCCATTTGGTTGGCATCGGACGGGCGACTTTTGAAAGCTGCCGGGGACGGTTCCCCACCGAAAGAGCGTGGCAATGAACTGCGGGATTGCCCGAATCCCGATGACTCAGAGCACCCGCGATCCCAGCCAGTGACGTATGCGATCGATGCGTTGCCAAACATCGATTGGAAGGGCGTTCAGGAACTGCTGGCGTGCGGGGTTGAGGAGTTGCAGGCTTTCGCGGACCTGTTGAAAAAGGAAATTCCCATTCTGGTGGCCGACGTTCGACATGCGTTGGAGCACCGTGATGCAACACTGCTGAGGCGTTCCGCACACTCGCTGAAGGGCTCGGTCAACTATTTCGGCGTCGAGGAACTCATTCAGGCGGCATTAGCGCTCGAACTCAGCGGCCGTGAAGAATCGCTTCAGCATGCTGCCGAGCAACTTGCGACTCTCGAACGCGAAGTGGTCAGATTTCTGGCGGCTCTGGAGAACGGGCCACCTGATTCGATATTCTGACGATTGACTTCGCGCTACTGCCTCAGCTGTCCGTGTCATGTCGCAGAACGGCAATAAGTGCCGCTGGAAGCTTCCGCAGAGTGAAGTCCTCCGGCAGGACTCATATTCCGACCGGGGCGAGTTTAGCGAAGAAATCATTTGTGCCGATCATTCTGCCAACGTCGGTTCATTTTCACAATGAATCGATACCGTGTTTTCTGCTGACCGGACAACCGGAGGCGGGAACTGATTCCCGTAAGTGATGAGTCGTTTGGGGGAATCATGTCTCTGCCCGATTGCCATGGAAGGCGAAGATTAATGTTCAGTTCTGGCCCAGGAATCTGCATCAGACTTTGCGCGGGACTGTTGGCAATCCTGCTGCACACATCCGTTGTCTCCGCACAGCACCAACAACGTGACACGTCGCATGGCCTGACGGCATCACCGTTTTCTGCGGAGCCCGACTGGCTGATTGTCAGTGATGATTCCCAATCAGGCACGCGGCTGACGGATTCCCTGCGCGTCGCTGCACCTGGTGGCTTTTCGGAAGCGGTTGAGCTGTCAGATGAGCAGCTATCCGGGGCCGAAGCGAATACTTTTGAAGCGGACCTGAACGCACTTCAGATGCGCATTGATCAACTGGAGGCCACTGAGAAAAAGCGATCCGAGTCAGACAAGAAAAAGAAGGAAGACGAGGCAAAAAAGGCCGAAGGCTGGCAGGATATGTCCACGGACAAGTGGACCGTCAAGCTGGGAGGGCATGTTCAGCTGGACTATGTCAACTGGGCCAATGCTGACCCTGCGATTCCGGGGACTCAGGACTATTTTGAATTTCGTCGTCTGCGCCTGGTGGCGGACGGTACCGGATATGGCCAATGCGACTTTCGCCTGCAGATGACGCTGGAGCCGGAAACGGTAGGAACGAACGCTCCCGGGACTGTGACATCGCCTGACGTCAAGGATGCCTATTTCTCGATGAATGAAATCCCTGGCCTCGGACGAGTGCGGATTGGAAACTTCTTCGTCCCGTTTGGCCTTGAGCAGGTCACAAATGACACGATGAACATCTTTATGGAACGCTCGATTCCGACGCAGGGTGTCTTCACTGCTGATCGAGAAGTCGGCATCGCGTTGTATAACTGTTCAGACGACCAAAGCGTGACGTGGGCCACAGGTATCTTCATTGACAGTATTAGTGAAAGTCTGAAAGAGCGGATTGATGACAATCAGGGTTGCCGCATCAGCGGTCGCCTGACATGGACTCCGTTCTATGATGAACCATCGAATGGTCGCTACCTGATTCACACGGGCATCGGTGTTTTGCACACACAGGATCAGGACCACAAAGTCCGCGTCCGTGTACGACCGCAGATACATGAAGGGCCGTTTCTGATCGACAGCGGAAGTCTTGCGGCAAATTCCTACACCACCGGAAATCTGGAATTTGCGGCGGTGATGGGACCAGTCACACTGCAAAGCGAAGCCTACGCTTCCAATGCCAATATGACGTCTGGCGGTGCCCAAACATTGACCGGCGCATATGCTCACCTGAGCTATTTTCTGACGGGTGAAAATCGCATTTACGAGCGATTTGGACAACATGGAGCTCAGTTTGGACGCAACGTGCCATACTCAAATTTCTTCATGGTGCCCGGTGCGATCAGTCCCGGTGCATGGGAGCTGAAGACACGTTATTCCAACCTCAATCTGGATCAGGTCAACAAGGGCCACTACAACGATATTACGACCGGCTTCAACTGGTACTGGAGCGATCGAACCCGGGTGATGTTCGACTGGATTCACCCCGTGACAACCAGCCAGACCACATATGGCGCGACACAGTCTGATCTGCTGGCTATGCGATTTGACTTCAACTGGTGAACCGTTCGAAATCTCAAATCCGAAATCCGAAATCTCAGGCGATTCCCATGCAAACTCAAACACGCCGAATGCTTCTGCGTTCTTTTCTGGCGGCATCCGCCGCATCGATTTACGTTGGAATTCCGATCGATGCAATGGCTGGCGAAGGCTGCTGCTCCCACTGTGGATGCAGTGCGCAGCGCTGTAAAAAAATCTGTCGACTGGTCGAGTAAGACCGCAACATCACCACGATATGCTGGGGAATGTAGTGCGAAGACTTCTGTGTGCCAGGCCCCAGCACACCCGACTGTAAGCAATGCGACACGGTCTGCAAACCCGCAGTTGGAGACAAGATCTGTTCGCAACCCAGGCGTATTGTCTGGACGTCATGGATTCCTGGCTGCGGGCCGGAAATCTACACCAAACGCAAACTGATGAAGAAAACGGTGACAACGACTGTGCCTTCATTCAAATGGGTCGTCGAAGATCTGTGCGCGAAATGCACTGCAAGCTGCGAGCGTGTCTCGCTCCCGGAAGGAACGCCTGAAACCGACACGATGCCACTGCGAGTTGAAAAGCTGTTTCAGGAGTACAACAACCCCGGCTCATTCGCAGTTGCTTCCGTCCTCACTCTCATGGCGCTGGCGACGCTGGGAGTAAGACTACTGCTCGAACGATGGGCCGAATATCAGATCCAGTCGATAACTTCAGAACAGGAAGAAGCATTTGAAATGGCCGATCAGGTTGTCGTGATGAATCAGGGACGCATCGAACAAATTGGGACGCCACAGGAAGTCTTCGATCATCCAGTTTGTGCATCCACGGTCTGTGCGAGTCTTCATGCCGGAACCTGACTTTGTGATCTGATTTGCGTCGTTTGGCCTGATAATGCCGCGACAGATCCCGTTCGACGTCATTCGCCACGGCCAGACGAATGTTAAAACAAGTGTTGTCTGGACATTGATTTGCAAGGTGACTACGCTACTCCCGTATTGCAATCGAGCCGTAGTGGAAGTTTTAAGAACTCCTCGCCATGCGCAATGGCCGCTCGTGACGATGAGCATAGTTAAGTTTCGGGGGCTTATTTTGTGGTTGACGTTCGCGACGTTTCGGGCGGCAAAAAGAATCCAGATGCTCGTCAGATAACGATCGTCTACATTTTAATCCTTGTTGCTGCTGTTCTCGGCTTTTTCATCATCCGGCACTTTGGTGAAAAACTCGCTGCAGAGCGATTGGTCTCGTCACCCGCAGCCATCGCTCCCGGAACTCTCACGCAATCCCATTTGTTGCCGCAGGTTCTCGTCGCGCTCGTTGCGGTGATTTCAGTCGCCCGGATTCTGGGTTTTGTCTGCCAGCGTCTGGGGCAACCTCGCGTGATCGGGGAGGTCATTGCGGGAATCGCCCTTGGTCCTTCGCTTTTTGGTCGAATTGCTCCGGATGCCATGGCGTTCGTGTTCCCATCAGCAGTCTCGCCGATCCTCGGAATTCTGGCGCAACTTGGCGTGATCCTGTACATGTTTCTCGTGGGCCTGGAAC
>CAZFDW010000048.1:14956-22679 GCA_964517865.1 uncultured Chitinophaga sp.
GGAATTCTGGCGCAACTTGGCGTGATCCTGTACATGTTTCTCGTGGGCCTGGAACTGAACTCTGGATTGTTGCGATCGCGGGCTCATGCCACCGTTGCGATTTCTCATGCCAGCATCATTGGACCATTCCTGCTTGGCGCGGTGCTGGCCCTCGCCGTCTATTCCGGATATGCGCCCGCAGGAGTGACATTTACCAGCTTCGCACTGTTTCTCGGCGTGGCGATGTCGATTACTGCGTTTCCGGTACTGGCTCGAATTCTTACGGATCTGCGACTGGACAAAACAGAACTGGGAGTCATCGCGCTCAGTTGTGCGGCGGCGGACGATGTGACAGCGTGGTGTTTGCTGGCGTTTGTCGTTGGCGTGACCAAGGCGGATGTGTATGGAGCCATGGTGACAGTCGTTTTGGCTGTCTGCTATATCGGAGTCATGCTTGGAGTCGCCAGACCAGTCATGGCGCGATGCCTGTCGCCGTTGAAAAATGCGCAACTTTCAGTGAATGTGACCGCTTGGGTATTGGTTGCGGTGCTCGCATCAGCGGTCATGACAGAAGTGATCGGTATTCACGCAATCTTTGGGGCCTTCCTGCTCGGTGCCGTCATCCCACACGACAGCCATATCGCCAGATCATTTCGACATAAACTGGAAGACGTTGTCTCAATCCTGTTGCTTCCGGCCTTCTTCGCCTACACAGGGACCAGAACACAAATCGGTCTGCTTTCCGAATGGTCCGACTGGTGGTTTTGTGCATTGATCATTCTGGTGGCAACTCTTGGGAAATTTGGTGGCACTCTGGTCGCATCGCGATTCACAGGTCTCGACTGGAGAACTTCCGCGTCACTTGGAATTCTGATGAACACCCGAGGACTGATGGAGCTGATCGTGCTCAACATTGGTCTGGATCTCGGTGTCATATCTCCCACATTGTTTGCCATGATGGTGCTCATGGCCCTGGTCACTACGATCGCAACCACTCCCATTCTACGAATGCTGTTGCCGGAATGCTGTTCGCATCCGGGTGAGAATCAGTAGCATTTTCTGCTGCTGCGGAACATTCAATGTTACCATCATTCCCGCACCTTATTTCAAAGAACATGGCAAGCGTCCTGGCATTGTCGCTTTTGTCGATGGCGTGACCGCCGCTGCGGTGGGTGCCATTGCCGGAGCCTGCCTTGTGCTTGGCCGTCGGACCATCTTTGAACAGGGATGGACGCCAGAGATTCCAAAAATTGTCATCCTGCTGCTGACGATCGGGCTGCTGCTGAAGTTCAGGAAGCTGCCGGAACCCATTTTGATTCTGGGTGCAGCTCTGACTGGACTCCTGATTTATCCGTTTGTTCGCTGATTCCATTTGGGGATTCGCATTCCTGATTGCCCGGTTCATTGACGACGTAACGGAGCTCAATCGCCCAACTCGCAGCCATCGCAGGAATCTCCAGAACACTTTTTGACAGGAATTTGTTGCATCTGACGAATGCGGTTGTGCGTGTTCTGCAACTGGTGAAAGAATACCGTACGATCTGAATTGTCTGCAGTCACTGAATTTGGCCATTCCGGCGACTCACTGTATGGAACAATCATCTCACCCGCATTTTGCCACGACGCACTGGAGCCTTGTGCTCGAAGCGGGACAACGGACTGCGCCGGAAGCTGCTGCGGCTTTGGAAATGCTGTGTCGTGCCTACTGGTTTCCGCTGTATGCATTTGCTCGGCGGCGAGGGTATTCGCCAGATGATGCGGCAGATCTGACTCAGGAGTTTTTTTCGCGACTGATCGAGAAGTCATTCCTGGAATCGGCTGATCCGGAACGTGGTCGCTTTCGTACTTTTCTGCTCACGATCTTTCAACGGTTTCTGGCCAAGGAATTTGATCGCAGTCAGGCTATCAAGCGTGGAGGTGGACTGACGCAACTTTCGATTAATTTTGATGATGGCGAAGTGCGGTATGCCGGGGGTCTGATGGATGAACAAACGCCCGTACGAATCTTTGAGCGACAGTGGGCTCTGACGTTACTCCAGCGTGTCGTCGATCAGCTGAGGACGGAGTACCATTCCAAAGGCAAAGGCGAACTGTTCGAACAGTGCCGTGCGTTTCTCGTGGGTTCCGCAGCAGCGATCAGCTCGGCGGAGACCGCAAGGACACTGAACATGACCGAGGGCGCATTGCGCGTGGCAATTCATCGGTTGCGAGAGCGATATCGCGAACTTCTACGAATCGAAGTTGCCGGTACAATTGCCGATGAAACGACGATTGAAGACGAACTGCTGCAGTTGCGACGGGCGATTCAGGGCGAAAATCGGTAAATTGCGAAATAGCCTGTAACAATCCAAGGTCGAATCGGAATCTGTATGTTGAGTCGCTGAAACTCGCCTTGTTTGAACGCTGGCGAGCGGTGTGTCGTCAGCCCACCGGTCATGCGGCCCTTCATCGATAATGTCTGAGAATCGCAACGTACCGGCAAGCTGACGCATGCCGCTCGCCAAGGGTTTCGATCATGAATACGACTTTCTGCCCCGAATGTCAAAAACCGATTCCAGCAAACGCGCCAGCGGGGCTTTGTCCCGATTGTCTGCTCGTCCAGGGCATTGCAGGTGCGTCCAACAGTGCGGCGTTTGCTGTCACGACGCCTCAGGGTGGGCGAATTGTCGTGCCCGCAGCGGCAGCAGTCGCGAAGTATTTTCCACAGCTTGATATGCTGGAACTCCTTGGGCACGGCGGCATGGGTGCAGTCTACAAAGCCCGACAAACGAAGCTCGACCGCATGGTCGCCGTGAAGATCATTCGACCGGAAACAACGGGCGATCCGGCATTTGCAGAGCGCTTCATGCGTGAAGCACGAACACTGGCGCGACTGAACCATCCGGGCATCGTGGCGGTGCATGACTTCGGGGAGATCGACGCCCCGGAACTCGCTGGCGGAACATCGCCACAGTCTGCGTCACGGACACTGTTCTACTTCATCATGGAATACGTGGACGGTGCGAACCTACGGCAATTGATGCAGGCCGGGCAGTTGTCGCCGGAGCTCGCGGTCAACATCGTCCCGCAGGTCTGTGAGGCCCTGCAGTTCGCGCATGACGAAGGCGTCGTGCATCGTGACATCAAGCCCGAGAACATTCTGCTGGACTCAAAAGGTCGCGTCAAAATCGCGGATTTCGGACTGGCCAAGATTGCCGGTCGCACGGTCGATGAATGGACGCTGACGGGAACGCATCAGGTGATGGGCACACCGCGTTACATGGCCCCGGAACAGATGGCGGGATCACGCACCGTCGATCATCGGGCGGATATCTATTCATTGGGTGTCGTCTTTTATGAAATGCTGACGGGCACAGTGCCCTTTGGCCACTTCGCACCTCCGTCACAAAAGTCAAAGGTTGATGTTCGTCTTGACGAAGTTGTCCTGCGCGCCATGGCCAGTGAGCCGGAACGCCGCTTTCAGGCAGCTCGTGATCTGCAATCCAGTGTCGAACAGATATCGTCGCCTTCGGTGAAGCCCGCACCGCAGTCCAACGCTCCTGTCGGTCATTCGCATGACACCGGCTTTTCGACAATCATCGACCGTGAAGTGCTCGGGGCATGGAGACTAGTGGCCGGAGGTTCGGGGAAGACGGCAGAAAATTCGGATGCACTCCCTGTCATGTTGCTGCTGCTGTTGTGTTTGATTGGCGGGCTTGCAACGCTGCTGCCGTGGTTTGAAGTCGCATTTGCGCGGAGCTCTGTGAGTACGGTGGCCTCCGGAGGCATGCCACTTTCCGAAATTGCAGGGACATTTGCGTTCTGTCAGGATCGTCCTGAGGCACAAGCTGTACTTCCTGCACCCGGTGCACCTGCCAATCAGCCGGATCACAATCACCCCGGTGCGATTCCGTGGGACCCGGCTCAGGTTTATCAATGCAACGGCCTCGATCTGCGGACTGGGATGATGTCAGCCATGGTCTTCGGTTGTATTGGATTGCTGTGGCTGTTCGTGCCGCGTCGATACCAAATGTCTGCCCCTGTGAATTCCGCAGCGGCGTTCCTCGCAATCCTGGTATTACTGACGACGCTGCTGGCACGCATGGAGATTCAAAATGTTCGCTTTCAGTTGCCAGTTAACGCTGCGCCTGACATACCCGAGGCTCCGCTCGCACGCACTCAGGACGAGGATTCTGAATATGCATTCTGCACGTTTCTACAGAGAGCCGAGGTTCCGAGTGAGGATTTTTCGTCCGGTTATCGTCAGCAGATTGGCGTGACTCCTGGCTATTTTCTCCCGCTCGGAATGGCATCGATCCTGCTGCTGCTCAGCGGTTCCGGCCTGCGTCGAGCCGTGTTCGGAGAAGTCTCACAGCCAGCTCAGGAATCTGTTCGAGGAGATATCGTGGTCGTAGGCGTCAAGGATGTTGCCGCTGGCCGCTTGCCGGATTTCTGCATGGTGTGTGGTGAGCATACGACCGCTCGTGTGAAGACGACGATTCGCTATCAGTCAAAGCAGGCTCAGGCTGCGATGATGCTGGGATTTATTCTGGGAGGCATTCCCGGTGTCGTGATCGCGATTCTGACGAGCCACGAAACGCCCGTCGCGTGCCCCGTCTGCGTCCGGCATCGTAATCACTGGAGTCGCCTGACGATTTTTGCCAGCATCGGATGGATGATTCCCATCCTGTTGGCGGGTCTCGGATTTCTGATCGGATGCCTTGCCAGCAACTCAACGTCTGTCAATGATCGTCCGGGAACTGCGGCTTTTGTCGGGATGATGACCGGGCTTGTGTCCGGAGCGGCGATTTATCTTGTTCCTGTGATCTACCTGTGCTGCACCGTAGTCAAGTGCGAACAGACATCCGATGATCATGTTTCGTTCAACCGGGTTTCTTCTGCATTCGCAAGAGCGGCTCGGAGCCAAAAGAACTGATCGAAGAATCCTGGAGGGAATCGGAAGCATCGTAGATGCTTCCGATCCCGGCTCGCAAGTTCGATGACATGGGGATACGATCGCGCGAACTGCAGGGTTATACTTCGCGCGGTCGAAAATGAGCCCGGCGAGCGGAGTGGCGTCAGCCCTCCGGTACCTCGTTCTTGTACCGGCAAGCTGACGCATGCCGCTCGCCATTTGTCTCACTCATGACTGCGTGAGCTGGATAAGGCCACGGGCCGTGGCCTTCCTGATCTGTAACGCACAGCGGGAATTTGTTATCGTCCGATTCCTCAAAACCTGCCTTTTTCTGACAAAGACCAGACACGATGGAACAGCCCTCAAGTCCGTTATCGATCATTCGTGGCGCGTGCGGTCATGATTGTCCGGATACGTGTTCGTGGCTGGTGGAAGTCAGGGATGGCAAGGCGGAGCGGATGTATGGAGACCCGGCTCATCCGTTTACGCGCGGTACGCTGTGTGCCAAGGTCAATCACTATCTGGAACGAGTCTATCACCCGGATCGGATCCTGCATCCTCTCAAGCGAGTCGGCGCGAAAGGCGAAGGCCGTTTTGTGCGGACGACGTGGGACGAAGCACTTGCGGATATCTCGGCTCGTTGGCACGACATCATTGCGGAGTCCGGCGCGGAGGCCATTCAGCCTTTCAGTTTTGCCGGAAATCAGGGACTCATCCAGATGGCCTCGCTGGATCGGCGACTGGCTGGCCTGATGGGATTTTCCAGACTCGATCGCAGTCTCTGCGGCGAAGTCGCCGCTGCAGGCCTGGCGACGACTAATGGTTGTGGGTTCGGGGTTGATCCGGAAGAGCTCGTCCACAGTCGCTACATTGTCCTGTGGGGCACCAACACAATTGTCACGAACCTGCACTTGTGGCCCGTGATTCTGGAAGCACGGGCTCGCGGTGCGAAGATTGTGGTTGTTGATCCCGTCAGGACGCGCACGGCCGAACAGGCAGACTGGCATCTGGCAGTGCGGCCAGGCAGCGACGCCACATTGGCTCTGGCGATGATGCATGTGATCATTCGCGACGATCTGGTCGATCATGATTATGTGTCGCAATATGCACAGGGCTACGCACAACTTGTGGAGCGGGTTCAGGATTACGCCCCGGCCCGCGTCGCATCGATCGTCGGGCTGTCCGAGGATGAAATCGAACGTTTCGCGCGCGAGTACGCAACGACCACGCCATCGCTGCTGCGACCGCTGATCGGGCTTGAACATCATCGCAACGGGGCCATGGCATTTCGCACGATGGCTTGCCTTCCGGTGCTGACTGGCGCTTGGCGGCATCGCGGTGGCGGCCTGGCACGTTCGACCGGGGCTTTGCAGTATTCGACTCTGAACAATCGCGGAGTCCTGATGCCGGAAAAAGACAAGCCGGGCGTGCGAACTCTGAACATGCGGGATCTCGGTAACGACCTCTGCAATCGCGATCTCAACCCGCCGATCCGCAGTCTGTGCGTCTATAACTGCAATCCCGTCGTGAGTGTTCCGAATCAGCAACGCATCATTGAGGGCCTGAAACGAGACGACGTGTTTACGATTGTGCATGATCTGGTTGCCACGGAAACAGCGTGCTACGCGGACTACGTGCTCCCAGCGACGAGTCAGATTGAATGTCTCGATCTCGTGCCAGCCTGGGGGCATCATTACCTTTCCATGAACCGGCCAGCGATTCCGCCGCTGGGTGAGTCCGTTTCGAACACGGAATTCTTTCGCCGACTGGCAGCAGCACTGGGTCGTACGGAGCCTTGGTTGTTCGACAGCGATGAAACACTGCTGCGGACCGCCTTGAACAGCGGTCACCCGTGGCTGGACGGGATCAACTATGAACGGCTCTATGAGGACGGCTACGCGCGGTTGAATCACGAACGTGACTGGCGACCCTTCGCACACGGAGGATTTCCGACACCGTCGGGCAAGGCGGAGTTGTGGTCGGAATCGTTACTCGAGCGGGGCCTTGACCCTCTTCCCGCCAGCGGTGACATTGCTCAGGCACCAGACCACGAGCTGCAGTTGATTACCGGCAAGACGCTGCACTTTCTGAATTCGAGTTACTCCCATATCGAGCTTCACTGCAAACGCGAGGGAGTGCTGTTTGTCGAATTGCATGCCGCAGATGCTGAGTGTCGCGATCTGGCGCATGGTGATTTGGTGCGTGTCGCAAATCACCAGGGAGCCGTTATTGCCGAGTGCCGAGTGTCGGAACGCATGCGGCCGGGTATTGCGTGGATGCCCTTCGGTGGTTTCGGCGACGCTCAGGGAAACGCATGTTCGGTCAACACGCTGACTCCCGAGGAACCAACCGACTGGGGCGGCGGCAGCGGATTCTACGATACCTTTGTCGAAGTCACTCGATACGAAGAAAGGGCCGTCTCCACATGACGCCGCATTCCACCTTTCTCCGGGGCGATGGGGGTATACTTGTGCTTTGTCGGTAATGTATTGTTCTGGCATTCAAACGTAATTGGCCTTCTCGTGCTCAGTGAAACGGTGCTCGTGCCCGTGCTCGTAATCGAATCGAGGCAACCATGACAGAATACCTGTTTGACCATGATCGACTTGACGTCTATCGCCTTTCGATCGAATATGTCGCGAAAGCATTTGATACGTCTCGTTTATTGGCGGGGCTTCATCGCCATGCTCGCGATCAATGGTTGCGTGCCACACAATCCATTCCGCTTAACATTGCGGAGGGTAACGGCAAGCGCAGCTTGAAAGATCGAGCGAGGTTTCTGGATATTGCTCGTCGTTCAGCGCTGGAGTGTGCTGCGATTCAAGACGTGCTTGTTGTTTCCGGCGGACT
>CAZFDW010000049.1:0-22224 GCA_964517865.1 uncultured Chitinophaga sp.
TTCCCGCAGGAACACATGCAGCAGAAAAATTGATGGCAGAAAAATGAATCGCAGATAGACCTCAAGTCGTGGTCTGCATTTTTCTGCCCCTGATTTTTCTGCGATTTCTGACTTCTGCAAACCGACGTTTGAAAATCTTCGCGGGAGCACAAGAAATCAACTGTGAGTAGTACGAACAGGAAAACCACCACACGAAACGCGGCGGTTCCGGACCATTGGAGTCAGGGTCAATTGACCATCGACCGATGCGATGATGGCGGTGATTGATTCGCGGCTGATTCCATTGTTCCTCTTGTGAATTTTTTGCATCTTTGTGGCGAGCAAACTCCTGACTCGCAAGCAACACCGCCACGAATTGTGCTGGCCACAAAAACTCACAAGAGTCACAAAAGTAAGAACAGGGCTGAGCGAGGAACCACGCAGCACCGGGTCAAGGGCTTGTCAGCCCTTGTTGTCTGTGACAACCGGGCATTCTCGTCGGAGATTGTCACCAGCAAACGGCACACTCGGTTCGGCAGCGATCGCTTCAAAGAAGGCATGGCTACCGCGACGGGAACGAGTGCAAATCCACCCAAAGCTTCCGAGCCAGCGACCTGCTGACGATCAGCTTCGCAGCTCAGGAAGCGTACCATCGACTCATGGAGGAAAAACAGAAGTCATGCCGCCTGCCGGAAAGGACTCCCGATCCCAGTTCATAACGAGTTGGGATCATTTTGCTGTGCGAGCGTGACGACAGTGGGCACAGAATTCGAGTCGGACCGCTTTGGAAATGGCAGTCCTGCATCCCCTCAACACAATTCGCAGCGTCCACCGTTCAGCCGGGAAAAGGTTGCCGGTTTCAAGGGAGCGTTTCAGACCTCGTTCACGTGTCCGACGTTCGTTTCAGCACGGCCGACGTCTATCATTCATCTCCTGCTACTGAGCGTCGGTCGATTCAGCGATGTATGTCGCGCGAGTCCAGAAATCCTGATGCTTTTCGCCGATGCCGAAAACGACGAGCTCTCCAATGTCAAAGCGATTGGCGAGTTGGTCGCATCGATTCTTAAGCGATGGACGCTGGTTGCATCGCCAATTGTTATCTAGATCCCAATTGGAATAGACGAAGGATCGCAGTACACTCAGAGAAGTCTCAGAGTCTCCTTTCCCTTAAATTGGATTGAACATCCATGCTGAAATCAATGCAGATTCGACACTTCAAAGCATGGAAAGACACAGGGAAGATACGCCTCGCCCCGCTGACCGTGATTTTCGGCGCGAATAGTGCTGGCAAGAGCAGCTTGGGGCACCTGTTGTTGGCGCTAAAGCAGACGGCCATTTCTTCAGATCGACGTAGAGCATTGCACCTAGGAGATCAGAATACGCTGATCGATCTTGGCACATTCGCAGATTGCCTGCATGCCCATGATTTGGACCAGTCGCTGGAGTTTGAAATTGGGTGGCAGCTTCCAAAAGAGCTTGTAATCGAGAACCCGTTGCTCGAAGAAAAGCAATATCGGGGCAGTGAGCTGTCGTTGAAGGTGGGTCTTAAAGCCGGAAAAGCCGACCAGCCTGAAGCCAATTTGATTCGCTACGAATTGGGCGATGGCCAAGTCGCTTCCTTGACTGCCGAGTTCGTACGCAATGCCAAGGGTACTTTTTCACTCGGTTCAGAGCAGTACAGTTTTACCAGAACCCAGGGAAGAATTTGGCCACTAGATGCTCCCGAGAAGTTTTACCGAGTCTCCGATAACACTCGCGCTCGCTATCAGAACGCCGGATTCCTGGCGGACTTCGCTCTGGCCACGGAGCAGATGCTCGGTGGTCTGTTCTATCTTGGGCCATTGCGAGACCATCCGCGTAGAACCTATCAGTGGTCTGGTGACACTCCAGAAGATGTTGGTCAGCGAGGAGAGTTCACGGTGCCAGCTATACTGGCCGCAGAGTCACAAGGAAGAAAACTCAATCGTGGGTTCAAAGAAAAACTGCATTCGTTCACAGAATTTATTGCTGGCTGGTTGAAGGATCTTGGAGTTATTCACAGCTTCGATGTTCGGCCGGTCGCAGAAGGCCGGAAGGAGTATGAGGTACTCATCAAGACGGGACTAAAATCTCCTGAAGTGAAGATCACTGACGTCGGGTTTGGGGTGTCTCAAGTGCTGCCCGCATTGGTCCTTCCGTTTTACTGCCCGGCGAACTCCGTCGTCTGGATGGAACAGCCAGAAATCCATCTGCATCCGCAGGTGCAAGCGGAGTTGGCGGATGTCTTCATCTGCGCCGTGAAAGCCAGAGAGAAGAATGTGCCGCGCAATGTGCAATTGATCGTGGAAAGTCACTCCGAGCACTTCCTAAATCGCCTCCAGCGACGCGTGGCTGAAGGCGGAATCAAATCGGAAGAAGTCGCGATCTATTTCTGTAAGCGGACTGAGACGGGGACTGAGCTCGAACCACTGAAGCTGAATGAAGTCGGTGATATCGAGAACTGGCCGGAGAATTTCTTTGGGAATGAAATGGCAGACCTCACTGCGCGAACGGTCGCTGCTGCTCAGCGTCGAAAGGAACTGGCCGCGAAATGACGGTCATCATCGACACGAATGTGATACTTGTAGCGAACGGTAAGCACGATGACGCGAGTTTCGATTGTGTTGCCGCGTGTGCACGGCGTCTCGAATCTGCGATGACGAATGATCGCATCGCATTGGACGAAGGCTTTGAGATACTCCGCGAATACCAAAATAAAATACAGCCGAAGAAAGGAAATGGTCCGGGAGATGCATTCGTGAAATGGGCACTCCGGAACAAAGCAAATCCGAAGCATTGCGACCTCGTTCGGCTGCAAACGCACCCGATACGCGGTTACGAAAGCTTTCCGGATGATGAAAGACTTGTCAACTTTGACACTTCCGATAAGAAATTCATCGCAGTCGCAGCGGCACATGACGAGCAACCGCCGATCGCACAAGCTGTCGATTCCAAGTGGGTAGATTGGGAAAAGGCACTGGCGGATCACGGCATTACTGTCGAATTTGTGTGCCCCGCTGATATTCATCGTTTTCACACGAAGAAGTTCGGTAAATGAAGCAGTTTTTTCGGTTTCCACATACGCCACACTTGGCATGGCTCGGAACCGAAAGTCCGCGCGATGACAAATTATTGTCGCCAGCCGAGGCAACTGAGTTCCTGAAGGGCAACGTTGTCGTTGAAGAAAAACTAGATGGCGCCAATCTTGGGATATCCGTCGATCTCACCGGCAGACTGCAAGCGCAGAATCGCGGACAATTCCTTGACGCACCATATTCGGGTCAGTTCGCAAGGCTTCCATCGTGGCTGGCTTCGCACGAGACTATCCTCGCGAGAACTCTCAATGATCATCTGATTCTCTTCGGCGAGTGGTGTACTGCCCGCCATTCACTCGATTACTTCGATCTCCCCGACTGGTTCCTTGCATTCGACATTTACGACCGCAGGGAAGGTATGTTCTGGAACACAATCAGACGCAATGCCTTGGTGCAGCAGCTTGCCTTGTCCCCGGTCCCTACAGTCTTCACCGGACAGACAGATCTAAAGCGGTTGAAGGACTTGGTAATCCATGGAAGAAGTCGGTTTCGTACCGGTCCGATGGAGGGAATCGTTGTTAGACGAGAAGGCGCACTATGGCTTGACTCGCGCGCCAAACTTGTACATCCAACATTTGCTCAGGCAATTGCCGACCACTGGAGCCGTCGAAACATAGAGTGGAATCGCCTCGTCATGCGTAGTCAAAATTCACCGAACCGGCATTGAAGCGTCGCTGTGAAACACGCCTGAACATCTCTACCTGTTCAGGATCAATGGCACTCGCGGGGGCGGCAGAGTTACCATGGAAAACGGTTGGCTCGGCATTCCATCATTAAGGAGTCGGACGCAGGCGGCGTATTTGGGGAGGCCGGTGAGGGTTTCGTTGGTGATTTGGCCGGGATGTTTGCCGAGTTGCTCGGCGGGTCGCCTGGCGTCGTCGTTGCCGACCTGGAAGGTGACGGTCGAACCGACGTTGCCGAAGACGGTGTTGGCGGTAGGTTCGTCCCGTTGAGTCAGGTATTGGTGAGCGACCTTTAGGGAAAGGCGGTGTTGAAAAAGTGGTCTGGAACTCTCTGGCATTTTGATGCCTCCAAAGTTCCAGACGCCTTTTTCAACATCGTGATGAAGTTCTGGACTTTATCGACGAAGAGCGAAAAATCACGTCTGTCGATTTCCGGAAGATCGGCGCGCGTCATGGCAGCCTGCTGCATGCTGGTGACCAGCAGAGCTCCGAACAGTGTCCCGCTGGATGGATTCACAAGCGCGGGGCGTTGCCCACGCGGTTAAACGAATGCGCCATCCTCAACCGCGCGCGATACCACAAGAAAGCGTCAGATTCCGGAAGATTTCTCCAGCGAGATTCACTTTTCCATTGCTTTCGGATGAATCTGGAGTTCCACCACCGGGTGTGTTTCCGTTTCCGCCTTGTAGCGAGCATCGTATTCATCCATCAGCATGGACGGACAGATTTCATGCTCGTTGCATGTCTTGCAGACAATCCGGATCAGATCCGAACCCGCCATTTTTAGCTGATGAGTTTCGCACAGGTCGTAGAGTTGTTTAAGGTGATTGCAGACCATGTGAAGATTCCTTGAGAGATTTTTCGAAAAGCCCGACAGCGTCATCGCCTCTCGTGAGTCAGCTGATTTCCAGCTCCATCCGTACGCTTGAAGTGTAACATGATTGTTGTCCGACATCTCAGCCGAAAGAACGATTGTGAAACTGGGGTGTCAGGGGTGATTTTTCTGGTTTCGCAGTGTGCTGAAGGTGTGCCGGTCGAGGCTGGTTGCTTTGCTTCCAACGCCCCGGTACGGCAGGAATGAGTATGCGGTCTGTGCCACGAAGGCCGATAGCAACTGACAGATACGCATTTTGGAGTTGACCGAAGGAACCGGTTGCCATGGATGGTGACGTGCTTCCTGTGAAACTGGTCTCCAAAACGAGATGGTCGGCTGATCAGCTGCAGCGCAGGATGCGGCGCAACTGATTGGCTCCATTTCAATTTCTTGCCGCAGTGACTTCGAATCGAAGTCATTGCGGTGCGTCAGAATGGATTCTGATACAAAGGAACACGACGACATGAAGTCGCCAGCCCTGTCACTCTTCCGTGCGACCTGCTTCGTAGTCGCCCTTCCTATTTTCTTTGTTGATGTCCAGGCACAGCTGGTTCCCGGAACGGGAATGAAGCTGCAGCAGGTGGGTGACGACTTTGAAGATGAAAAATGGGAATGGGTTCCGAATGGCAACAAAGCCAGCAAGGAACAGGATGAACAGGTTCGTGCCCCCACTGGATTCTCCAACAACCAGCGTTGGTTCGAAAGTCAAAAACGCGGCATGCCGGACCATATTGTGCGGGTGGCAACACCCGCAGGCGGCATCGCTGGCAGCACCGGCTCGCTCAAGATTCAGACACTCAATTCCGGTGTTCCCGGCCGAAACAGCAGCCAGATGGAACAGGACGATCTGGTGATGTCGTGTACATCCAGGATCGGGGCGATTTCCGCCAGTCGCAATCCAAGCTGCACTTGCCGCATCTTTCTGCCACCGTTTGACAAATGGGAAAACCGATCCGGGACCCACTTTGGTTACCGCATCGATACAAAGACCACAATTACGGAGAGCAAAAAGAAGTTCCTGTTTTCGAAGAGCAGCAAGAAACAGGAAGATTACTGGCCAGGCTACTTCATCGAATTCCACAGCAGTCACGACGGTCGCTTTCCGGAAGATGGGGCCATGCTGTTGATTCGAGGAGACCACCTGGGCCATGAAGTCAAGAGCCTGAAGCTGTCTCCCGGATGGTGGACGCTCGGAATGTCCGTTTCCGGCGACGGACAGGTGCATTTCTATGGCAAACAGGGCGTGAACAACCTCACGTCGGCCGACCACCTGTATTCCAGTTTTCCATATGGTTACAAAGCCGAATACTTTGCGACTCATTTCTTCAACAGCTGCAATTTGAACGATGGCAGGACATGGTCAACGCCCATCATTATAGATGACCCTGCCGTATTCTCGATGCGATAATCGCTGCTACACCACCAGTCAACCTGCTTACACTCGCGAGAGGTTGACGCACGATGTGAGGAGCTTGTCCGAAAATCTGATGCGATCGTACCATAGTAAC
Organism: uncultured Chitinophaga sp.; assembly: GCA_964517865.1. Classification (GTDB taxonomy): domain Bacteria; phylum Planctomycetota; class Planctomycetia; order Planctomycetales; family Planctomycetaceae; genus SXXK01. The sequence continues at coordinate 6,158 of CAZFDW010000049.1, forward strand.
TCCTCCACTATGTGACGACCCGATGTGCCGGGGCTGGTATGTGCAAACATGCCAGCCCCGGTTCTGTTTGAAAGCTTGTTGTTATACCTTACGGCTTCTTCGCAACGATCCAGGCCGTCACAAGTTCGTCCAGCACACTGAGTGGGACCGCACCGTTTTTCAGCACAACATCGTGGAACTCACGCACATCGAAACGAGCCCCGAGTTCCAGTTCACTGCGGCTGCGCAGTTCCCGGATCTTCAGTTCGCCAATCTTGTAGGCCAGCGCCTGTCCCGGCCATGCGATATAGCGATCGATTTCGTTTTCGATGTCGAGCATGGATTTGGCGGTATTGCCGGCAAAGAAGTCAATGGCCTCCTGACGCCTCCATTTCAAACTGTGCATTCCCGTATCCACAACCAGCCGCACAGCGCGCCACATTTCATAAGTCAGTTGCCCGAAGCGCGAATACGGATCACGGTAGAGTCCCAGCTCGCTGCCAAGTTTTTCGGTGTACAAAGCCCAACCTTCGACGAAGGCGGTTTGACCGCCGTAGCGGCGGAATTCCGGAATGTCCGTCAGTTCCATGGACAACGCAATCTGCAGATGATGTCCTGGCACGGATTCGTGCAGCGATAACGCATCAATTTCAAATTTCGGACGGGTCTCGGGACGATACAGATTTACAAAATAGCTGCCCGGTCGAGTCCCATCCGCTGCGGGAGGGCGGTAATACGCCGTGGTCGTATCGGGTGCCATCTGATCCGGAATCGGTCGGATGTCGTAGGCAGACTTCGGCAGCTTCAGAAACAGTTTTGGCAGATTGGGATTGATGCGATCACAGCATTCGCGATACGCCTGCAGAAGTTCTTCCGGTGTGTCAAAATAAAACTGTTTGTCCGTACGCAGGTGAAGCAGGAATTCCTGGAAAGAACCCTGAAATCCGACCTCGTTCTGAATGGCTTCCATTTCAGTGCGAATGCGTTTTACTTCCGCCAGCCCGATGTCGTGGATCTCCTGCGGCGTGAGATTGGTTGTCGTGAATCGGCGTGCCAGTTCGGCATACATCGTCTGGCCATCAGGACGTTGCCAGCAACCGACTTCATCAAAGCACGCGGGAAGATATTCTTTCTCAATGAACTCCAGCAACGCGCGATACGATGGCAGGATGCAGGCTTCGATCGCCGTCGCCGCATCGTTTCGCAGGCGATCCTTCTCCACGTCCGTCAGTTCGACGGCGAACGTGCGGAACGGTTTATAGTACGGACTATTCTGAGGCTGATCGACCAGTTGTTTCCGGATCTGTGCCGGGACCCGCTGCATCACGATTTTCGGATGCAACATCTTTTCGTGGATTCCCTGCCGCATCAGAGCCATCGTACGCGCCGTGTAGATCGGGAATGCTTTCAGTCTCGCAATCCAGTCTTCGTAGTCGCGCAGCGTATCAAACTGCAGCACATCCACCGTGGTGTCTTCATCCTGAATCCCGCCGCGTTGATTGATGGGCAGCAGATGCAGTCGATATCGTTGTTCGCTGATGTCGGCTTCGTACTGATATTCAAAGAGTCGTGCGTTCAGATTGTCGTCGGCTGAGAACGCTGACCTGTCCAGCACCTTCATGGCCGCCAGTACCTGCCGCGTTCTGGTCTGCGACGCCCGGATTGCGGTGAGCGAATTATCGGGCCAGAACGTGTTGTAGCGTCGATCGCCCAGTTGAGAAGCCTGAGTCGGATTCTCCCTGAGAGTCCGCTGCCATTCTTCGTCAAAGATCCGATGCAACTCGGTCGCTGCCTCCGCAGGACTCTTCGCCGTGGCGGTCGAAGAAATCGCCACAACCTGAAATGCATGCGCCGCATCTGGCGTGTCCAGGAGAACGCTCAGACTAAGAATTCCGACTTTCAGCACACACAGGATCCGCATGAACGTTGTCCGTCTGTATAGACTTTTTACGCCCATGATCGCATCTACTGCTTCGTATTGCCATCGGGTTTGGTCCAGATGGTGAGGCGAACTTTCATGCCTTTTTTCAGCGGCGTGCCCGCAGGTGGATCCTGAGACTTAACCGTAAAGACATCATCTGGTTTTTCCGCAACCGGCCCTTCTTCCAGAATGATATTGTTGGCCTCCGGATCCGCCTTGACTCGCTTCAACCCCTGGCGTTCCAGTTGAATTACGGCCTCAGAATGCAACATGCCCCGGACGTTGACGAGTGCGGGATTGGCAGCCTTCGGCGGCACGTCCGGTTTTGGTTCAGGTTGCGATCGTGGATCGGCCGGATCGTTTTCATCGACTTGAACGGGCTCTTCTCCACCCTGCACGATGACATTAAAACCACGCAGATCCGGGGTGTATCGAGTCGCGGGATCCTGCTTGTCAATGAGCTTATCGATAATAATGTTCTCATTCACCTTTAAGCTCGAAAAGCTATAGACAGTAATTTTGGTTCCGGCCGGATCGACCAACTGAACCGCGTCCGGAAGAAATGTCTTCAGATTCAGAATCACGTCGGCACTGGCCCAATTGCCCGAATCCTGCGGAAGTCGAGGCAGAATGTGCAGTGAGGCTCGTCCGGATTCGGGTTCAATCGGGCGGAGCAGAGACATCTTGAACCGGCGTTTTGCCTTGTCCGGCGGCATACCAAACAGAAATGGCAGCGGGCTGTCCATAATGTTCTTGCCCTGCATATCCGCTGGCAATTGAGCAACACGTGCTTGTTTCTTTGCCGCGTCCATTTCGTAGACGCGCAAACCATCACAGGACCAGCATTCTTCCTGATCCGATTTCAAGTCGAATGGCTTGCCGCTTTTTCGTTTTTTGGTCGGCACTTCACCGCTGGCACGCTGTCGAAGCATCTTTTCCGTGATCACGACGGGCGTGATGTTGATGCGGCCCTTGTCCGGCGTCTCGTAGAAAAATCGCCCCTGCGAGAGTTTCTCCACTTCGTTGATCATGTCGTAAACACGCCGCAGATGTTCGCCTTCCAGACGCTGAATCGTTTCACTCGCAGCCGCCCAGTCGCGGAGCAACTGCTCAAGCTCCGGCGGCAACGGCTGGACATCCTGATTCAGTTGATTATTCTTGAGTTCTATCTGCGCGCGGGACCGCGAATCGTCCACTTGCTCCGCAGGGCGCGGCGAATCTTCCACCTGCTGCGTCCGGGAGACCGGCGCCACAGAGCGTTTGGCAGGCGATTTTGATTGCGCCTGAACACCAGTTGAAAAGCAGCAAACAGTTACGACGGTAATGGCAGCGATGAAGCGCACCATCGGACTCCTTCCGATGAGAGAACATGTCTGCTCCAATGAGCAGAATCGTTGTCAAACACGCTGACTGAAGTTGACTCAAAGGCCTCGGCTTCCTGCCGCATCCTTAGTGTCCGGATCACATTTGATGACAAGCCAAAGCCTGTCCGCGAAGAGTCCGCCTCAGTGAGGACGGCCTTATAGCGGTTTCCACAAAATGGCTCCAGACCGGTTTTGTCCTGTTTTTCAGACGATCCGCCGGGCTGAATATCCCTGCAAGATTCGCTCTGAACGCCTCAATTCAGCACGAGCAAAAGCATCGACGCCATTTTGCGGACGTCAACCTCGATCTGGAAAGTTTTGCCAAAACCACGGCCCGTGGAGAAGCGAAATGCGGCGATTTCTGCCGCATTGCTCAGCCCTTATCTCACGCGCAGGTGATAGTTGTAGCTGCCGTTCCTGAAGACGTTCAGACGGCTGTGCATCCTGTGGCCATAACCATACACAGGTACCGCATAAGCCGGCGCAGCATAAACTGGAGCTCCGTAAACCGCCACTGGAGCGTAGTACGCCGGGACCATCGGAACGAGCGGAGCATAGTAGCTCGGGGCGTAAGAAACAGTCGTGACCGGCACCTGCGTGACTGCATACGTCATAGTCGGAACAATATAAGCTGGCTGGTACACCATCACTGGTGCCACATAAACGGGACCTGGGTAATGATGATGAAAAAAGTGACCTGCGTTCGCCGTTCCTATCGCGCCAGCAAACGCCAGCACACAGAAAATCAAGTGTCGAGCCATGGTTTTTTTCCTTTGTAGTTCCCTCGCCGCCGCATGACGCCGCTCATCCCAACACAGGACGGCCAACATTGAAGGCAATCTGGGTAATTCTCGAGAATTGTATCGCTTCAGGGACTGTAGGGAAGCGAGTGCGGAATTCCACAAGGCGACTTTTCAGGTTTGGACATTTCGCCGAGATTTCCAAAACTCGCGAGGAAGCCACGTACCCCATTTTATCGTCTTGTAACCGGAGACTTTTTCTACCGACGCAAACTGCCACTCAGCGCGATACTGGACGACAAGTTTTCCGTTATAACAATGGCAAACTGCTGAATCCTGGACCACGATTCGACTTTGATCGAGGAGACATAACATGCCTGAAAAGCTCCCGTCGCATGCAACCATGGCGTTGGTGATCGATAACGAATCTGTCCGTGTTCTACATCTGCTCAGCGACGTCGATGCGTTGGCGCTTCAGGCGTGTTCGGCAGAGGATCCGGCAACATGGGATGATGTCGCCATGGTTTGGCCGCGTTATACGTTTCATCCGGAGAACACAGAATTCACCGATGGCTTCCCGATTCGTCAGACCAGCCTCTCTGACGCTATTACGCGACTGGCGGCCGCTCCGGCGTGGTTTGTGCTGGATCTGAAACAGCGGCGAGTTCTCACAGGCGGTCAGTTCCCGTTGCTGCGACTGCGGCGCTCGCCGATCGACGAAGACGGCCCGTTGACTCACATCACAGTGCTGCCGCCATGGTGGGAATTGCTGCAGCATGTTGCGCCGGACGCAATCCGTAGCTCGCGTTCAACGCCGCTCATCATTCCCAATCCACGCCGCGATGTGCTGTGGGGCACCGCGCTGACTCGCTCCTTTGCCAAACGTATGCTCGCGGTGATTCACGGCGGTGAGGAGTGGATCGGCAAGGGCTGGGACGATAAGCCGTGTGGTCGTCACGACCTGACGTTGAGCGTTCATCGTGACTGGCTGATGACACCGCGCATCGAACTCAGTGGCGGCATCCCGCGCGACTGCCTGCACATCGGAAAAGATTGGATCTCGGACCTGGCGGATGGCCAGACGTTTCGAGTCTATCAGAACGAAGCGCCGGTGCCGATTCCTGTGGAATTATCGACATTCGAATCCGCCGCGATGGGTCGGCACGAAGTGATTCTGTACTTCGATGCATGCCGCGAAACGATTGAAGCAGGATGGATGTGGCTGCTGGAAGACCAAAAGCGAATCAAGGGCCCTGATGCATTGCAGAACCTGGCGAAGGCAATGGAGGACATTCTTGCGGATTGGCGAATGAGCCCGTTTGAGGACGGTGAATCACCTGAGGAAATCATCCGCTGTGAACGCATTCGGATTCCTCTGGTCAGCACCGGTGGTCACATGATCGATTGTGATTGCCCGATCTGCCAGATGATGGCCAGTGAGAGTTTCGGACCGAGCATCTGTGGCTTCGATGGGCATTCTCTGGATGTGGATGACGATTTCGCGTTCTCCATCCACGCCACGCATGAGGCCTGGGATGCCCAGCAGAAAGACTATGCAGAAATGAACGCCCGGATTGAGGCCGATCGAAAGCGGCGGGAAGAGCTGGGTGAAGACGCCGAAGATCCGTTGGGGTCTCCGTGGAAAAGCACGTTCATTGGCGAAGAGAGAATTCCCGGTGACGGTTTCGGCCATCTCGGCATGGCGTTTCTCGTCGCTGAGCTTGTGGGCTGGCTGAAGTCGGCAGACGCAGACCAATCCGACATCGACGTGCTCAACGGTGCCTTTCGGGATTATCGGACGGCTTCACGACCAGACGAACAGGCCACGTTCGCTGAGAGTTTCAAGCATGTACTGGAACAACTGGCGGCAAAGCACCCCGACCTTGTCAGTCGCTCTGCGGATCTCCAAAGCCGAATTGATGAACGCCTGAGAGTTCCGGCACACGAAGATGATCAGGACTTTGATGTGCCATTTTGAATGCTGCAGAGGAGCCGATAATTATTTCGACGATTTCTCGATCACGCTTCGCCACCGTTTTGGAATAGCCTCAAAGGCCCTCGCATACGTGGATTCCAGCGGCATCGCGATATGAGCTCCAGGCCGCAGGAACAAAGGCATATCGGGAAGGACATCGCCCACCGCCACAGGCTGAACGTAAGCACGTGTGGCGCCGATGGGACTGGCCTCATAGGCGGCCAGCGTGAGCGGCTTGTCTGGCTTTGGATAGTTTTGTGCCGTCATTTCGTTCCAAAGGGCGGCATGAATGCCATCAGGATCACGTGGTCCCGGCGGATGCAGATCGAGCAGTAGAAGGTGAACACCCTGAAACAGCAGCTCTGCCGCTTTCTCGATCAACGCCCGGATGGCAAGGTTGCTGGACTTATTACCGCGGGAGACAATCTCAACCACAGCAACGATTTCATCCCCACTGACATGCCGAACTGCCACCACATTCTGCTTGCGCCGATAGAACTCCAAATCAGCTTCGGCGGTGAGTGCAATCGCAGGCGGTGCCAGCAGCACATTGCCGTGCGATGATTCGTCGGTGCTCTCCGAGGCAGTCGTTGATCCTCCTGGAAGCCTGTGTGATTCACTGGTCTGAAGTGTCAGGACATCAGGCCCAAACGGCCCGGACTGCTGTTCCGCCATCGCATAAAAATCTTCCGGCAGCAGGCCCGCATTGAGCGACCGCTTGATTTCCTCGATCCATGCGTGATGGAAATCGTGGAAGATTCCTGCTTCAATGTGGTTCCAGTCATGAATTGGCATCGGTGTTCCCCTCGGTGCTATTATCTGACTGGAACGAAGAATGTCCAGCGTCGTCGGCGTTCCGCAGTCATCGCTGCAGCCCGTCGTTTGGACTGATGCTCCGCGCGGGTCTGAGAGAGGCATTTTCTTGTTCCCGAAGTCGTGAGACTTCGCGCTGAATCATTGTCCGGCTCCGAATTCTGACGAATCCGGCTACACTTCATGGCAGCTCCTTACCTCGACTCAGCAGCGTCACGCGAGAAATCCCGCTGCCGCACCTCTTCATTCGCCAGATGAGCGGAAAGCAGCGTCCAGGGATTCGTGATCACATCGATGATGAGGTGTGTTCCATCGGCGAGCGGTTCGATGCGGCCGCTGAAGGAGACAGGGCCAATTTTCTCCGGCGGCTCAGCCTGGCCATCGGTGATGTAGCTCACCAGCCGCAATTCCTCGCCGACAAGGCCCAGTTCCAGGGAGAGGTATCTGCGAACTTCGGGAGCCGCTCCCACGGGTGTGTATTCGATCTCAAGGAAACCCACGATCGGCAGATTGGGTTTGTAGAACTGCCAAGCCGACCACGTCAGCAGTTCGCCCTTGAGTTTCACTGGACTGGCTTTCATCGTATGCACATGCGATTGAGTAATTTGTTGAAGCTCGGAAACAGCGAACTCCTACAGCGATTCCGAAGTACCGGTCGTTTCGAAAAGTGCTTTGCAGGCTGCGATGTCCTTTCGCTTCAGAGCGTCCTGCGTTCGGCGGATCAACGCATCGACGAATGCCTCAGGCACCGTGGTGGACTCGATGGACGCAGGCGGAGTTTCATAGTACGAGACGACTCGATTGATCAGCGTCAGGCCGTCTGCTGCGTTTTGTTGTCGCTCCATCTGAGTGTACGGACGAGCAAAGAAAGGCGTGGTTCTTTGACGGTCACCGTGATGTTTAGCGCAGCTTTCAGCACGACGCGAGTAAGCTTTGGCGGGCTGCCATAGTCGATCCCTTTAACGAAGCTCTTGAGAGTTCCGTCGCTGCTCGTGACAACAAACGGTATTCCATGCGGACTCTTTGATCGCATCTCCAGAACGAACTGGCCGTTGTCGGCGGACGTCGTTGAGACCTGCTTTTGCAGGCCCGGGAGCGTCTCGATGATGGCTCCCGCGACCGGTTTGCCTTTTTCATCCTTAACAGTTCCCGGGATCGACCACTCAAATGGCAGATCGCTTTCCTGGACAGCAACGGCAGCGGCCTGCGTCTCAGCCGGAACATCGGACTGAGCCCATGCACTGAACATTGCCGGAGCCACCGCACTTGACATGCTGGCAATCGCAATGATCATCACGCCGGCACGAGTCAGTCGCAGACTTGATCCGCGTCCCAGATTCATCAGAAGGAGAATTCGGCATTCCAGTTCTGACCGAGACTGGCCGTCAGCCGATAGTGCTGCGAGTTTCGCGCCGTTCTGTGCAACGCAAAGTTCCGCCATCCGCAACAGCGCACCAGCGTAGTTCATCGGTTCATGACCGGATCTTACGACCAGATCGTCGCAGCAGATTTCTCGCTCAGCACTCAGGCGACGGCTGAGGAGCCAGACGACGGGGTGAAAGAACAGTACGGACTCAATCACTCGCTGCAGCAGGTTCATCCACAGGTCGTAGCGACGGATATGAGCGAGCTCGTGGCTGACAATCGCAGAGAATTCTTCGGGCGACAGGCCGGTCATCAACGTCGCTGGCAGCAGAATCATCGGACGCAGTACGCCGATCACGGTCGGCACGGCAATTCGTTCACAATACGCAACCACCGGCACGATGCGCAGGCCGATGCGTTTCGCCTGGTCACGGACCAGTTCCAGCAACACGGAATCAGACATCGGCCCTGAGATCGCTCGCAGCCGCTGACCGCCCCAGAGTGCAACTCCCAGGCGAATGAGGAAACAGAAAACTCCAGCGGCGTACAGGATTGTCATCCAATGAGCGACAACGTGCAGCCAATGGAAAGTCGGCTCACTGGAAGCGGGCGCATCAGTGATGCCCGAGGTATCATTCGCATCTTGTATGATGTTGGCCGCAGGAGCTACCGCCGACAGCTTTGGAAACGGCACATCCAGCGAAGTCAGATTTCCATTCGCCAATGGTCCAGGTAGCTCGGGGATCGCGGTCGATTCAGGCAATGCCGTGGCTTGAAAATCCTCTGGAATCTCGACCATCGCAAATGTCATCACAACGCACAGCGGGCACGCCATCAACGCCCCAGAATGCAGCCAGTATCTCACAACGGCAGCTAGATGACGCAACAGCTTCGCCGCGACCAAAGCCAGCAGTCCGATCAGGGTTCCCTGCCACAGAAAATGAAGCAGCGTGAGTCCCCAGCGGATCGACATCTCCGAGCTCAGGCCAGGCCACAAACTGAACACATCATTCATGGCTTATCTCCCGCAGTTTCTGATTGAACGCTTTGCGCAGACGTTTCAGAGCGTGCTCGTCCAGTTCCGACACGTCAAACAGACTCAACATGACGGCCTCCGTCGAACCATCAAAGACTCGATCGACCAGATCACCCAACATCCCGCGACTGACCGCCTGGTCGCTGATGAGTGGTGAAAAGCGAAACGCTTTTCCTTCGACCGGGTCCAGTTGCGTCAACTGCTGCTTATCGACCATCTTTTGCAGCGTCGTAATCACCGACGTATGAGCCAAACGTCGGCCCCGCTCCGCCAGCAAGTCACGAATCTGACGAGCCGTCTGAGGAGAATATTCCCAGAGCACTTTCAGAATCTGTAGTTCCAGTTCTGTGGGATATTCGGATGCCACCCGTGCCATAAAGTCCGCTCCCTTGTTTCCGAGTTAAATTTCTACGTTAATAGAATTTATGAACCGCAAGCAACGCAGTCAAGATTGAATATCTATTTAAATAGAAAATGTTTGAATCCAAGGTGTGACGGATTTTGTCACCGAATTCGGAGGGGCTCGGGTTCGCCGGAATTCTCACGACGTCGCCTACAACGACAGTGACCTGATCAGCTGCAAATTTAGCCGTCTCGCTCCGCCGAGACGATGCATTTGTCCTCCAGCGTTGCGAGGTAAAACAGGTGGTTCTCCAGACGGATCGCAAAAGCCGTTCTGCTTCGAATCCTATTCGGCCGTCTTCCGCAAACGTGGTGATGATCGCCAGCAACGGTTTGATTCAGAAAACCAGGCGCGGTCATCAGACGCTTCATGGACTCTGAACCGCCACCCATCGTCTGCATCACAAAATTGTCTTTCAACACGATCCGCTGAACGATTCCATCCGGTCCATACATCTTGTCGTTGATCGCTTTCTGCATCCCCGTCGGATCGAATCCTTCAGGCATTGTTTGTTCCATACGAAAAATGTGGACAGATTGCCCCTCGATCGTTTCTGCATCCATTTCAACGGTCTGCTTCTGACGAATTCCGGCGATCTCATAATCCAGGCCTGTGCCAAGATTTTGAAAAGCCTCCCGAACGACGGACGACGGGCTGATCTCACTCAGGGCATAGTATCTCAGAGCGGTGTCTTCGTCCGGAAGCAGATCTCCGCCGACAGCGAGCGTTCCGAATTCTGCCTTTCGCATCAAGGCGATGGATTTCACTGCCTTTTCCTTCTGCTCGCCTTCTTTGAGCATTTGCGACATCATCCGCTAGGACCAGTCGAACAGGACGTGCGGATTCCCATGGATCGCCATGTACCCGGCCAATCCTTCAGGGACAGACGTAAGTCTTGCCATGTCACTGACCGGCTGAGTCTGAAAGAACGCATCCGTTTTGCTGTCGGCTTCAACCGTCAGCAGATGCTCGATCTGCACAGCGTCGTCTGTGACTTTGACGGAGATTGCCGAGGTATTCGAATCTCGCACACCCTGCAACAGAACTTTTCCAAGATCTCGATACACGTCGAGTGCGACAGCCATGTCCATCTGCGGGTTGGCTGTTTTGATCTGCTCGCCAAACCACTGAATCCGTTCTTCCAGCCGACCATCAGCCGTCGCCAACTCAATCGCGAATGCTTTCTTGAGTGCTGTTCCATTGACCACGACACACAGGTGACCCGACATCAAAACTGATTTTGTGCGATCATCAATTTTTCCGGCGATGGATTCCACTTGACCGTTTTGACATCGCTCAACCTCGCCGAGATATTGTTCGTCGTTCGAGCAGGCCAGCCAACCATCCTTCTCGGCGAACTTAATCGCTGATCCCATTGCTGTTTTTAGCTTTGCTGTGTCTGTTGCGGGGAGCAACAGAACGCGCTTCATATTCCGATTTTCATCAGCGAACAGCGCCAAATACCAGTCTTTTGTCTTGTCAACTCCAGCCCACGTTGGGTTCGAAATAGCCTGTCCAAGCTCGCCTGGCAGTTGTCCTTTCGCGAGATCACCAAGTCCTGGCTGCACTTTGTTTATAAACGCCGCCAGATCGGCAACGGTTTTTTCCGGAGCCTGCAGCCGAATCACGACACTGGCCGACCCCGGAATCATCTCGAGCGGTGCGTCCTGCGCCGAGATCGATTGTATGGTCAGGACGAACAGCAGGGTTGACAGCGACAGGATTCGCATTGAAGTATTCCTATGCAGCGTGTTCATTGGGCAGCAAAAATGTGTCGCAATCTGAGCCGGGTGAGCTTTGAGATCGGAAACGAAGTTAACGAAAACGCTTCCGTATGACTACTCACTGAGCCTTGCCCGCCACGTTCGGGGTGCAGTCGCCGATTTCGGCAGGTCCTGCTTGCCGAGCAGGATTTCGCGGCCGGGCCGCGACCAGCGACGAGTCTTCCACGGCGAACCGAGAATTCAGAGATTTTCAAGAGAATTCTGGTAATGTCTCGTCGGCAGAACACGATCTATGAGAGCTTACCTGAGGCTCATTATTACGAAGGCACGGAGGTCGAAACAGTGTCCGAATCTGACTGGGACTCCATCGTTCTCGCCAACTCTGCGGTTGTGACAGCGGCAGCGTTGAGAATTTTGGGGTGTCTTTCAGACGCTGAAGATGTCGCTCAGGAAGTTTTTCTGGAAGCATTTCAGAAGTGGGGCACTGGCAGCGATAACGCCTGGTCCGGGCTCTTACGGCGAATGGCAGTGTGCCGGTCGCCGGATGATTGCTGTGACTGTACTGACGGCGACTGTTGTCGTGATCGGGGTCTTAGCCAGCAGCACACCATTCAGCCGTGTTGCATTTGCACAAGTTCAGCAACATGTGGAGAAGACTCGGTCAGTCCAGTACGTTGAGTACATGCATGAGGCAGAAGTGAAAAGACAGATCGAACAGGCAGGAAGGATGCTGAAGTTAACCAACATCGAGCATGAGGCGAACGTGCAGCCTGGAAATCCTATTGATCGCGAACTGTTGAAGAAGCAGTTTCGGGAGCGCACAGCGAAAGTCGAGAAGTACTTTCAGGAGATCTCTGCCAAACTGGAAAAGGGCGAACCGGTCGAACTTCGACGCGTTTGGATACAGGGGCGTCATCGTCACCGAGCGGAGCAATCTTCATTCGGGGCGAAGAGCATCCACATCACGAATGCGGAAACCGGGGAGTCAGTTTCGCTCGATCCGGATCGCAAGAGTTGCATTTTGATGAAGACGCAAACCGTACTCAACATGAAGTCGGGAGAAAAAACTGAGACTCGCCTGCGGCCGAACCCGGCTCGCGACTTTTACGCACAGATGACTCAAGTTCCATCTGAGAACGTCAAGAACCTGGGTGAAAAGACGATCGATGAGAAAACAGCAGTCGGGTTTCAGGAAATCGTCCCAATGGCGGATGTGTTGGTTACAAAAACATGGTGGATCGACAAAGAAACCAAGCTGCCGGTCCGCGTTGAGGCCGTTGCAAAGCACAACGGTGTGATTGTGGGTGGCTCAACCATGGCAGACATCCGATTCGACCAGGAGATCGACCCGGAATTGTTCAGCACTGCTCCTCCGGAGGGTTATTCCGTTTCACAGGGAGGATTCCTGAGCATCGACAACGGAACTGAGAAGGAATGACGTGACATCGCAGCGGCGGGACAACTCTCAGCGTGCCGGAGCCAGATATTTCAGATCTCAAATCATTTCTTTGTCGTGGCCGCTCGGCGAAGGAACTTAAAAGTGCAAGCCAGAATGAGTTTCTCGCCCAGTCGCGGAAACACATCGCGGAACAGAAAGACAGGGCGAAGAGCGGGAAAATTGAGCATGATTTCCGGAGGTCCGGTGCGGATCGCCTTTTCAACCGCTGCGGCGACTTTCTGAGCGGTTGTGCCTCCCACAAAAAACGGTGTCCTCCTGCCGGTCGCTTTGACGATTTCGTCATAGATACCGCCGTCTTTGGTAAAGCCAGGACAGATTGCAGTCGCCGTAATTCCAACGGGGAGAAGCTCGCCGCGAAGTCCCTGAGTGAACGCGATCAGCCCGGCTTTTGTCGCACCGTAAACCGCACCAAAAGCGGGCCCGTGTTTTCCGGCGGTCGAGGCCATGTTAATGATCCGACCGAAACCCTGCTGTCGCATGATGGGTACGACATGTCGCGTCAGGATAATCGCTCCGGTCAGATTCGTTTCAATCGTCTGCAGAATCTGATCAAGCGGCACCTGATCAAATTCTGCAAAACATTCGATCCCGGCATTGTTCACCAGCACATCGATCCGTCCGAAGCGATCGATTGTCGCCCTGACGAGAGCTTCCAGCGCGTTTGGATCGGCAACATCAGTGGGAACTGCGATGCATTCACATCCGGCCGCTGTAAATTCTGCGGCCAGCCGGGCCAGTTTGTCCGCCGAGCGCGCAGCCAGCACAAGGCGGTAATTTTTCCCCGCCAGTCGCTGACAGATGAGTCTGCCGATTCCCGAAGATGCTCCGGTGACGATGACTGTAAGTTTTTCCGGGACGGAAACTGAATTCGCCATGAAAACGAAAGCTCCGACTGAACCATGAAAGCGTGGTCGATTTGTCTGGAATTCAGGCAGCATGGCAGATTGTCACGCTTGAGTCGAACGTAGAATGCTACGATGCGGGCCGTCGATGAGCCCTGAAGCTCGTACTCCGTTCTGCACAAATGAATTCCGCATACGTCATGAAAGATCCGGATCTCCGAATTATTGTGCTCACCGGCAGCGACCGCCCGGATATTCAGGCGGCATGGGATGACCTGCGCGCTTATCTGCACACCGTGCGCGGCGTCGTGCTGGTCGGTGTGTTTTCCAGCGACGAACCTATCCCGGAGGATCTGGCAGGCGACATCGTGGTGGTGCTGGGGGGCGATGGTTCCGTGCTGCGAGGATGTCGACAGTTGGGGCGACGTCAGTTGCCGATCATCGGCGTCAACCTTGGTCGGCTGGGATTCCTGACCGACCTCAGTCCAGCAGAATTTCGCAAAGGACTGCCGGGGCTCAAGCGAGGCCAGTTTCAGACTGTTGAACATCTGATGTTCGAATGTCACCATCACCGAGCTGACGGAACGGTGATTACCGATCTTGGCCTGAATGAAGTGAACGTCACGGCAGCCGGGTCGATGAAGATGCTCTCGATTCATCTGAAAATCGACGACATGGATGTCACAACGTACAGTTGCGACGGGTTAATCATCAGCACGCCGGTCGGTTCTACAGCTCACAATCTTTCGGCAGGCGGTCCGATCCTGCGTCAGGAACTGCAGTGTTTCGCAATCACGCCGATTTGTCCTCATACGTTAACGGTCCGACCGATCGTGGATTCTGCCGAACGAACTTTTGAAATCTCGGTTCGGGATGCACCACCCGGTGTCATGCTGGTGATCGATGGTCAGATCAGCCGACCGGTGGATTCCGCTGATCGCATTCTCGTACGGCGCGCGGAGCAGACGTTTAAGCTGGTCCGACTCGCAGGCCACAGCTTTTATGGAACTCTGCATCGGAAACTTGGCTGGCAGGGGCATCTGGACTATCGCGAACGGCGGGGTCATTGATTCAACAAAGTCGATGATTTCATTAGGTTGAAAAAGGTGTCTGGAACTCTCCGGCAACAGGTTTTCTCAGTATGTTTTGATGCCTCCAAAGTTCCAGACACCTTATTTCAACGCCGGCATGCATTCAATAACGGACAGTGAGAAAACGTTTCAATGTCGTCCATGTATTCCGAAGACGATCAGCGAATGATTCGCCTGCAGGAAGGAGATGCGACCGCTTTCAACGAGCTGGTAGGTCTCTGGCAGGGGCCGTTGTTCGGTTTTTTTATTCGCAACACGCGCGACGAGCATTTGTCCGAAGACCTGGTGCAGGAAACGCTGTTGCGCCTGTACCGGAATTGCTGGGACTATCTTCCGAAGGGACTTTTTAAGGGGTTCCTGTTCCGGATCGCCCGGAATCTGGTCATCGATCATTCGCGCCGCACAACCCATGACGTGCTGATTCGCAGAATTCGCGGCCGTGCCGTGGGACCCGATGGTGAGGAATTCGACCTGATGCAGTTGGTTCCCGACAACATTGCCTCGCCGTTTGATCGCGCCGTACAGCAGGAACTTGCAGCAGCCGTGCAGGAAATGCTGCAGGAATTACCTGAAGAACAGCGGCAGACGTTTCTGCTGCATCACTATGAATCCCTGACATTGTCCGAAGTCGCCGATGCCATGCGCTCCTCATTGCCGACCGCAAAAAGCCGTTTACGGCTGGTTAAGGAAAAACTGCGAAACCTGTTGGTCTGTCGCGGTTTTGTGAATGAAATTATTTCTGAGAATGAGTCATCCTGATTCATCAGTTGTGCGTTCTTATTTTTTTGATGCTGCTTCCCGGAGCCCACCGTAATGCCTCACTTCAGCCGCCTGACAGACATCATCACCTGCAGCCTGACAGAAATTCTCAATGCGGCCGCCAATCCCGCCGTAACGCTGCAGGAAGTCATCGGTGAAATGCATGAAGGGCTGGGAGCGTGTCGTCGCAATGTGCAAACTTCGACCGGTAACGGCGAACGGCTGAAACGCGAAATCTCTGATTATGAAACTCAGATTGTCGTATGGATGGATCGAGCGAAACAGAGCCTGGCCGACGGCGATGAAGATGCTGCCCGCAATTCGCTGCGACGCAAAGTGGAGATCGAAGACCTGATCGCCGGGCTGCGACCTGAGCTGGATGCTGCCGTTTCCGCATCGCAGCACATGCTCAGAATTCAGAAAGCTCTGGAATCGCGTTATGCTGAGGCTCTGCGAAAACTGGAAGAACTCACCGGGCAGCCGCCATCCGTTTCCGCAGAATCAGAAACTGCCATCCTGTTCTTAACCGCTGCGACTCAGAAACACAGCACGACCGTCGAAGCCGAACTTGAAGCCCTGCGCCGTGAACTGCAGGG
>CAZFDW010000050.1:0-22222 GCA_964517865.1 uncultured Chitinophaga sp.
ATTCTCAAGGTTGAACGGTTTGCGGTTTGCGGACTGCTCTTTCGATGCTGGTTCCTCGCCAGTGCTGAACGGGGCAAAGAGAACCAACGAAACCACGATTGCCGACAATCGGTGAAGTCCAGACACGCCGCACCTCGCTGAAATCCGAAGGGGATCGGTGAAGACACAAAAGAGTGATCGCGAAGAGCCCGTAGTGTCAGCAGGCCCGGAAAGCAAAATACACAGTTCATATGGGCTGGACAAGTGATTGGTGCAACCGACGCTCATGGTAAAGAGCTCGTTTAACCGCGTGCCCAGCGGGCCGCGATTGTTCGTATTTAAAATTTCGTATTTAAAATTTGAAATACGAAACGCAGGGCGTTTCCCACGCAGTTAAACGAATGTGCCATCCTCAACCGCGCGGTATACAAGCATCTGGGTATCGACGACGAACGCCCGGCCATCGCAGTTGTGGCGGGCCGTCCGATCCTGAATTCCGGGGCACTCATTCCGTTATTGGGTGCTTCAAAACCAGCCACTCGAAGTTGCCGCGAATGGTGACTACGCATTTCGCCAGTCTTCCAAGGTCAATCCGGAAATCCACGAATAGTGTGCGGTGTTTCCAGTGACAAGAACTCGACCCGTTTCCAAGGCAGTGGCTGCGATCAGCAGGTCTGCATCGTCGAGGGGGTGGCCACTCTTTTTTCCTGCCGCCCAAAGGTCAGCGGCTCGCATCAGTATCGGCAGGTCGATCGGAATCACTTCGCTCGAATTGATAACCGCATGGAAGTGAGAGAGCTGTCGAGTCGCCCCGGTGGCTTTCAAGCCACGGACGATTTCGTAGATTGTCATGCTGGAATATGTCAATCGATGGTGGGAGGCGAGGTATTGACGGGCATGCGAAAGGATCTGCGGGTTCTTTCGTTTGAGCACTTCGGACAACATATCCGTGTCGAGGATTGCTGCGTCCATGACTATAGGAGGTCGCGGGTTAAGTTGGCTCGGGTCTTGGCGATCATATCGATCTTCTCAATCTCTTCATCGCTCAAACCGTCGTAGACGTGAACCCAATCCTCGAGAGTTTGGGCGGGCCGGGAATCTTCGGCTAGTGGCTTTCTCACATCGAGTTCCAACACGTGCAGGATAAGCTGCTCATGCCCGCGCAGACGATGCCCCAGCAGCAATTCCGCAGCGGATCGCTCATGTGCCTGCATTTCGCCGACTTGTCGTGTGATGGTTTCCATGCTAGACAGTTTACCACGACGGGGAGCGTCCGACGATGGAATCTTTTGTTTTTGATTTCCGTCTGCTTCGAAAGTGGCCCAAAATCGAAAAACGGGGCTGACCAGGAAAACTCAGTCATCGTATTCCGGCAATGTCCTCGCGACGGCAGACACCTTCGGCCAGTTTCCCTAAGAATACAAATTTGCTTGCTAAATCCGTAGATTGGAGAACGGCTTTCTGCGATGCCGTCGATGCCAGCCTCAGAGGCCAAGCCGCTCCGTCGAGCCTGTTCGACCCGTGAACAGTTACCTTCGTTTCTAGTTTTCGGCTACATTCAAGAGTCTGCGTCTTTACTCTTTCGGAGATCAAGAATATGCCAGCTGTTATTGGCATGCGTCAGAAGAGCTTTGCGACCATTGCATTCGGTCTTCTTTGCTGCGGATCCATTGGCTGCCAGGACGGTTGGGACACCAAGGCGTACCGGACTGCTGTTCGATCCGGTCGCTCACTCATTGCTCCGGCGATGGAAATGGAAAAGCAGTTCTCGAATACGGAGCACATGCTCATTATGTATGGAGGCACAGTAAGCACTGAGCATGAATGGCAAACGGTGAGTTTCTTTGGAGGGCGATACGAATTGACGATGTCAACACATGTCGTTCTGACTTCGGACGGAACGAGAGTAATCAGCGCAACCGACTCACCCACTTTTGTACTTTGGGTTTGTGAAAGCATCCGTGCCGATGCCAGTGGTGCTAGTTTTGATTCATCTCGCGAGCGAAAGTTTGGACTAGAGACATGGAACAAGTTCAAAGAATCTGGGTTTGATCCCAAGGTTTTGGATCCTGCCTATGATGGTTCAGTTTTGCCGCACTTTGATGAATACGCTAATGGCTGGCAGGAAAGTAGAAGAATATGGCGTTGACAAGTTCGTTGGTGGCGTAATTGCGGTTCGTCTCGTATGAATCGGCTGTCGCGATAGATGGTACACCAATGGTTATGAATGATAGAGGAACGACATTATGCGCTCGATTCGAATTCCATCGGTAAGCCCGCTGGCGGAAGCCGACTTTATGAACATTGACGAGACCGATTTCTCATCAATGTCCCGTCCTGAACAGATCCGTCACTTCGAAGTCGAAGGTTATCTGGTCCTGCCGTCTGTCCTGACACAGGACGTGATTGGCCGATTGAAGAATGAACTGGCAAGTGTGGAAATGTCGCATACGAGCTACAGCACTCAGCAGACTCGGTCGGTGCAACAGCCTCAATGGCTCAGCCGGACGGCGGCGGAACTGATCGGGTATCCTCCCGTGCTGGATTTCCTCACCGATCTGATGGGGCCAGATATTGTATTCACGCGTGGATTTTTTCAGAGATCTCTGCCGGGGTGTCCCGGCATCTCAATGCATACGGATGGACAGCCACACGGTTCAAATCTGTTCGGTTACGAAGGGAGTTGCCCTCGGCTGGTGCGAGTTCTTTACTACTTGGACACGTTGTCCGTTGAACGAGCACCGTTTCGTCTTATTCCGCGTTCACACTTGTCGTTTCACGCGGACGCGAGTCCCTATCTGCGTTACAAGTCTCATCCGGAGGAAATCACGCTGATTGTGCCGGCCGGTTCGGCCGTCCTCATACCGTCCCTGCTCTTTCACGGCAGCCATCCCAACATGGATTCCAGTCCGCGCGAATTGATTCAGCTCGGTTATCGTCCGGCCTGGGCTGGCCCGATTCAGCCAATCGAAGACTGGCCTGCTGAACTGGTAGCCGGCGCCCCTGACATTGCCAGGCCGCTGCTTCAGAGTCTGAACAAAACCGGACAGGCTTTCGAGCAGGAGCATAAACCGGCCCACATGCGATCTGAAGCTCCGGGAATCAACCCCAGCCGCTGAGATTCTCGTTGAGGACAGAAAGGCCGCCATGTGAATGCTGGCCCCGAAACCTGCGTAAGCAACCACAGATAAACACAGATTTACACAGATAGAAATCAACAATCAATCTGTGTTCATCCGTGTCCATCTGTGGTTTAAACTGTCATTCTCAAAATGTCGTGAACGGTTACAGATCTTCTTGCCGGGCAATCTCCTTCATGGAACTAACTGAATCCATTTCCTCGCTCCTGACGGCGATGAAGTCGGGAACGCTGACATCGACAGGACTCGTTGAACGTTGCCTTTCCCGTATCGAAACCGGGGATCGAGACCTGCGGGCCTGGGTGTCGGTTGATGTCAGCGGTGCGCGAGCGGACGCTGCGCGAGCTGATGACGAGCTGGCTCGAGGCGTTGATCTCGGAGTGCTGCACGGTATTCCGATTGGCATCAAAGACATTGTCGATGTCGCTGGGACCGTGACCGGCGCAGGTTCGCCTCTGCGATTGAAGTCGGAGTCACCCGCCGAGCGTGATGCGGCGCTCGTCACGGCACTGCGGCGAGCCGGCGCGATCATCATCGGCAAGACAGTGACGACTCAGTTCGCCTGCTTTGACCCGCCGCCGACGCGGAATCCGTGGGCCGCTGACCGGACTCCGGGCGGATCGTCGAGCGGTTCCGCGGCGGCCGTCGCGGTCGGCATGGTTCCCGCAGCGATCGGCTCACAGACGGGTGGCTCGATCACGCGGCCGGCGGCATACTGCGGTGTCTGCGGAATGAAGCCGACGTTCCGGACTGTGTCGCTCGATGGCGTTGTACCAGTGGCATCTTCACTGGACCATCCCGGCCCCATCGCACAGACCGTGGGCGATCTGCGCATCATGCTGCAGGCTCTGACCGGGACCGTGTGTGTGGAATCCGAGGTCCCCGCAATGTCACGGCTGAAACTCGGACGTCTGCGGCGGTTCTTCGAGGATCGTGTTGATCCGCAACTGAGCGATGCAATGGATGCAACGATCAGCCGATTCGCGTCCGCCGGAGCAACGATCATCGATATCGATGTTCCGCCTGAGTTCTCAGAGGTGCTGGTTCACCATCGGCGGATCATGGCCACAGAAGCGGCGGCATGGCATCGGGAGCGGTTCCGAGAGCATCGCGACGACTACGGACCCTGCATCGCATCCCTGATTGAAGATGGTCTGCGAACCAGCTTCGATGACTACTGCGCATCAAAGGCCCACCAGAAGGCGCTCACCGCTGCGATGGCCGCTCAGTTTCAGCATTCGATCGATGCGCTGCTGACGCCCGCCGCCGCCGGACCGGCTCCGGATGCCTCGACAACAGGCGACCCCTGCATGAACTCCCCGTGGAGCTATACCGGTCTGCCGACGGTTTCTTTTCCAATCGGTCTTTGCTCCAATCGACTCCCGCTGGCGATTCAACTTGCCGGTCCGCATCGACACGACTGGCGACTGCTCGACGTTGCGGAAGTCTGCGAACGTCTGCTCCGACCGGATGCCTGATCCTGAATTCCCGCTGACTGAATCTGTCCATCTAAAGAAATTGCTCAGTTTCACGGGAGGTGGATGATCCGCTCCCCGATATTGGCCATGCGACGGACATGACTCATCTGCAACATGGTTTTGAGAAATCAACGTCGCTATGACAGCACATCGTTGAGCACCACGCCATGCACATCGGTCAGTCGCATGTCGCGACCGCTGAAGCGGTAAGTGAGTTGTTCGTGGTTGATTCCCATCAGATGGAGCATTGTGGCGTGCAGGTCGTGTATCTCCGCCTTGTTCTCAACAGCCTTGTATCCAAATTCATCGGTCGCTCCATAAATCGTGCCGCCACGAATTCCTCCACCCGCCATCCACATGGAAAATCCGTACTGATTATGGTCGCGGCCGTCATTTCCCTGAGCAAACGGCGTGCGGCCGAATTCGCCTGACCAAACCACCAGAGTGCGTTCCAGCAGGCCCCGCTGTTTGAGATCTGACAGCAGTCCGGCGATCGGCTTATCGACCGACTTTGCGTTCTTCGTGTGCCCGTCCACGAGGTTGGCATGCTGATCCCACCGATCACCGTTCCCGCCAGGGCACGTCAATTCGATAAAACGCACGCCTCGTTCAACAAGTCGCCGTGCCAGCAGGCACTGCTTTCCAAATGTCGTGGTGTTCGGAAACTCATCCAGGATGCCGTACATCTCCTGAGTCTCCCTCGTCTCTTCATTCAGATTCATCAGATCGGGAACGGCCAGTTGCATCCGCGCGGCGAGTTCATAATTTCGAATGGCCGATTCCACCTGATCGTCGTGCCCGAATCGTTCCGCAGCCTGCTGATCCAGTTGTCGAATGAGGGCCAGCTTTCGCCCCTGAAGTTCGTCGCTCGGTTCGCGTCGATTGATGTCGGCGACCGGTGGATCGCTGGTCCGAAAAACCGACGCCTGATAACTCGCCGGAAGAAAGCCGCTGCCGAAATTGTCCAACCCACCGGGCGGAATGAGTCCACCATTGAGCACCACGAAATGGGGAAGATCCTGGCACTCCGTTCCCAGACCATAGCCGAACCAGGCACCCATGGACGGGCGTCCCTGCAGACCGGACCCGGTATGCAGAAAATAGTTTGCATTGGTGTGTTCCGGAAAATTTGATGTCATCGACCGGATCACCGCAAGGTCATCGACGTGCTTTGCAATAAGCGGAAACAGATCACTCACCGGAATCCCACTGTCACCGTACTGTTGGAACTTCCACGGACTGGCGAGTGTATTTCCGATGTTGTTGAATTGCGTCGGTTCGATCTTTGTCGGAAATGGCTTCCCGTTCCATTGATCCAGATGGGGCTTTGGATCGAACGAATCGACCTGCGAGACGCCGCCATCCATGTACAGGAATATGACACTGTGCGCTTTTGGATCGAAATGCGTAGGTTTCGGTGCGAGACCGTCAGCGGGAGCTGTCGGAGTTGCGTTCAATTCTTCTGCGCCGACGATATCTGACGACAGCAGATGCGTCATCGCGACGGAACCAAATCCACAGGCGAGATTCTGAAGCAGTTCCCGGCGATTGTGAGCAGCAGGACGAAAACGTTGGCAGTGCGCGCGGAGCATAGCGAATCAACAAATGGGAGGATGGTCTCGTGGCAGGCTTTGCAGATTGTCGCGCTTTCAGATCAGCGACGCACGACTCAACCCAGTCTATCATGTTGCCGCACCGGGAAGAAACCGGTTCGATTATTCTGAACCGATTGGCTGGAAATCTGCTGGCTCCATCGGATACCCTGTCCCGCGTCGATGATGCCAAGGGAATGGGGCCGACTGGTCTGTTCGACCGAAGCCTGCAAACACGGAAGTTCAGAATCAGTCGGCCCCGTTCCGTTGGCACAATCGGCAAACATTATCGGCAGGCATGGCCGCGCAGAGCCCAGCTACCGGTAATTTCATTGCCCGTGCGACTCTGAACACCGCGACAGGAGGAAAGTTTCGCGGGAATTATTACATTTTGCCGCGAACGCCGGACTCTTCCTGTCGTCCTGCCCGAATCACAACCACAAACGTCGCGGTTCACACAGGTTTTGTCAGGGATTCTAAATCAGTATTGATCCACAAGGTATCGAATCAGGTCGGTCGATGTGACGATCCCCACGAGATTTTTCCCATCGACAACGGGCACGGAATGAAACCCGTGGCGACTGAGCAATTGCGCGGCGTCGCGCACCGTACCCGATAGCGGCATCGTCACGGGATCAGCCTTCATGACATCCTTGAGTTGATATGTATGGTCGAGCATTGCGTCCAGGGTGCGAACGTCCTGATTGCCGAATTCGCCAAAGCTGATTCGCAGAAAATCGGTCCATGTCAGAATGCCGACAATTTCATTTCCCTTCACAACGGGCAGATGGTGAATCCCTGAGTACTCAAACAGCTTGCGAGCCGTGGAGACTGGATCGTTGAAGTCGAGCTTGACGATGTCTTTCGTCATCACATGAGACACGGAATCGTTCTTGCGCATATGCTATTTCCTGATGAGTGAGGTGGCGAACGTGCAGCACCCGGCAATTCTCGCACGGTTGTCAGCATTGCGGATTCGGAGGCAAGAAGTGTGCCAGACTTCGTCCAGGATCGATCAGTAACGGCGTTGTTACAACCTGTGCCAGACCAGTGACGGTGCGAGACCGCCAGTGAGATGGTACGTTTGGCATTGGCTCGTGTAACCGCGTGCCGAACCGGCCGCGCGAGCAGCGTCCCGCTGGATGGGTTGCTAGACCACGCGCGGGAAGCAATGACACGACTAGACACTGCTTTCGCGTCGGCGTTTTCAGGGATTGGCCGGCGACGTCCACGCCAATGGCGTGTGTTCTGCCCCGGTGTTCCAGGCGATTTTGTTCACTCGGTTGTCCCCATTCGGTTGTCCATTTCATGCCAGGAAGTGAGACAACCGAATGGGGACAACCGAATGAAACGCAGGAAAAACAACGCAACAGACAGCAAATATCAACGCTCCTCGAATATGTCGCTTTTCAGGTTTTCAAAAACGTGTCACGCATGACCGCGTGAGGTATAAACGCGGGGCGTTGCCCACGCGGTGAAACGCATATGGCTACTTAGACCGCGCGCGGAATAACTCAGACTCCCGCCTCCGGCGAGTCGGAAACTGTGTCGCAGCAGCGCGCTTTCGAACTTCGCAATTGCACGAGGTGTGTCACATCTGCACAGCCTTTATCTCACGCCGGAAAGTCACCGTCGATTACTTTTGTTCCAGCGATCGCCATAAGTACCACGACGCAATCGTTCGATAAGGGCGCCATTTGTCGGCACGCTGCTCCAGTTCCGAGCGGGATGGTTTTTCGGGCAGATCGTACAGTCGTTCAATTGCATTTCGAAGCCCAAGATCGTCAGGGGCGAAGACGTCAATCCGACCGAGAGAAAACATCAGAAACATCTGAGCTGTCCAACGCCCGATGCCCTTGACCTGAATGAGTTCAGCAACGGCGTCGTCATCCGATTCCTTTGCAATTCGGCGAAAATTGATGGTGCCATCGAGAGTGCAGGACGTCAGATGACGCAGATATGTTTGCTTCTGACGCGAGACACCAACCGACTGCAACTGGTCATCCGACAATGCATCAAGATTCTTCGCCGTCAGTTTTCCCGCAGGCAGCAACGCCTGTAACCGGCCGTGGATCGTCCGAGCAGCAGCCACTGAGATCTGCTGCGAAAGGATTGATCGCACCAGAATCTCGTATCCACCCGGATCAGGCTTCAGCGCGAACGGCCCGACACTTCGCACAACGCCCGCAAGCACTGGATCATTCCTGCAAAGCATTCGCAGACCCTTGCGGACTTCAGTAGATTCAAACGCCATCGGTTCTGCTTAAAATGTGAAAAACAGGATCATGCGTCCGCAAGCGCCTGCAGCGCCTCGATCACCTGCTGGTCGTGGCCATCGACGGACACTTTTTTCCAGACTTTTGCCACAACACCGTTGGCATCTATCAGGAACGTCGAACGCTGAATTCCCATTGAGATCTTGCCGTACATGTTTTTCTCCCGCCAGGCACCGTACTGCTCTGCCATCCTGTGGTCAGTGTCGGCCAGCAACGGGAAATTCAGGCTGAACTTCTCGGAGAACTTTTTGTGACTTGCCACATCATCAACACTCACGCCAAGCACAACCGCACCCAGCTTCTGGATCTCCGACAATCGATCACGAAACGCGCACGCTTCTTTCGTGCAGCCGGGGGTATCGTCCTTCGGATAGAAGTAGATCACCAAAGGTTTTCCCTTCAATTCGGACAATTTCAGGGTCGCGCCGTTTGTCGCCTTAAGTGCAAATGCAGGGGCTTTTGCCGGTGGTTCGATCCAGTCTGCCATCGATCGATGTTCTTTCGAAATGTGATTGATTATTGATTAAGAAGTGCCGAAGACTGCAGCTGTGCTCCATGGAATCAGACGGTCGTTCGGAGTTGATTTCAGAGAGTTTTTTTGCCGTCTTTAGAGAGCGATTCCTTCAGGCTGATGAAATCGGACAATAGAAAAATCACGGTGACAAATGCCAGCACAATCTCAGTCATCGTAATGAATTTGGCAGGAACAGTCTGAGGCGTAACGTCTCCATATCCGAAGAAAGTAAAATTGAGTGTGCTGACGTAAAGAAATTCAAAGACAATTTCGAACTGCGTCGGGGATTTCAGGACAAGACTGAAGCTGTCTGGACTGACTGTGTGAAGGCAGTGAAAATCCAGCCCGAATGACAGGATTATCTGAACCATGTTGACCAGCATCAACAGCATGAATCGATGATACGCCATGTTGGACCGCGTCGCCTCCGCGAGTTGACGGATATTCTCCGCACCAAAGAACGCCGTCTTCGTCACACTGATCACAAGCAAAAATGCAATCGCAACCACGGGCAACACATCGAACTTCAGCAGCTCCAGAGACGCAATCCATACCCCTGCGATAATGGCAAACTCTACGAGATTCCGGATCACCATATAGCTGTCCCGAAGGTGCGATGCCAACAGTTGAATTCAATTCGAAGAAGTCCATTTTCCCGGTTTGAGTCAGCGTCGGCAAGCAAATCTGAAAATCAACAGCAGGATTCCCGGCGCACGAAAAAAGCCAGACGCGCAAATGAAGTCAACGCGGCCTGCCGCAATTGTCGCTTCACTTGCACCTCTGGCTTTTTCAGAAGGCGAACCGCACTAGCGGTCATCATCTGAGGATTTCTCAGACGCTGGTTGTTTCGGCGCGATGTCAGCAATTTCTTTGCGGAGCACTCGAACACTCGCCGGTGCCTCAATGGAAAGACGCACGCGCCCGCCACGGACTTCCGTTACCGTGACGCGGATTCCTCCGTCGATCTGAATTGATTCCCCGATTTTCCGACTGAGAACAAGCATCTTGCAGGTTCCTTTGCAAAATTAAACAAGTTTTTAAAGTGCTGGTCAGGCCTTCCACCCGAAACGACCCGAAGTCAAACTCTTCACATCAAATAGTCAACCAGTTGCAGGTATTCGCCTTTGCACAGCAAATGTCATGCTGATTTCGGCATAAACTGCAAAATCTTTCCGAGATTACGTTGATAAGAGCCCAGTTCCGGGCGAATTCTTCTGAAATTCGACCAAAACGACACGGATTCTCTAAATCCATTGGCGCTACATGTCCGGACTCGCATTTTTTTAGACGCCTGCCAAAAAGACCGATAGTGGCGGATCGCCATAAAGCCCGACGCGACACAAAACTCGTAAACCCATTCATACATGCAGTTTGCGTCTCAACAATCCAAGGCGGCACAGGGTTTGCAATCCGCGAAGGCATTCCCGAAGACTCTGCCACTCTGTGCAGTGATCATAATTTGATCACGAAACGTTTGGCCTGAAGTGAACCATAATAACTGCGTTGTAAATTTGAGGAGAAGCCGTGGCTAAGTTGCTGACGTTTGACGAAGAGGCGCGTAAGAGCCTGCTGTCCGGCGTATCGAAATTGTCCAGAGCGGTCGCCAGTACCTTGGGGCCTCGCGGTCGTAATGCCGTGCTGGATAAGGGTTGGGGAGCACCGAAAGTGACAAAGGACGGTGTGACCGTCGCGGAAGATATTGAGCTGGAAGATCCGTACGAGAACGTCGCGGTTCAATTAGTTAAGGAAGCTGCCAGCAAGACCAATGATGTGGCCGGCGACGGTACCACGACAGCGACCGTACTTTCCGAGGCAATCTTTCGTTCGGCGTTGAAATATATTGCTGCGGGTGCCGATGCCATGGCATTGAGTCGCGGTGCGAACAAGGCGGTTGCTGCTGTTATTGAAGCCTTGGGCAAGATGTCAAAGCCGGTGAAAGCGACTGACCGTGAGTCGATCGCGAAGGTTGCGGCGATTGCCGGCAACAACAATTCAGAGATTGGCGAAATTCTTGCCGACGCCTTGATGAAGGTGGGTAAGGATGGGGTCATCACTGTCGAAGAAGGCCGCCACGTCACAACGGAAGTCGAACTTGTCGAAGGCATGCAGTTTGACCGCGGCTATCTGTCGCCTCACTTCATTACTAACGACGACGAGCAGGAAGTTGTGTTCGACAACTGCCGCATTCTGCTGCACGAAGAGAAAATCTCCAGTGCCAAGCAAATGGTGCCATTGCTGGAAGCGATTTCCAAGGGTGGAGTCCCCCTGCTGATCATCGCTGAAGACGTTGAAGGTGAAGCCCTGGCAACGCTGGTTGTTAACAAGATGCGTGGCATCGTCAAAGTTGCTGCAGTGAAGGCACCTGGTTACGGTGACCGTCGCAAGGCCATGATGGAAGACATCGCAATTCTTACCGGCGGCAAGGCATTCTTCAAGGATCTTGGGATCAAGCTTGAAAACGTGCAACTTTCAGATTTGGGCAAAGCCAAGCGAATTCGCATTGATGCCAACAAGACGATCATCGTCGAAGGTGGCGGCAAAAAATCCGACATCACCGGTCGCGTCGAACAGATCCGCCGTGAAATTGATGGCACGGAAAGTGAGTATGATCGCGAGAAACTGCAGGAACGTCTGGCCAAATTGGCCGGCGGCGTGGCTCAGATCAATGTCGGTGCCGCGACTGAGACGGAGATGAAGGAGCGCAAGGATCTGATCGACGATGCTCTCGCAGCCACCCGTGCAGCCATCGAAGAAGGAATCGTACCTGGCGGTGGTGTTGCATTGCTGCGATGTGCCTCTGCCCTGGACGAACTAACCCTGAAGAACGATGAAGAGTACGGCGTTCAGCTGATTCGGGGCGTGCTGGAAATGCCACTCCGGATGATTGCTGAGAACGCTGGCCTCGACGGGGCCATGGTTGCCAATCGCGTCAAGAAAGAGAAGAAGGTCAACTACGGATATGACGCTCTGAACGACAAATACGGCGATATGCTGGTCTTCGGTGTGATTGATCCGACAAAGGTCGTTCGAACATCTCTTCAAAATGCAATGAGCGTTGCAACTCTACTGATGACGACCGACTGCATCGTTGTGAATGAGCCAAAGAAGGCTGAAGACGAGCACCATGACGATCATCATCACGATGGCGGTGGTGGTATGGGCGGCATGGGAATGGGTGGCATGGGAGGAATGGGTGGCATGCCGGGAATGATGTAGTCCTGGGCCTGTCCCCGATCTCTTGTTCATCTGCTGATATTAAAGATTGTCTTGACTCAAAATTTTTTGCACAACACTCCGAGCTGGGCTCGGAATTTACGGAGCTGACTCGAATGAAAATCAATCCTCTTGATGACCGTGTTGTAGTTCGTCCAAATGAAGCTGAAGAAACGACCGCTGGCGGGATTGTGCTGCCAGACGCTGCAAAAGAAAAGCAGCAGCGTGGCACAGTGATCGCTGTGGGCCCGGGCCGCATGCTGGACAGTGGTGAGCGATCACCTGTCAGCGTCAAGGTTGGCGACCAGGTACTGTTTGGCAAGTATGGCGGCACAGAAATCGAAATCGATGGCGAAGAAGTCAAGATCCTGCGCGAGAGCGATATTCTGGCGAAGCTGGTCTGATCGGCCTTGAACCCACCGGCAGGTTGCCCGTCAAACGGTGTTCGGCCGGTGGTTGTCTTTTTCCTGTAATTCACCTCGCATATACCTAAAATCATTGCAGCGTCTGAACCGCTGAAGGAGCCTTAGAAGTGGCAAAACAACTCTTGTTTGACGATCGAGCCCGACTCAAGCTGCAGCGCGGAGTGGAGACACTGGCCAAAGCAGTGGCCGTGACGATGGGGCCGACCGGTCGCAATGTGATCATCGACAAAAGCTTCGGTAATCCCGTCGTAACAAAAGACGGCGTGACCGTCAGCAAGGAAGTGGAACTTGAAGACCCATACGAAAACATGGGTGCCAAGCTGGTCAACGAAGTGGCCAGCAAAACCAGCGATACGGCCGGCGACGGTACAACCACAGCAACCGTGCTGACTCGAGCAATCTACGGCGAAGGTCTCCGCAGTATCTCACTGGGAGCCAATCCGACTGTCGTGCGGAAAGGCATTGAGCAGGCGGTTGAAGCTGCTTTGAAGAGCCTTGAAAAGCAGGCCAAGCCGGTTGAATCTAAAAAACAGATCGCACAGGTCGGTGCGATTTCTGCAAATAACGACAAGGCAATTGGTGACATGATTGCCAACGCCATGGAACGCGTTGGTCGCGATGGTGTGATCACTGTTGAAGAAGGCAAAGGCAACAGCACGACTCTTGAATTTGCTGAAGGCATGCAGTTCGATAAGGGTTACATCAGCCCTTACTTCGTGACTCAGGCTGAAGACATGAAGTGCGTGCTGGAAGACTGCCTGATTCTTCTGTTTGAAAAAAAGATCAGCAGTCTGCGTGAGTTCGTTCCTTTGTTGGAAAAGGTCGCTCGATCCGGCAAGCAATTGCTCATCATCGCGGAAGACATCGACGGCGAGGCATTGACAGCGCTGGTAGTCAACAAACTTCGCGGCATCCTGAAGATCTGTGCCGTGAAGGCACCGGGCTTCGGCGATCGTCGCAAGTCCATGCTGGGAGACATGGCTGTTTTGACTGGTGGCACGTTGATTTCCGAAGACCTCGGGATCAAACTGGAATCCGTTGAACTCTCACAAATGGGCAGTGCTCGTCGCGTCGAAGTCACCAAGGACGACTGCACAATCATTGAAGGTGCCGGCAAGCCAGCTGTCATCAAGACGCGCGTGCAGCAGATCCGTGACCATATCGAAAAGACGGACAGCGACTACGACCGCGAGAAGTTTCAGGAACGTCTGGCCAAGTTGACCGGCGGCGTTGCCGTCATATCAGTCGGTGCATCGACCGAGACGGAAATGAAGCAGACCAAGGCCCGTATGGAGGACGCTCTGCACGCAACTCGTGCAGCCGTCGAAGAAGGTATTTTGCCCGGCGGTGGTGTGGCATTGCTGCGAGCCATCGATGCGGTCAGGAAGGTCGAAGCCGCCGGTGATGAGGCGATCGGGGTCGGCATCATCATCCGCGCTCTCGAAGCACCGGCTCGAACAATTGCCATCAACTGCGGAAAGGACGGTGCGGTTATCGTTGACGAAGTCCGACAGCTCAAGGGAGCAATGGGCTACGATGCGGCAAAAGACGAATACGTCGATATGTTTGCCGCCGGAATTCTGGACCCCGCCAAAGTCGTGCGAAATGCTCTGTCGAATGCAGCGTCGATTGCGGGACTGATGCTGACGACTCAGGTTCTGGT
This sequence comes from uncultured Chitinophaga sp., assembly GCA_964517865.1. Classification (GTDB taxonomy): domain Bacteria; phylum Planctomycetota; class Planctomycetia; order Planctomycetales; family Planctomycetaceae; genus SXXK01. The sequence goes on from CAZFDW010000050.1 coordinate 14,281, forward strand.
AACAAAGATTGACGATGCAGATGGCGGCAAGAAGTCTGCTTCCGAAGGCGTCGTGCGTTAGTGATCAAGGACAGACTCATCGCGGGTCCGCTGGAACTGCGCGATGTTTCATGTCCTGATTCTGAATCTGCGGGGCACCAGAAATGGTGTCCCGCGTTCGTTTACAGCAATAACGTCTGACAGGCAAATTACGCGGGACTGAAGCAGTCGTTTTACTTCGGGCGCGCGATTGATCCCTCTCTCTCTGGTTTCTGATGATGACGACTCAGCGATGCTACTACGAAATTCTCGGCGTGGTTCGCACCGCGTCGCCTGACGAACTGAAAAAGGCCTACAGGAAGCTGGCCCTGAAGTTTCATCCGGATCGCAATCCGGACGATGAGGATGCAGTCAGTTCGTTTAAAGAAGCGGCCGAAGCGTTCGAAGTTCTCAGCGATACCGACAAGCGTTCGCGCTACGACCGTCTGGGTCATGCCGGCGTCCGTGGAGCTGCAGGTGGTGGTGCTGGCTTCCAGGATGTTAACGACATCTTCGGTGCGTTTGGTGATCTGTTCGAAGGCTTTGGATTTCAATTTGGTGGCGGTGGCTCACGTGGAGGCAGGCGTGCCGGAGCGTCGCGAGGTGAATCGCTGCAGACGAAAATTCGCATTGACCTCACTGAAGCATTTCATGGTTGTAAACGCGAGCTGCGCATTTCGCGGCATGAACCATGTGACGTTTGTCAGGGGTCCGGCTGCAAGCCGGGAACTTCACCCATGAAGTGCGCTACCTGTGGCGGGCAGGGTCAGGTGATCCAGTCGCAGGGATTTTTCAAATTTCAAACAACGTGCCCTGCATGCCGAGGACGGGGTACGGTCGTGAAAAATTCCTGTCAATCCTGTAATGGCCAGGGCCGGTTGCTGAAGGAAGTGACACGGGAAGTGTCAATTCCCGCAGGAATCGATGCCGGGATGCAGATGTGTCTTCGTGGCGAAGGCGAAGCCGGAGTCAACGGCGGCCCGCGTGGTGATCTGTTCGTTGACGTCGATGTCAAAAAACATCCACTCTTTCAGCGCGAGGGACAGGATCTGATGTACCGGCTGCCAATCACGTTCGGGCAGGCAGCACTGGGTGCGGAGATTGAGATCCCAACATTGAAAGGGCCGGAGTCACTCAAAATCAAGCCGGGGACGCAACCCGGTGAGGTGAATCGATTGCGCGGCTTCGGAATGCCGGACCCACGCGGCGGCAACGGACGAGCGGGTGACCTGCTTGTCGAGATCCAGGTGGAGGTGCCGCGAAAGTTGTCTACGGAACAGGAAGAACTGTTGCGAAAACTCTCCGAGCTGGATCATAAAGACGTCATGCCGCACAGCAAGTCTTTCTTCGAAAAAGTGAAGCTGTTGTTTTCGGGGCAGGAAGAGACAGAAGCATAGGGTTTATTCATGACACAAGCAGAACCAAACGCCAAAAACTCTGAACAGTCAGCATCGGCAGCCGATGAGTCAGGCGTCGATGCATTCGCGGATGCATTGGCACAGGATTCCGGGTCCCCGATCGCCAGCGCTGAGTTGCAGTCCAAGATTGATGACCTGCAAAACCGGATGATCCGTATGCAGGCGGACACGGACAATTTTCGGCGTAGAACTCAGCGAGAACAGGACGACGCCCGCAAATTTGAATCACTGCGACTTTTGCGGGATATTCTCCCAGGACTCGATGGACTCAATCGCGCAGTCAGCAGTGCAGAACAAACGGGTGACATGCAGACGCTGCTGAACGGCATCAGGATGGTGGCGCAGCAGTTTCGTGATACTCTGAAAGCTCACGCTGCAGAGCCGATCGAGGCGCTCGGGAAGCCCTTCGACCCGAATCTGCACGAAGCGCTGACTCAGATCCCATCCGCCGAGCACGAACCCATGACCGTCCTGCAGGTTGTGGAAATGGGTTACCGTCTGCATGATCGAGTCGTCAGGCCGGCACGAGTCATTGTTTCCTGTGCTCCGCCGGAGGCGTAGCGGAGGGCGATTGTGTGCGCGGTATGGTGCCAGCGACCGTTTTTTTTCCGTGTTCTCCGCTTTGTTTCGAGATGTGATTTTATGCCAACCTACGAATATCGATGCATCGCTTGTGACAACAAGTGGGAAGAATTCCAGTCGATCAAAGCTGAGCCTACAAAGAAATGTCCGAAGTGCAAAAAGGCGAAGGCCGAACGGATCATCAGCGCGGGCGGCGGCATTATCTTCAAGGGCTCGGGATTTTATCAGACGGATTATCGCAGCGAGTCGTACAAGAAAGGCGCGGAGGCGGCAAAGAAAGCCAGTGATACCGCGACGGCAACAACATCCGATGCAGCGAAGACGGATTCAGGAAAGACTGAGTCCAAACCTGCGGCAACTCCGAAGCCAAAGAACGACTCGGCGGATTGATTCTGCATTGATTCCTTTCTGACTGAAAAGACTCAGTGACTTGCTGCGGCAAGCACAGGTAGAACAAATGGCAACGCCACCACGTTGAGCGGATGCCGGTCGCATTGCAGACTGTCAGATCGGCCCTTGAACATCGCCTAGGTTTTGCGCCGGCCGAACTGCAAATAACCACCTACAGGTGGTGCAAACCCAATTACGCGAACAACGAACTGACCAATATCGATCGGAACTTCAAAGAAGTAGCTGATCATACCTGCGGCTATCAGAAAGAAGACCGCAACGAACTGGTGGCCCAATAGAATGTTTTTCCAGCACTCTGATAGAGAAACTGTCCGAAACAATATTATCCATAGACAGAGTGATAACACAGTCACAAGGCCGATTACCAGTAAAGGCTGGTCATTCATAATGTCGTTTACCGCTGCAATTGCCTCTCCTGGAATTCAAAACGTGGATCTGCGCAACTCACAGGGATTTGTTTTCGTGTAACCGTTCACGACATTTCGAGAATCGCAGTTTAAACCACAGATGGACCCGGATGAACACAGATTGATTTTTGATTTTTATCTGCGTGAATTTGTGTTTATCTGTGGTTGCTGACGCAGGTTTCGTTCTGAGGCGTGAACGGTTACGTTTTCGTAACAGCAGCCGATTCTCATTCGTCGCCTGTTATCGCGTTTTCGCCTCTCTCATTTCACGCTTGGCGTCCTGCTCTTTCATTTTCTGACGCTTGTCGTGCAGCTTGCGGCCCTTACACAGACCCAGCCTGATCTTGACCAATCCGCGCTGAAAGAACACGGTCAGCGGAATGAGAGTCAGGCCGTCATTGTCCGCACTTTCAATGAACTTGCGGATTTCGCGGCGCCTCAATAGCAGCTTCCGCTTTCGCTGCCGCGCGTGGTTGTAGATCGACGCCTGAGCGTACTCAGCAATATCGCAATCGACGAGCCATACCTCGTGATTATCGACCCTGGCGTAGGCTTCTTCGATTGAGATCTTGTTGTTCCGGATACTTTTGACTTCGCTGCCGGAAAGCACAATCCCGCAGTCGATTTCGTCCAGGACATCGTATTCATGCCGCGCGCGACGATTGGTGCAGACGATTTTTCGATCGTCGCCGTCGTCGCTTTTCTTTTGCGGCGATTTTTTCTTGTTGGATGCCATGGCGGAATGATATCAGCCCTTGCAGCCCATCGCCATGAAGGCTAAATCCGGTCCTCCGGCAAAAATGGCTCTTTGGTTGCCCGAAATGATTTTGCTTGTCATTATTTGATGCTGCCTGATGACCGTTCAGGCTCATTCTCTCATTCAATTCCAACCTTTCGCACGATCACTGAAGCCAACCATGAAAACACGCCTTTCGATCATGATGTTTTTTGAGTTCTTCATTTGGGGAGCCTGGCTTCCTGCAAGCTTTGGTTTCTTTGGCGGCAGTGCGCTGAATTTCACGGCGACCACCCAGATGTTCGGGCTTGAAATTCCCTGGCAGGAAATGGGTTTGACACTTGCGTTTCCAGTCTCAGCCATCATCGCGATGTTTTTTGCAAATCAATTCGTAGATCGAAACTTCGCGGCACAAAAATACCTGGCATTCAGCCACCTGATCGGTGGAATTTCGATGCTTGGTTTTGGGTATCTGTCGTGGTCATCATTCCAGGGAACAGAGCCTGTCGTGCCGAGCTATTGGTTGTTCTTCGGATGTATGCTCGTGCATTGCCTGTTCTACGTGCCTACGATATCGGTAACGAACAGTATTGCCTTCGCAAATATTCGGGACGCCCAAAAAGACTTTGGCCCGGTACGCCTGTGGGGCACGATTGGGTGGATCGCTGCTGCATGGCCGTTTGTGTTCATCCTTCTGGATTGGGCAAAGATCCCATCGATGGAGGAGGCCGGCGGTTTCACGAAGTGGCTCGGGACAGCATTTGCGACCGGGCTTTCCGGGCAGGCTTTGAATCAGGGCAAGAGTTGGGCATTCCTGACCTCGGGTATCGCATCGCTTTGTCTGGCTGCATTCAGTCTTACGCTGCCGCACACTCCACCGAAGCCAGCAGCGGCTGGTCAGGGTTTGGCATGGCTGGAGTCCATGAAACTGCTCAAGCACCCATTTCTGTTCGTCCTGTTTATTGTGACCCTGATCGATGCGACCGTACATGACGGTTTCTTCTTCTTTGCGTTCAAGTATCTGGAAGATGTTGGTGTGCCGGGCAACTGGGTTCAAGCGGCAATGAGTATCGGGCAAGTCGCAGAAATTGCCACGATGGCCTTTCTCGGACTGGTCCTGAAGCGACTGGGATGGCGATACACGATGATCATCGGTATTCTCGGCCATGCTGTTCGGTTCGCAGTTTTCGCATTCTTCCCGGATCCGATGTGGGCCGTCGCGGTGAATGTCCTGCATGGTATTTGCTATGCGTTTTTCTTTGCGACGCTCTACATTCTGGTTGACGAAGTATTTCCGAAGGATTCCAGAACGAGTGCTCAGGGCCTGTTTAACTTCTTGATTTTAGGGATGGGGCCAATCATTTCCCGATTCCTGTGGCCGGTGCTGCGCGATCAATATACGGAGCCCGCCACTATTCTGGCCGCAGAAGGCGAGATTGCGAATCCGCTTGCAGGGACACTGCAATATCGCGAACTGTTGCTCTATCCAGCTGGTGCCGCGTTGGTTGCAGCCGTGCTGCTGCTGCTGTTCTTCCACCCGCCGAAGAACTCGGCATCGACAGATTCCTTGCCAGCGTAACACCAAAATCGGCGAGTCCGTGGCACGCACCTGGTTTGGGCATGCGGGTATCATGGGCATGCAGGTGTCACATGCAGGTGTCAGGCACCTTGAACGCGTGCTGGTTTTGGATTCTGAAGCAATCGGACGGCGACATAGGCAGCGACAAGACGGGCGGAAGTATGTCAGTGATGATCTGAAGTGTAGTTATGAAAGGAAATCCTCTGTGTTCAAAAAACTCGGGCGGATGAGTTTGGTTGCGGGACTCTGCATCGTTGTCGGCTGTTCAGATCAAGCAGATACGAACATTTCTGCCCCGGTCGCAGTGGATAATGCTGAGATCGGTCGTATTGTTGTGTCGGACGCTGAAATTGAATTGAAAACGTTAAGAATGGGTGCAGTATTGGATAAGGATAGAGCCAAACTTGTTGAGGCTCGGATTGACTACCTAACGAATCTGATTCGAGATCCATCAAAGGGCAGTTGGAGCGACGACAACTTTACTCGTGAGGCATGTCTGATGCTCGAAGCGCAGCTAACCGCACTGGCCATGGGGCGAGGAATTGCAGGGTCAGCCGAACAAGTCAAGGGACGAATGAAAAGACTGCAGACACTTCTCAATCAGGCAGGCTACAAATTCGACGAAAGTGGATTCGAGCAAAAATGGGATGAGAGCGGAAACCGTCGCGACGGATACACGCCACTATTAACTGAATGATTGACGAGCCCAAGCTGTACTGTGGACTGCAGAGCACGGTGTTATGCTCCAATGGCGTCGAAAATTGCGACACCCCGGACATCGAACCCGACACGAAAGACGCAGACGCGATCCTGTGCGGTCGATTTGCAACTGGAAGTCAGTGATCACTTCCAGATCAGGTGGAAGTCAATAATCACTTCCAGCCAGTCTCCATCCTGTGGTCGCACGGATGCTGTGGCCAGCGGTAGCAGCGTTGGTGAATGTACAGAGCGTGGAAGCGGTGGAAGCTGAATTGAAACGGCGGGCGGTGAAGGGGAATTGATCGGTATTATTGTTTCTTGCGTTTTTTCGCAGTCAACTTGGCACCGGGCAGTAGTTCGATGCCACCGGGGCGTGTAAGCGTGGCCCCTTGTTGTCATGGATGATTCAGTGGAAGGACGACTGGTGGAAGGCCCATCGTAGAGAAAGTTGCTTGAATATGGGACCGGATGTAAGGCCATGCAATCACACAACCATCCATGACCATGGACCTTCGGTCGTCATCTGACAGAGTCGGGAAATTCTCTTTTGCCTTAAAAACAACTTGGAACATCACTGAGACCTGCGTGCCGTCGAGGTTAGCAGCGCCATTCGTTGGCTTTAATGTCGCAAGACAACTAACGTTGACAAGAGCGATCTTGTGCTTTGGTCCCTCGGCTAGTTCAACTTTGAATTCAATATTGGTCGAAAAAGGCGGTCGGATATTCTCGGATATTTTCAGTTCACTTGCCGACTTCAACAGTCGCACCAACGAGATCTCGAATTGATCCATTATGGCTTTGACTGGCGGCTTCCTCTTCGACTTTGTGATCGGTTTTTTCTTCATAAAGCCTAATCAATCTCTGTTGGAACAAATGTCGGCCATGCCGAACAACTCTCGGACGACGACGTGCTAAACACAAATGACGTTGTCTCGCATGGATTGACAAGCCGCACTTCCAACTTGACATTCAGAGCTACAGCAATACGTTGCAGAATCCTCACCGAGTAGCCGTCATAGTCAGCGTCCTCCAGCCGGGCAATTACGCTTTGCGTGGTACCAATGGCTTTTGCCAATTGGGTTTGGCTTAACTGCCTCGCGCTGCGTTGCTTGTAGATCTCTTCAGCAATACAGAGATCAGATTCAGCGATTTCAACGGATCGTGCCAAGGCCGGATCGCTCTTCACTTGGCGATCAAGAAACGCTCCAAAATCAGTGGGATCTGTTTTAATGGGCATATGTTTATTCACCAAATTGTGCGACGTGAACAGATGGATTTCTTTTTGCGTTGTCCCGCATGGTCACAGCCTTGGTTATCAGCTTTGGGGGAACAACTTTTTCTTTTGTGCAGCCAATCAGAAGTAACGCTGTATTTCTGGCAACGAAGGTATACAGGATTCGATACTGCACGGTTTTCACGCGCCACCGAAGTTCCCAAATGTTCTCGCGTAAGATATCTGCATGAGGACGTCGCAATTCGTGACCGAGCGTTTGGAGTCTTCGGATGGCTGCAACACATTTTGCATAAGGGTTGTTCGGTTCTTCGCCTTCTTCAACCACATCGTCTTCCGAACTGGAAGGTAGAGACTTCATCCATTCCCAAAAGGGAATGTCACCAGCATCATCCTGATACACCTGTATTTTCGTCTCAGGCATATGCATTTCCTATCGCAATTTTGCGATACCTGTAAGGAAAGTCAAGTGAATGACGGGGTGTCCAGAAGAATCGGCGATTTCAGCAGGTCCGCACAATCATACGGTAAATCCAAACATACACACCTACAAGCTGGGCGGGTGTCGCGACACCCGAAACGATGGTTTTTAGAGCTTTTTCTGAACTAATCTGAGACGCTCAAACCGCATAAAACACAGGAAAAGCATTCGAAACAAGGCTACCTAAATCGCCTTAGAAGGCGTTGGCTCTATCCAGCTGAGCTACAGGCGCTTGTCATGAAAACACGGGTGGCCTACGCTTTTCGGCAGCGGTATGCATTGAGACGACCTCCGCAATAGGCACGGCAATCGGAGTTGTCGTCCTGGGCAAACCATGGGAATAGCTGAGTCAGCTTCAGTGTAGGCCACGCAGTTGTTTC
>CAZFDW010000051.1:0-22127 GCA_964517865.1 uncultured Chitinophaga sp.
AACAATACCAGACTATGATTTGTACCCCAGCCCTTAGCCCGGCAGCGGGCCGTTGAAAATTTTCGCGTCGGTCAACAAAACCAAATTCCAACCAAGCGACTTTTGTCGCACGTGTCTCAGCAAATTGTCGGCCTGCATCAAGGTTGTTATGGCAACCGTTTAATGCTGATGTTCCGGAACGCGACCGGATCGTTGTGACCTGCGAATCCAAAGAACCCACTGGTTCGATCCTTGCCCGGGTGCGGTGAATTTGCCATGTATTCAGTGACTTTTGAAAGATCGGCATTCAGGATAAGATTGCCGTTCAGTTCCACTTTGATCGTACTGCCATTTACTGTGACTTCCTGAAAATTCCATGTATTCGCTGGCCGCAGAAAGCCACGTTTGGCAGCCGCCATGCCGTAGGACGATCCGTGGTATTGACGTGCGTCCAGGTTTGCGTAGTTCTTGTGCTCAGAATCGAGCACCTGCAGTTCGCACATTGCCGCGTAGGCCGGATCGCCGGTGCCATCGGTGCGAATGGCCAAACCATTGTTGCCTGACGGAGGAACCACGAATTCCAGGCGAACGACAAAGTTGGCGTATTCGTCCGTTGTATGCAGAATGCCACCGTGACCGGCTTTGCAGCGGATTGCTCCATCGACGACTTCGTAATTTTCCGAGGCACCTCCCCAGCCTGCCAGATCGGTACCGTTGAACTTTGACTCAAACCCGTCAGTCTGGCTCGCAGCCAGAATCTGATTGGCTTCTTCTGACGGAATCTCCCGGAGGTAAATGTTCCGCCAACGGATTTCACCACCGTGCGTCTGCAGGCAGATCGGGCCACTGCGGAACAATGGATTCTCGCGATCAAAGTAATTTTCCATGATCGCATTGTCCACGACATGCTTGCCGTTCAGCCACACACTTGTCCGCGCACCAATCTGACGAATCCGGAAGCTGTTCCATTCTCCGAACGGCTTGTCGGCGAGTTCGGAAGGATCCTTGCCTTCCGCACCAGCACTGTTGTTCCAGAGTCCACCACTGCCCTTGTTTGCACCAAGGTTGAACTTGGCTTCTTCTGTCGTGTCCCAGATTTGTACCTGAGGATTTGCTTTGAGATAGATACCACTGTCGGCCAGCGGTACTGTCCTGTAATCAATGAGCAATTCGTAGTCGGTGTATTCCCCGTCCGTCGCCAGATAGGCACCATGTCCGTCATTGACAAGTTCTTCGTTATCAACGGACCAGTGCATCTTTGAATCTGCGGTCCATTCAGCGATCTGTTTCGCACGATCTTCAGGTGTCATCTTTGCCAGATCACGCGGATCAAAATGTGGCATTCCGTGCCAACCCGTCAGATCCTTTCCATTAAAAATGGCATGAAAACCTTCCGGGACGTCGGCAGCAGGGCTGACGTTACACAGGTTGAAAAAGATCGCGGACAGAAGCGAGGGAAGAAAAATCGCTTTGACGAGCATATTAAGGGGCTCCAGGCAGGTTGGTGATGGTGGGAAGTTCGCCCAACTCGGTCCATTGAGCGATTTGTGCTCCGCACGGTAGCGAATTTACTCCGCGACGAAAACCGAACGCAGCTGCGTTTTCGATGTTCCCACGCGAAGAAGTTCCGTGACACCGAAGCATGGTGTCGCGTCTCACTCAGTCGTTGCACTATTTCGATAGGGGAATTCGTCAGAATTCCCTGCGTGCCCGAATTCTGACGAATCCGGCTACAAGGCAGGTTTTCAGTTCCGGCGGATTCAGGGGCTGCAAATCTGGCTTCGGCGGATTTTGCCGAAATGCTATAGGCACGATTCAGGCAATTCTGTACAATCAGACTGTTTGCACCGCGCGCGACGGATTGCGCTCGAGGTTCTGCATTCTTCCATTGCAGGGAGGCATGGATGTCTGTCATTCGATTCTTACATACTGACTCACTTCGCCTTGGTTCGCCAATCTCGGGGCTCTCCGACAGTCCCGACTGGCTACGAAAAGCGGCCGGTTCTGCGGTTCGAACGGCTGTCACCAATGTCATTGAAGCCGCCATTGCTGGCCGCTGTCACCTGCTGCTGATTGCGGGCAAATTGACGGAATCCAATCAAGATCTGGGTCCTGCCATCACATGGCTTAAAGCGCGGACATTGGCTCTTCGCGAACACGGGATTCAACTTGTGATTGCTGGCCACCCGGAATCTGATCACGCGGCTCTGCGTCGATTAGACGCCATTCTTGTGCCCCCCGGACAACGCCTGGATGTCTGGTTAAACGGTGCGGAGCGAATCGAGTACAACGTGTCGCCAGCATCGACTCCCGGTCGCACGGGCGCATTGGGCATCGAAGTCGGCTCGGAATCCGGTCGTCGCCCTCAGGCTGATCTGGCATATGTCGCCGTCCCTTCGCTGATGCCATCATCGACTTCGGATTCCATCGAAGGCGTTGCCTCAGCACATGACCGACTGCTGCGAATGTCCGCCGGTTGTCCCCAGTCCATCGGTCCGATGGAGCGGGGTACTTTCGGCTGCCAGTTGGTTGATGCGGACCTGTCGCGACAGTTGCTTACGGCCCGCGCCTGTGTAACGGATGTGATTCGATTTGCTCAGGAACTGGTTTCCTGCCGACAGGGAATGGCGGCATCGGAGTTGGGCGAGATGCTTCGTGATCGCAGCCGATTGTTGTCCACGAATGGCCGTTGCACAATGGTTGTCGAATGGGTGATCGACGGGCAGTTGAGACTTTCGGGTGCGATGATGGAACCGTTATGCGAGTTTGAACTGCTGAAAGATCTTCGCAGCAGTCTGCACGCCGGGCATTCCGGAGCATGGCCGCATCGAATTCGATTTTCCGACAACAGCACGGTCGATGCCAGTCAGCATCCTTCGATTGCTGTGAAGGAATTTACAGCAGTCGTGCGGGAGCGAATTCTGAAATTCAGCCACCGCAACAGATTGATCGAGAGCAGCTCAGCCGGAATTCCGTTGGGTGCGGGGAGCGAAGCGGCAGTCGGTCTGGATCTGCTGCGGCGAGTGGCATAAACCGTGCTGGACATTACATGTTCTTCGGCGACGAAGCAAAACCATGCGATTGATTTCAGGTTAGGATGGCAGCGATGCAACTCACGGATGTTCGAATTGATAAATTTGGTTCGCTCAGAAACGTTGCGGTCGAAAAGCTGTCGCATCGTGTGACTTTGCTCTGGGGACCCAATGGCGCCGGCAAATCGACATTTGTCCGGTTTCTCCGTGGCCTGCTGTACGGGTATCGTCGCAACGCGCCGTGGACTCAAACGGAACTTCATGCGGAATCCGGCCACGCGCGGATTCAAACAGTGGGTGGGCCACGTACATTGACTCGCTCCTGGTCGGGAAGTTCCAGCGAACAATTCGCCGTGACCGACGAATGGGATCGGCTTTCAGCTTCAGGGCTGGGAAATCTGCTACCGGCCTGGGTTACGGAAGATGTATTTCGTGAAGTCTTCACGGTCGGCTATGAAGAAGCGGAACGCTTCGAAGTTCTGACGCGACTCTGTATGGAATCCGGCATGGGGCCCGGCGAAAATGATCCTGAACTTCGGCAGGCGCAAGCCGCGCTGATTCAAACGATTCGCGATCGTGATGGAAACGGAGTTCAGGGAGGCATCGTCCATGGCATTTCCGAGCTTCGCCGCCGTCAGGGCGATTTGCAGAGCCAGATTGCAGCCCTGCGACGCCCGGCCGCTGACCTGCCCGAGCGTGTCGAACAACTCATTCGCGAAATCGACGCAGCAACTGCAGCTATCGAAAGCATTGACACGCGCAGTTGCGGGATCAATGCTGAGATTCTGAGGCTTGAACAGCTTCTCGTCGAACTCCGTCGTCGAAGTGTACTTCCACTGAATCGCCAGGCGATCGAAGGGGAGATACGCATTGTCACTGCCAGGCTGGAACGCTGGCGGGAAATTCGAGGACTCATATCGCGCGAAAGCCAGTCACGTCATGCGGCTCAGGATCGAACAATGCTGCCGGCAGATTCGGCAAAATCCATCCGCGCGATTGTCTCTCGACTGGAAGAACGTACACAGACGCTGTGGGAGCGACTCGGTGGAGCGACGCATTCCGAATCCGAACGCAAAGACGATGCCGACCTGATTCGACATTTGCGGGGCGAAATCGCAGCATTGTGTTCCTATTTCGGTCAGCACGAACAGGCGACCGCGCGACATGTCGAATCGCTGCAGGCCATGCTTGCCGAACGAACCTGTTCGGGCGCTGTCGAAATGGAACGTCTGCTCGAAACAGAGATTGCAACTCTGCGATCGGAACTTGCACGTGCGGAAAACATTCTTGCCGAAGGTGCAATTCCGAATTGTGATATGGCCTGTCAGTTCACCGGGCATCAGGAATTGCCGGCCCCCGACACTCAGGCCTTGTCAGGATATCGGACGGCTGCGGAAGTGGAAGCTCAGCTCGTACGTTTGCGACCCGAATGCGGCCGTTTGGTAGCAGAACGCTGTGGAACGGAAGACTTACGCAGCCACAAACGCATTCAGCTGGAACGCCTGCGTCAGGAACTGGCGGGTGGGGCAACACTGGAACAACTGGATGCGTTTCGCTCTCAAATCGCGCAGTTGGAATCTGAAATCGTATTGCTGGAAGACCATTGCCGCCAGTTGGATCGCACCGAAGCGAGTTTGCGGGAAGTGATCGAACGCCTGAAGGGGCGCAGTCATTCCAAAGTTTTTGATCTGGCCTCGCAGTACGTTCAACGGCTGACCGATGGCGAGTGCCGCAGCGTCTCTGGCGTGCTGCCTGATCGAATTCTGGTTCAGACCACTCATGCGGGCGAAGACCTGACGTTGCAGCAGTTGAGTCGCGGGACTCGCGATCAGATCGGCCTGGCGCTGCGATTGGCGTTGATTCAGGTGCGTTCGGAAACTCAGGGACATGTGCCGCTGATTCTGGACGACGTGTTTGTAACATCGGATGATGCACGAGCCAATGCGGCCGTGACGTTATTGACTGAGTTGGCTCAACAGGGGCATCAGATCGTATTCTTCACGTGCCAGAAAGACGTGCGCGACCTGTTCGCACGTTTCAATGCCGACGTGCGGACGTTTGACTATCGAGCCGAACAGCCAAAACCTGCTCCCGTCGCGCTGCCACCTGTGATGCCGCCGCCGGCACTGCATGCGTACGTCGAACCGGTCATGGAAGTCAGTCCGATCGTGATCCATCCGGTCACGCCGCAGCCGGTGCCCCCGCAGTCGGTCGAGGCGGCGAGCCATCCGATCGGCACGAACTGGTTGTTTTATCTGGAAGTCGATCACGGTGTGGAAGACCTTGCCGGAATCACGCTGGGTGAGCTGGAAGCGCTGCGAACATCCGGAATTCTGACGATCGATGATCTGTTGAATCGTACGGTTCCGCAGCTTCAGGAGACAACTCGCCTGAAAGGTTTCCAGTTGTCGATCGATCGCCTGCACGCTTTGCGAGGCCAGGCGGAATTGACCACTCGCGTCCCGATGCTGCGTCGCAGTGATGCCGCTTTACTGTACGCCTCAGGAATCTGCAGCGCCGAAGAACTCAGCCGATTGCGGCCGGAAACAGTGTTCGATCGAGTCTTGGAATTTCAGCGATCCGAATCCGGAAGTCGCTACCGTCGCGGAGGACGCCTGATCGATCGGCAGCAGGCAATCAACTGGGCTCGCTTCGGGCAATTCACTCGTTCGCTTGAAGAAGCCCGTCACAATCGTTCTCGGTTTTCTGTGCGATCAACACCGCGCACAGTGCCACGCACAACAACGGCAGCAGCCCATTCCAGCTCGGTAGGTGCCACGGCTGCGATGTCGCGTGAGGATCACAGTCAAAGAGACGCAGGATTACCGCGTAGCCGTCGTCGTCGCCTGATCAACGGGGACGCGGAAGTCGAAGAACGCCGCGCACAACGCCTGGCACGCCGCCGCCGTCAGACCTCGCGATTAAAGACGGAGACGATTGAGGCAGACGGTGATACATCGGAAGTTGCCGAGCGTTCCGGTGGCCTGCGATTCTTTCTGAATCGGGCAAGCAGTATCGAAAAAGCACCGTCGATTGGACCTCGCACAGTTCAGATGCTTGAAGCAATCGGCATTCGCACGGTAGAAGATCTGATGAACATGACAGCGGACAGGATTTCTGAAAAGCTGAGCCATCGCCGTATGACGCCGCAAGTGATTCAGCAATGGCAGCATCAGTCGCGGTTGATGTGTCAGATTCCGGAACTCCGTGGCCACGATGCTCAGATTCTGGTGGCCTGCGGGATCACGACCCCGGAAGCACTTGCCGGACAGAACCCGGCAAATCTGCTGGCGATTGTAGAACCGTTCTCAGACAGCAGTGAAGGCGAGCGAATTATTCGCGATGGCAGAAAACCGGATCTTGCAGAAGTGACCGAGTGGGTTCAGTGGGCGGCCAATGCTCGTGCATTCAAAGCTGCATGAGCTGTGAACGCACAATGCGGCAACGGCCATCCGTGGCCTTCGCCGCGTCCCGCATCCATGCAAAGGGACCGCAGGAAAATCTGCGAAAGAGGACGTTAGTGAAATCATTCCAGAGTGTCAAAACAAGCAGAATACGATTTTTATGAATGCCACGACGAATCACATGGCAAAATCAAACCGACTTCATTATCGAACGTCGGCGTGGTTCCTGCATGTTGTGACCGCCGGATTGATAAGTATCACTGGCTGCATGAATCCACAGTTCACTCGATTCCCCTCATGGTACAGTCAATTCCCGGCTGCTGAAAACGCCGCCTACAGTCGGCAGGATCCGTTTCCTGACCCGGACATCGGTCCGTCAACCGAATCTTCCCCCCGAGGCTACGAACGTCCACGCAGCCCTGCACGCCAGGCCGCTGAACAACGCCTGCTGCAAGGCCTTCCCGTCGGCCCCGAAAGCGTCCCTCCCGGCATCCCGCAGGGCAGCAGAAATAACGACCAGGCGGTTTACTAATCGGGCGATAGCGGTTAGTGTGGTCCGAGCGGAAACAATGCGCGAGCTCTTCACCAGCCAGCGATCCGACCGATCTGTCTGAACGGTCGGATCGGTCAGATTCCACGGCGGCACGATCTTATGACACGACCACAACAATCATCCGGGTTCAGTTTGTTAAACCGCGCGCGGTTGAGGATGGCACATTCGTTTAACCGCGTGGGCAACGCCCCGCGCTTGGGAATCCAGCCAGCGGGATGCTGCTCGCGCGGCCCGCTGGGCACGCGGTTAAACGAGCCAATGCCAACCGCGTGCTGTTTCGCTTCATGGTGGATTGCCGCAGTGTTGGCCCTTTATGCCACGACATCGCAGGCCGAAGACGCGGCTCGTCCGAATGTCGTCCTGACACCCGAAGCCGCCGCCATTCATTCGGCTGGAATGCTGTTCGACGGACACAACGACCTGCCGTGGGAAATTCGTGACAAAGGAAATTCGTCGTTCGACACGCTCGATATTTCCAAGCCTCAGCCCACTCTGCACACCGACATCCCGCGGCTGCGACAAGGCGGCTTGAAGGCACAGTTCTGGTCTGTGTTCGTCCCGGCCGAACACGATAAGACCGGCGATGCACTGTTGCAGACGCTGCATCAGATCTCAATCGTGAAAACCATGATGCGGCGGTATCCGGAGACATTTGAATTTGCTTCCACGGCCGATGACATTGAACGCATCGTCAAATCCGGCAAAGTGGCATCCATGATGGGAGTCGAAGGTGGCTACAGCATCGAAGACGAACTCAGTAATCTGCAGCGACTCTACGATGAAGGCTGCCGTTATATGACGCTCACGCAT
This sequence comes from uncultured Chitinophaga sp., assembly GCA_964517865.1. Taxonomy (GTDB): domain Bacteria; phylum Planctomycetota; class Planctomycetia; order Planctomycetales; family Planctomycetaceae; genus SXXK01. The sequence continues at coordinate 7,779 of CAZFDW010000051.1, forward strand.
TCGAAATCGCTGAAGTGGGCCGATTCAGCAACTGACGAACCAATCAGTCATGGCCTGTCTGACTTCGGCAAAGACGTCGTGTTGGAAATGAATCGACTGGGCATGCTGGTCGATCTGTCGCACGTGTCACCAGAAACGATGAAAGCGGCACTGGCGACCACGAAATCGCCCGTGATTTTTTCACATTCCAGCGCTCGAGCCATCTGTGATCATCCTCGCAACGTTCCGGACGATGTCCTGCCGCTGGTTGCCAGGAACGGCGGCGTCGTGATGGTGAATTTCTTTTCGGCGTTCATCGTGCCGACCGCGCAATTGAAACTGGACAAGGAAGCTCGCGGAAGTCTGCACGATGTCGTAGATCACATTGATCATCTAGTGGCAGTTGCCGGGATCGATCACGTGGGAATCGGTTCGGATTATGATGGTGTGCCACGACTTCCCGAACAACTGGAAAGCGTCGCGTCATACCCGTTGATCACGCAGGAACTGCTGAATCGAGGCTATGACAAGGAATCGATCCACAAGATTCTGGGCGGCAACGTGATGCGCGTCCTGCGCAATGCCGAAGACGTGGCAAAATCGATGAAGCAGGAGTAACAACAGACCGTGGCTGCAGTCGCCTTGATCGATGTCGCATCCCTTCCGCCGGGCAGCAGTGCGGAAGTTGTGGCAGATGGCCGAATCTTTGCCGTGTTCAATATCGAGGGTACCTTTCATGTGCTCGACGGCATATGTCCGCACGCCGGAGGTCCGCTCGGTAAGGGCATGCTGCGCGGAAACATCGTCACTTGCCCCTGGCACGGCTGGCAGTTCGACGTCGGCACGGGACAACATTGCCTGAATCAACGTATCTGCCAGACTCAGTACGAAGCCAGAATCGAAGACGGCAAAGTCGTGGCCGAAATCGGCTAATGGCTCTTGCAGGGTATCCGAATCGAGCGTTCTGGCCAGATGCTGACTGTGGCTGAATCCATCACCAGGGCCGCGTACCCACGTCGATTTTTGGAGAATCTGCGGGAAATCTCCCCAGCTTTGATTTGTTGAATGCTAAAGATGCGGATATACCCTACCCTGAAGTGTTTGATGCACCACAACTGCAGGAAGTACGGAATGATACTCGCAGGTTGTGGGAACATTCGACGCTGAATAGTCTTGAAGGAGTACTGATTCCGTAAGGGATTACCCCGTCCCGTTATCCTGAACTCTGGAGATGAAGAATGAATAAGCTTCTGTTAGTTTTGTTGACGTGGAGTCTTGCATTTCCGATCGCAAATACAGCGAGTTCGGCGGTTTGTGTTTGTCCAAAGATGCCGTTATATGCGGTTGGGGGGACAAACTGGTTTCATTATGCCATGGTCTGTCATACTTCGCCGACCGGTTGCATCGATGATTATCCGACGGGTTACACAGGGCCGAAGACACTGGCGCTGTCATGCTCCGGTTCCTCGAACTCATGTGTCAACTGTATAGACTTGGGTGGCGTGGCCTCGGCCAAAATTAGCCTTGAGAGCGCGGCCTCGGCCGAATTCGAACTCTACATTGGTAACCCGAAAAACAACGCCGCCGCGTATGAAGAATTGGATACTGAGGACAAAATCAAAGCGTACCTTAGAGCCTATGCGCCTAGAGAGGCTGACACCGAGTTGTACGACCGCTACAAGTTCACCCCGGCGTTCGCACAGTCGTACGAAAAGCCATTTGTCGTCGTGCTGAACCGCGCAGTGGGCAGCGTCTGCGAGGAATTCTACGCAATTATCTGGCAAGTCCAGGTAACCGAACCGAGCGTAAAAGCGTATCTGGGAGTTGAAATCTTCGGTCCACTGCCGAACGGCGTCAAAGTGTTGAAACCATGTCAGGTCTGCAATGCCGTTACAACCATGAGCGACGGGGCCGGTGGAGTTCAGCACACTCCAGTTCCGGGACTCTTGCAGGTGCAATTCAGCTCATCGATGTACGACGTTGCTTTTATCCGCCTGCACGATTCGGACAAGAACCGAAATGCAGGATACAAGCCCTGTAAGCCGTGAAGTCATGACCATGATGCTCCACGGATTTTTCAGAAATTGACCATGCTGCTGCTCCTGTCCGAAGCCATTCGGGCAGGAGTTATCCATGGTATTGATTGCTTCTGAAACGTGAGCAATTCACCTGGGTTCCGTTTCAATCTCCGTCGCATTTCGTGCGAGCCTGAAACCGACATGCGGGTAGAGTTCGTAGATGGTTGCCGCACATGTCCCATTCGGATCCCGCGGATAGTCGTCTGGTTCGCAATCAACAACTCCCCCTCGGATGATCCGTTGTTGTGGCGGTGACTCAGGTGACCCCGCACCCGTCTCATGGAATGAATGGACAAGAGGCGATGTTGGCCACGTACTGGTCCATTCAGCGTAGCCGGTCAGAATTCCGCGGATTGGCGGATCGGCCGTGATTTCATCGAATGCAGAACCACCCGCCACGTCAAACAGCGACACTGGTTCCTGTGGTTGTCCGCGTTGTCTTTGCGCATCGTCCGCGAGCTTGGCGAGAAATGCGAATTCCCGATCCGTCAGGAGCCGACATCCCGACTCTTCCGCCCAGTGTTCGGCCATATCATATCGAACTGGCATCGAATTCTCCGGTAGCTGATCAGGGGCAGGCCTCCCGGGGACCTCTCCGATCGCTCCCGGGCACAGTTTTAGATAATCACCAAAAGTGAATTCCCGAGCGGAAACGTAAAATGGAGCGACAGAAACTCTTTGCTTACCCTCCGGACCGTCAATCATAAAATCATCAGTTCCCTCAACATAGACCATGTCTCGGATGAATTCAGCGGTCGGAATCCTGATCACGGGCCACTCGATGTCGGTTGACGAGACTCTCTCAAATCGCTCCCAGCCCGCTGTCATCGACGGCCACTCACCGCCTGCTCCAGGAACCGTTCGATGGACCACGTGAGTCCGCAGTCCTTCCGCCCTCGGCAGCGTTACATAGACGATGTATCTCCCGGGCGTCAGTTCCAGGATGGCAGGAGTGAGCTGACCAATTCCAGCAGCGCGATAAGGGATTGGTTCCCCTGTCGTCGAGTCACATGGAACCGCGACCACGACAGCACCTTCTGGTTCAGTGGTCACATGCACCATCCATGACTTCGCCGGTAGTGGTTCCGGCACCGTTCCAGTGCCCGCCGTTCCTGCTTCTGAATCTCCTGATTTCTGGTTGCTTTTGTGATTCTGTTGCACCACAAGTAAGATCACCAGCACGATCACGGCGAGGCCAGGCGCAACGGACCGCCAGTGCTGTTTGAGCCACCGCGACAAACGAACTCGACGCGGCACCGCGCGGACATGCACAGGTTCGCCTTTGACGAATCGATTCAGATCGACCACAAGTTCAGCGGCGGTTCGGTAGCGGTCACTATTTTGCTTTTGAAGACACTTGTGACAAATCTCCTCCAGGTCGGAATGAACTCCTTTCACAATTGTCGAGAGTGGCGGCGGGGCAGCAAAGAGAATTTTTTGCATTACTTCTCGAGGATCTCCCTGAAAGAGCCGCCGGCCGGCAAGCAGTTCGTACAGGATGACACCCAGCGAATAGATGTCCGATCGCCCGTTAATCTGGTTTGACTTTCCTTCGGCCTGCTCAGGACTCATGTACGACAGAGTCCCCACAATCACGCCGGAGCCTGCCGCTGTGGAACCGGAATCGTCGCGCTTCGCCAAACCGAAATCCGTGATGTGCGGACACCCATCCTCATCGATCAGAATGTTGCCCGGCTTTACGTCTCGATGCACCACACCTTGAGCATGAGCATACGAAAGTGCGCTGGCCACCTGACTACAAAGTTCAGCAGCCTTCTTCGGAGTCACTTCATTGCGCTTCATCCACTGCTGCAGCGTGACTCCCTGAATAAAATCATAAACGATGTAGGCAATGCCACTCTCAGTACCAAAGGCAATCACCCGCACGATGCCATCATGATCGAGCTTCGCCGCTGCTTTCGCTTCACGGTGGAATTCTGCAGCGTATTCGCGACTCAGACTCCTTTCGGTCGGCAGCTTGACAGCAACTTCACGCTCAAGCCTCGAATCCCATGCCTTCCACACGACACCAAATGATCCGGAACCGACCTTCTGAATCAACTTGAAGTTTCCAATTTCCCTCATGTCAGCGAGAAGCTGAATACTTGATTGCGACACAGGCATTCGCAGTTCCATAAGAACCATCTGGAACTGAGGGAATCGATTTGCATACTCTTTGATTGTCGGCGACTCACCCAGCGTCGATCGATACTCCATGTCCAAGCGAACGAGTTCAGCGAACAAGTCGGGCCAGAGATCGGAATCCGTTCGCTGAAGGTACTCGCTTATGTTCGGATGTTCACCTCGCTGCCATGATGCTTCAAATTCGTCGCAAAGCTCATCGATAGCGTTGCGCGACGATAAGTGAGAAATTCGTGTCGATTCGTCACGTTTTGACATGATCCGTGCCTTCTTCATCAATCGCCTGTTGCCAGGTCTCCCTGATCAGCCTCACCTTTCGCGTCGCAGTAGCGGATGAGATGTCCAGAATCTGGCAGATTTCGTCGTTTGAGTGTCCTTCCAACTTCAGAACCGCAATCTGACGGAGTTTGTCATCACGAAGCAGGCTCAGCAGGAAAGAAAACTGGTCCCGCATCATCACCACAGATTCGACGGTCGGTTCGTCCGATACAAGTTCCTGATAGAGACTGCCTGGCGACGCACTGGACAGCGACGTAGAGATCTTCCCGGGAAACCGCTGTTGGGCCATCGAGTGTCGAATGTGACTGACGACCTTTCGCCGCGTCATCGCCAGGAGCAGCCACCACAGTTCATCCCGATCGGTAACCTGCTGAAACCGTCCCCGGTTGGCTCCTTTCCAGAGGCTCTCAAAGACCGATGCCGCAACATCCTCGGGAACGACGGCCCCTTCGGGACAGTGATGCGAACGAAGCCGCTTTTCCGCTTGTTCGACAAGCTTTTGAAAATAGCGATTCCATAAAAGTTGAGCAGCCTCAGCATCGCCATCTTTCAGACTACACACCCATTCGGAAACAGACGGTTGCTCGCCGCCCGAGATCGTTTTCGATGAGCTTTCCTGATCGTCGTTCACTGTTTTGTCCAGAACCTGTCAGAATGAGATGTGTTGGTAATGACCGTACCTTTTCAGATCCCGGTTCGCCGCAGAGGCGACCAAGAATAGCAGACCGGTGTCAGAATCTCACGACCACCGCAGCAATTCCCGTCGGCGGTCGGCTGATCGTTATTTGAATGGCAGTTCAAATCGGACTAATGATTCAGCAGGAACTCACTGCTGTTCAGGAGTGCCCAGAAGATGTCGGCCATCGCGGATTCTGCGTCGCCGGTGGTGCCGCCGTCGGTGATGAATCTGGTGAAGGAAGCTCGTTCGGAATCCGTCGGTTGGCGGCTGAGAGCAGCGACAAACAGTGTGTCGAGTTTCTCGTCATTCGTCATCAGCGGAAAATCGGCAACGGCACGCAGGGTCTGGCTTTTATCGAGCGTCGTTGCGTTGTCGATGAATTCTCCGTTCATCATGGCAAGCGCCTGAAGGATTGTCGTCTCTTTCATCAGCGGTGATTCTGTTTCATCGCGAAACAGTTCCAGAAACCGCCCGCGCGGAGTATCCTCATCGATCACAAACGGGTTGTCAGTGCGGTAGGGCTGATAGTATCCCACGGCCTCGGCCACGCTGTCGAAAAACTGCTCGGGCGTCAGACCTCGCAGCGCAGCGCGGGCGAATTGCCTCGGATCGGACTGACTCTCATGCGTCTGGCGACTCGTCGTCTGATAGACACGGGTGGACGTGATCGTACGGACCAGGAACTTCAGATCGTAATCGTGAGCGATAAACTGTTCGGATAACAAATCCAGAACATCAGGATGTGATGGCGGATTATTATCAGAAAAGTCATCGACCGGTTGTACGATGCCCTGTCCCAGAAACTGCGCCCACAGACGATTCACAGCCATCCTGGCAAACCATGGATTGTCGCGAGCCGTCACCCAGTCCGCCAGAATTTTGCGTGGCTGAGCATCATCTTTCCATTCCGGTTCGACGCCGGTCAGAAATTTTGCCGTGACGACATTTCCCGTCGAAGGCACTCGAATCGAATGGGCACTGCTGTTTTCGCGCACGTTCATCATCGCGGGATTGTCGGGATCGGCATTGTCAGGCTGCTGAAACCCGGAATAGAACGCAGCCATGTTCCAGAACTGATCACGCTTCCACTTGTCAAACGGATGATCGTGGCATTGCGCACAATCGAGTCGCACACCAAGGAAGGCGCGCGATGTGCCGGTGGCCAGATTCTCCGGCTGCAGTTGGCGGACAATAAAGAACGCACTGGGAGAATTTGCAGACTGCAGCAGACCGGGTTGATTGTTTCCAAAGTCAATCGGCGTCGTGATCAGTTCACGCACGATCTGGTCGTAAGGTGTGTCCTCAGAAAAATGTTTCCACAGCCAGGCTTCAAAACCAGGCACGAGGGCGCGCGTGCCGGGTTCGTTGAATGCCTGAGGAATCAATGCATTGCGCCAGATGATCGTGAAATGCCGGACGAATGCCGGGCCGTCCAGAAGTTGTTCGACCAGCTCGGTGCGTTTGACGGCCGACGTGCTGGCAAGAAACTCCCGCGTCTCTGATGCTGCCGGAATCCGCCCCGCAAGATCGAGATACAGCCGCCGGACGAATTCCTCATCCGTCGCGGCGGGCGCAGGTTCGACATGGTTGCTGGTCCATGCATCCGAGAACAACCGATCGATTTCGGCGGCCGTCTCCGCCACAGAATTCGGCGTCTTGCTGGCAGTATTGGCTTCCTGTGCGCACAAGGCCGCATGCATCGCGAGCCAAACGGCAAGGATCAATTGTGTTTTCATATTGGGCTCCACACACGGCAGCGGATTATGTCCATATTCGCGCATTCTATAAACATTCGGCGTAGACTAAGCACCTCGGCAGAAGTAGTTTGGCATAATATCGTTTAACCGCGTGGGCAACGCCCCGCGATTGGCAGCGAAGCGCGGCCCGATGGGCACGCGGTTAAACGAAGTAACTTCTCCGCTGGTGCTTATTGCTCTCTCACGAATGCATTGATGGGTTGTGTGCCACTGGCTTTGCCAGTGCTCCCATGTGCATGAAGCACTGGCAAAGCCAGTGGCACACATCAGGATACTCGTTTCAATTCCGTTTCGCATCCGGAAGAGGTAAACCGCGACCCGGATTTGTCTGTTGATGTTGGCGGATTTTGATTCAACTCGTATTTTTCGGGCCAGATTTGTTGTGAAGCATTCTCCTGATACGGACGCCAACCGACTCACAATGGCCATCACTGAGCTGGATGTCGGTGGTGCCGAGCGGGCGTTCGTCAGAATTGCCATCGGACTGAAGTCTCTTGGCTGGAGCGTTCGTGTGATCAGTCTGCGGGATGCCGGGCCGTTGGCGGAACCGTTGTTGCGGTCAGGAATCTCTGTTGAGGCATTGCAGTGTGGTGGAGCAGCGGATTTGCGCGCAGTGCGTCGCATGAAGCTGGCGTTGCTGAACGATCCGCCATCGGTGCTGCTCACATTTCTGCATCAGGCCAACATCGTGGGACGTCTGGCTGCGAAACGTGCTGGTGTCAGGACCGTCGTCTGCGGCGTGCGCGTGGCCGATCGTCGCTGGTCAGTGCGTATCCCGGAATGGCTGACGAAGCAGCATGTCACGCACTATGTTGCCGTCAGTCGATCGGTTGCCCAGGTTCACCGCGACGTGTGTGGTATCGCGGCGGAAAGGATCGAGACGATTTACAATGGCGTGGATCTGGAAGAGATTGATGCAGCCGTTGTTGTGTCACTGAGTGAATTGCACTGCAATGACGATGATCAAGTGATTTTGTGTGTTGGCCGACTGAGTCCTCAAAAGGCCCCACTGGATGTCGTCGAAGCATTCGACGAACTTCGGCGGCTGGACCCATCCGGCCATGCGCATCGAAAACTGGTGTTTGTCGGTGATGGACCGTTGCAGGCTGCCGTCGAGAGCCTGATCCGGCAGAAACGACTTCAGGGCCATGTGCGTTTGCTCGGCTGGCGATCGGATGTTGCGTCGATTATGAAAGCGGCGACGGTGCTGGTGCTGGCATCGAAATGGGAGGGCCTGCCGAACGTGATTCTGGAATCTCAGGCAGCGGGCCTGCCGGTAGTCGCGTCTGCAGTCGATGGTTGCCTGGAAGTCATCGACGAAGGTCAGACAGGGCGGCTGTTCCCACCTGGCGATACGCAGCGTCTGGCTCATATTCTGCGGGAACTGCTTGTGACAAACAACGGCGACATCGACGCTCCGCGAGCAACACGAGCCCGACTGGCAGCAAATGCCCGCGCATTCGCCGCCCGTTTTTCGTGGGAAAAATGTGTCGCAGGATACGACACATTGCTGCGAAAACTCCAATCCCCCGAATCTGTCCCATCGCCGCCGTCCGATCGGTAGATGAAGCGACGTCGATCCGTCAGAATGCATCGCTGTAGCTCAAAGGCGCCGCCGACCGAGATTCCGTGTCTGGTTCGGTGGATTCGGCGGATCACTCGCCGTATTCTTCATGCTGCTATGCATGGCACACGTATTTCAATCAGGGTTCATCAAGTTGACAACCGGGGCTCATTACACAGTACTGGCACGTCGATTCCGGCCGCAGGCTTTTGACGATGTCGTCGGACAGGACCATGTCGCCCGCGCACTGACGAATGCGATCAAGGCTGGTCGAGTCGCGCATGCCTACATGTTTACCGGGGCGCGCGGTGTCGGCAAAACATCCACCGCGAGAATTCTGGCCAAGGCTCTGAACTGCCCAAATGCGAAGGACGGCGTGCCGTGCAATCACTGCGAAATCTGCGACGGGATCTCGGCAGGCAACGATGTCGATGTGCTGGAAATTGACGGAGCGTCGAATCGTGGGATCGATGATATTCGTTCGCTCCGCGCCAACGTGGGCGTCCGTTCGATGCGGACAGAGTACAAAGTCTACATCATCGACGAAGTCCATATGCTCACCAAGGAAGCCTTCAACGCGCTACTCAAAACGCTGGAAGAACCACCGCCGAATGTCAAGTTCGTGTTTTGTACGACAGAACCGAACAAAGTCCCGGACACGATCTTATCCCGCTGTCAGCGATTTGATTTTTCCAGCATCAACGATATCTCGATCGCAGACCGGCTGCGTGAAATTGCCAAAATCGAAGGCTTTGAAGTTTCGGAAGACGCCCTGGAACTTGTTGCGCGTCGAGCGCGCGGATCGATGCGCGACAGTCAGTCGCTGTTTGATCAGTTACTGGCGTTCAGTGATGGCACCGTGTCGGCTGAAGACGTCCACCGGATGCTGGGAACCGCTGGTGACGAACGTCTGGTCAATCTGTTCAATGCGATTGTCGAACATCGTCCGGGTGAAGTCCTGGCTCAACTGGATGAGTCATTCGCGACTGGTGTCCAGCCCGGCGAACTCATGGATCAGGCCATCGGATATGTGCGTGACTTGATGGTCACGTTGAGTGGCGGAGACACGGTTTCACTTTGCAGCGTGGCGACACGGCATCGTGAAACTCTGATGAAGCAGGCAGCGCGGTTGAGCATGCATTCCGTGATGGCGGCGTTTCAGATTCTGTCGGACGGCAAGAACCAGATGTTCCGGAGTACGTTCGCGCGGACCGTCCTGGAAATGGCGATGGTGCAGTTGTCCCTGCTGGAAAACCTGAGTGCCATTAGCGATCTGTTGTCGGGGCGATTACCGGCTTTGCCGGATTTGCCCGCTCTTCATTTGGCGGCACCAACGCTTTCCGCATCGCCTGCTGCCGCGTTGCCGACTGCGGAAAAAAAAAACATTGAACGGCTGAAGCCTGCTGACATCGCACCACCTGTGGTTGCCGCTGACACAAACTACGATCATCCGATCGATCAGTCGGATCAGTCCACCGAAATCCGGGATGCTGCCGCGATTTTGGCCGAAGCCCCCATCGCTGTGACGCCAGAGATCGAACTCACGCAGGACAACTGCCCGGCGTTGTTTCAGAGGCTTGTCAGTACACTGGGGCTGACAATTTCTGCGGGCTTCAAGCAAGCCAGCGGCCTGCAGCTGGGTCCAGAAAATCGCCTTGAAATTCTACTGGACGCCACCAGTGAATTTGCCAGAAAGGCACTCGATCAGGCCGACAATCGTGGTCGCATTGAAGCTGAGATCCTGCGACTGACGGGACGCACGGTTTCCATCGCATTACGACTGACGGCACCACAAAAAACATCCGCAAAGGTGGCGACTGTTGATTGTCCACCATCCAGTTCCACGCCGAAGAATCCCGAACATGCGGCACCGTCGAATTCGCGGAGTCAACAGGCGGAAGCCGATCCCCGACCGACCGCACCACTTCGAAATCTGATGGGGGAAGTCGATCCTGCCAGTGATCCGTTTGTGCGTGAAGTGATAGGAGCATTCGGCGCGACGGTTGTTAGAATCACGGCCGCGCCAGCCGTGCAGGTGGCGACCACAGAGAGTGACGATGCGGACGAATAAGCGGATTTGACCGTCGCTGAATTCTCAGGATTTCAGACATTTAAAAAAGGATCCGGAATGTTTGGTGGATTGAAAAACCTTGCGAACATTATGCAACAGGCCGGTGAGATCAAGGGCAAGGTGGCGGCGGCAAAAGAACGAGTCAGCAAGCTGAGGTCGGAAGGCAGTGCCGGGCCGGATCTTGTACGAATTGTCGTCAGTGGTGAAATGACCGTGCTCAGCGTTTCGATTGATCAAAATCTCATCGCGTCGGGAGATCGACAGATGATCGAGCAACTGGTTAACGCTGCTGCCAATGAAGCCCTTCAGAAATCCAAATTTGCGGCCGCAGCCGAAATGGCCGACATCGCCGAAGGCATGAACGTCCCCGGCTTGCAGGATGCGATCGCAAAAATGGGGATGGGCTAGTGCGCTGGCAGCAATGGATCGATGGGTTGTGTGCCACTGGCTCTGCCAGTGCGCCGCATTTGCAGGAAGCACTGGCAGAGCCAGTGGCACACATCAATACACGATTGACAGAGCACTGGATCGCATGAGTCAAACACCATGACGAAGATACGTCACCAGATGCGCGGATCCGGGGTGTTGTTTGCCACCACGGTTTTCGTAAGCGCGTTCCTGCTGTTTCAGATTCAGCCGCTGATCAGCAAAGCCATCCTGCCGTGGTTCGGCGGGACGCCGAGTGTCTGGACAACATGCATGTTGTTTTTTCAGACGCTGCTTTGCGGTGGCTACGCATATTCGCACCTGCTGACAGCAAAGTTGCCGACTCGCTGGCAGGCGATCCTCCACGCAGCCTTGCTGGTTGTGTCTCTGGCATTCCTGAACATTCTGCCATCGATCTTATGGAAACCTGTCGCGGCGGAATCACCAACACTGCGGATCGCGTTGTTGCTGCTTTCGACGGTGGGGTTGCCATATTTTATCCTGTCCACCACAGGGCCTCTGCTGTTGCGATGGTTCAGCCTGATTGAGCCCACGACTTCGCCGTACCGGTTGTACGCACTCTCGAACGCCGGATCGCTCGTGGCGTTGTTGTCATATCCTGTTCTGTTCGAGCCACTGATGCGGATTTCGATTCAGGCCAACAGTTGGTCTGTCGGTTTCTGCGTGTTTGCGGCGCTGTGTGTGGCATGCATCGTCCGATTGTGGCGACTGCCGCAGGACATCCAGCAACGTGCCGAACCAGCAGGACATGTGAACAGGAAGTCCCGGCCGGTGACTGTCGGGACTTATGCGGTCTGGTTTTCACTGGCGATGGTCGCTTCGACAATGCTGCTGGCAGAAACGAACGAGGTCTGTCAGGACGTCGCTGTGATTCCATTCTTATGGGTGATTCCGCTTTCGCTGTACCTGCTGTCCTTTATCCTGTGTTTCGAAAGTGACCGCTGGTATCGACGCAATTGGTACGCATTTGGAACTGCGGTGTTGGTCCTTGCAGTCTGCTGGTTGCAGAGTTTCGGGTCGAGCACATTTTTGCCATTGCAACTGGCGATCTACTTCGGAACTTTGTTCAGCATCTGCATGTTGTGCCATGGTGAACTTGCCAGAATGCGACCTGACCCCGGATCACTCACTGCATTCTATCTTACCCTGTCCGCCGGCGGCGCGGGTGGAGGCCTGTTTGTGGGACTGCTGGCACCGATGATTTTCCCGGCATTCTGGGAACACTATCTGGGACTGTTGGCGGCGTGCGTCATCGCCGTGATTGTGTACTCCGATCATCGCGGCTGGACGTCTGAAGATCAGCGCCCTCCGATGCTCTGGACCGGACTGGCGATTGCCTTGTTCACGGGAGTCGGCACCGTGTTCGCTGCGGCGATTATGAACTACACCGAATCGATCGCTATGGTTCGCAACTTTTATGGCGTGCTGGAAGTTGAAACGGATGACATCGAAGACGCGGTGGTGCTGCGTCACGGTCGCATCATGCACGGGATCCAGTTAAAAGGAATCCCCAGTCTGCCAACGATGTACTATGGTTTCAAAACGGGCGTCGGACGGTCCATTGAAGAACTGCGAGACCGCAGGACTCCGCTCAGGATCGGACTGGTGGGACTCGGGGCCGGCACACTTGCGGCGTACGGCAAAGCGGGCGATACCTTTCGATTCTACGAGATCAACCAAAACGTGACATATTTAGCGCAGCGGCACTTCACGTTTCTGAAGAACTGCCCTTCAACGGTAGAAATCATCCATGGCGACGCGCGCTTGGTACTTGAAAATGAAGCGCCGCAGGAATTCGATCTGCTGGTGCTTGATGCGTTTTCCGGGGATGCGATTCCGACGCATTTGCTGACACAGGAAGCCATGCAGTCGTACCTTCGACACCTGCGTCCGAGCGGCCTGATTGCCATCCATATTTCCAATCTGCACTTCGATCTTCGTCGCGTCACCGATGCGCTGGCGAGCGTGAGCGGGCTTTATGCGATCACACTGGAAACGGCTCCGGTCATGGATTCCGGCACCGGCGCGCAAAGCCTCATCGATCCCGGCAGTCGCTGGGTGCTGCTCGCCCGTGACGCAGAATTACTCAACCGCCCGCGCTTCGAAGAAATTGCGGCTCGTGATTCACTGCCACAGAATCGTCAAGTGTTGTGGACCGACGATTTCAGCAACCTGATTGAGGTGCTGGATTGGTAGAAATCGTGGCGTTTGCGGCGAGATACGATCTCGAATCGCGGTGAGGCTGCCTGCGTCGTTGTCGAAATCAGATCACCTTGCTTGAATTGCAACGATTGCCAAAGACCGTCACACTACGAGGACCAGTGATTCTTTCACCCGTCCGCGCAGAAATCCTGACATGCTTTCGCGACTTGCAACGTACACTCTGTTTGGCATCGAAGCGCGTCTGGTCGAAGTCGAAGTCGATATTTCGCCCGGCGCGCTGCCGAAGACGATTCTCGTCGGACTTGCGGAAGCGGCGGTCAAAGAAAGTGTTCATCGGATCGAGCGCGCGCTGGTCAACAGCGGCTATCGGCGACCTGATGACCGCGTCGTGATCAACTTGTCCCCGGCAGATCTTCCCAAGGACGCGGCTTCTCTGGATCTGCCAATTGCGCTCGGATTGCTGACGGCTGACGGGCAGGCCGAACAGGATTTCAGCCGCAAAGCCATTTACATCGGTGAGCTCGCCCTCGACGGAAGTCTGCGGGCGGTCAAAGGTGTCCTGTCAATGGCACTCGCCGCGCGAGATTCCGGACACACGCACATCGTCGTGCCAGCCGCCAACGCGATGGAAGCTGCGGTCGTCGAAGGGATTGATGTCATCGCCGTCGGCACGTTGGCTGAAGCCGTTGGATTTCTGACGGCGCAGTTGCCGCTGGAGCCGGTCGTCTTCAGTTGGGACCACGCACGAAGAGACTTCGGACGTTATGAAATCGACTACGTGGACGTCAAAGGTCAGGAGATGGCCAAACGAGCCGTCACGGTTGCGGCCGCTGGAAGTCATCATCTGCTGATGATCGGATCACCCGGTACCGGCAAGACATTATTGTCGCAGCGACTTTGCACGATCCTGCCTGAACTGGAACCCGAAGAAAGTCTTGAAACCACGCGGATCTACAGTGCGGTCGCCCAATTGGAACCGGGCCAGCCGTTGTTGCTCCGCCGACCTTTTCGTTCGCCGCATCACACGATCAGCGAAGCTGGACTTGTCGGTGGTGGAAGCATTCCACAGCCGGGTGAGATCAGTCTGTCGCACAACGGGATTCTGTTTCTGGATGAGTTGCCTGAATTCAATCGGCGAACACTGGAAGTTCTGCGGCAGCCGCTGGAAGATCAAAACGTGACCATTTCCC
>CAZFDW010000052.1:0-21890 GCA_964517865.1 uncultured Chitinophaga sp.
CGATAGCCAAAGATTCGTTCGCCATCCACCAGGTGGTCAAGCACCTGTCGCACCTTCCATTTGTAAGGCAACTGGACGCTCGTCGCCCTTTCCTCTGGAATCGTTCGCCAGAATTGACAGACTTCGCTGAGTTGCGACTGCAGGACACTCACGATATCCGTTTCGGGAATCTGGTCGATGTATCCCCTGTAAAACAAGGCACACTCAGTTGGATCCGGACGCATTCTCGTGCCTTCCACGTGTTTCAGATTGGTGCATACAACCAGACTGCCATGATAACAGTGTCCGCCGCTTTCCGAACGACCACGTTTCGCTGGAAACGACAGGATTGTGAGACCTACGCGATGATGCACTGATTGGTCAGTGCGACTTGTAGGCCGGACCGAGCATCGCGAGTTCCGGCAGCGTCGAATCGCCGGAACTCACTCCGTTCGGTTCGGCCTACGAAAATCCGAGACCGTACCCATCGATTGTACTCTGCCGTGGACACTCGTCACGCTCGTGCCCTGCCGATACATTGCAATTCCTGTATTCTCTCCGGGAGTGCCACGAAAATGAAGTTCCAATGCCTGGCGTTTCAATCTGTGTCGTATGTCTTCGCGGCCGCGATGGTTGTCGCTGTGCTTTGCAATGGACGAATGTGCGTCGCGCAACAGCCGTCCGGGGCAGCAGCCGCCGCTGCGTTGGGCGATCCGCAGGTCGATGCATTTTCGTTTGATGTCTGGCGGAAAGAGCGCCGGATTATTGATCTGCATCAGCATATCGAAGCTGCTCCGGAACGATTTCAGCGAGCCGTCGGGATCCTGGATCGATCCGGCGTCGGGATCGGCGTGATTCTTGGCGCGGGCACCGTGACGGCAAAGGACGGGCAGCCCTCGGATTTCGAAAAAGCAAAGTCGTTGGCGGATTCACTATACCCCGGTCGATTCATGCATCACATGTTGCTGGATTACAGTGGCTGGGATGATGCAGACTGGAGCAATCGAGCGGTTGAGCAAATCAATGAGGGACATCGACTGGGTGCTGCGGGGCTCAAGGAATTCAAACGGCTTGGGCTGTTTCTGAAGGACGGCAGCGGCAAACTGATTCGGATCGACGACGAAAAGCTCAATCCGGTCTGGCAGCGTTGCGGAGAACTTGGAATGCCGGTTTCGATTCACGTCGGTGATCCGAAAGCGTTTTGGCTGCCGTACGATGATTCAAACGAACGCTGGACAGAACTCAAGGACCACCGCAGTTGGTGGTTCGGAGACCCCGAGAAACACCCGCCTCGAATGGAACTTCTGGACGCACTCAATCGAGTCATCGAACGCAACGCAAAGACCACGTTTGTGTGCGTGCATTTTGCAAACAACCCGGAAGATCTTGATTGGGTTGAGCAGTCACTCGAACGCTATCCCAACATGTACGCCGACATGGCCGCCCGAATTCCTGAACTGGGACGCCATGATCCGGCCCGCGTGCGGAAGTTGTTCGAAAAATATCAGGACCGAATTCTGTTTGCGACGGACTTCATGGTCTACAACAAACTGATCCTGGGCTCGGGCGGTGACTCAGAGAATCCAACCGACGACGACGGCGTTGAGTTCTTCATGAAGTGCTGGCGCTGGATGGAAACGGATGACCGCGACTGGGCGCACATGACGCCAATCCAGGGAAACTGGCTCATCAACAGCATCCGACTCTCACCGGAGGCCTGCCGCAAAATCTATTTTGACAATGCTCACCGCATGTTTGCCAGATCGATTCCGTTACCGACGGTTTTTGCACAGCATATCGATCACGACTTTGTGCCCGACGGGAAACTCGACGAATCTGAGTGGACTGAAGCCATTCCCGTGAGGCTTGAGTATCAATCGACAGACAGCGTGGCCAGACCAGAACTCAGCACACCCGTGCGAGTGCTGTGGTCTGACAAGTTTCTGTATCTAAGCTATGAATGCCCATACCGGGAACTCAGCATCTGGACACCGCCAGCGAAACAGGAACGACTCGGCCTGTGGGACTACGATGTCGTTGAAGCATTTATCGGATCCGAACCTGACAAGATCAATCGCTACACGGAATTTGAATGGGCTCCTTCCGGTGAATCGCTTGACCTGAAACTTGATCTGCCGCAGAAAGACTTTGAATGGACGGCGAGCGCGGAGTCGGCGGTCGTGATCGATGAAGTGGCAAAAATCTGGCGCGTCGAGGTTCGGATTCCGCTGACAGCTCTGAGTGAAACGAAGCCCCAGCCAGGAACACGATGGAAGATCAACCTGTTCCGGCACGATCGTTCCGACAATGCGTTTCTCGCATTTTCGCCGCCTCTGAAAGGCAGCTTTCATACTCCAGAACGATTCGGCTGGATCGAGTTCTCCTCGACACACTAGCCCTCTGTCAACCGCGCTTCGATGTGTGCCACTGGCTCTGCCAGTGTTCTCCATCTGCATGAAACACTGGCAGAGCCAGTGGCACACAACCCATCAATCTATCACTGACCGAGCACTGAAATCAGATCTTGTTACCGGAAAACAAAAAAACTCGCCGGGAGAGAATCCGACGAGCCGTTATTGTTGGTTCGCGTCGCCCGAGATTGACAACGCTATGAGAGGGAGACCAGAGAGAGGCGGTGAGGTTGTCCGCTGCGTCTACATCGTTTTCAGATCAAAGATCTTTCTGCTTCTTGTTTCTCCTGCGTTCCGCTTCTTTCTTCTGAACCTGTTTCTCGAGGCGTTCGGCCCTGGAAGCTTCTTCCTTTTCTTCATGGTCCGCTTTGCGTGCGATGTCGCACAAAATGGCCAGTGACTCTTCGACCGGTTCCTGTCGGAAACATGATCCGGCGGTGTAGGCGCCACAGCCGCGTTGAGCCGGGATTTCATAACTCTGGTCGAGGCTACGCATCGCAAAGGCCAGATCCTGAAGCTCACTGTTCACGGATTTGGACACCATACTCAGCCCGGTCGTCAGGCCGACGACTCCGACGGTACCCAGAACCACTGCTTCCGCAGACAGAATCACTCCGGCCTCATCATGCCATAATTCACTCAGAATACGCATCTCTCAATCTCCTCAACTTCCCGGAAAACACGGCACTGACACAAATTCCCTCTGAATTTGCACAGTCCGATTGGATCAGTTGTGACGATTGTGTCGATTATTGAACAAACATTCCAAGGCTAAACTGGGTAATATAAAAAGTTTGAAATGTTTTGTTAACTTTAGACAGAAGGACGTTCCAGCATTTTTTGGGGAGTGATCCTAGGAACGTCAGGACTTACTCACAGTTGGATCGACACCAAGACGAATCAAATTGGCCAGTTCTCTGGTGGATAGTTTTGCTGCGGCGTCGGCACCGGAAAGAACCCCATCGACGAGATCGCGTTTTTCGTCGTGCATTTTCAGGATCTGTTCTTCGATCGTGCCGCGGGCGATGATGCGGTAGACCATGACAGGACGTGTCTGTCCGATCCGGTGGGCGCGGTCAGTGGCCTGGTCTTCGACCGCAGGATTCCACCACGGATCCATATGGATCACGTAGTCTGCTGCCGTGAGATTCAGCCCCGTGCCACCGGCCTTGAGTGAAATCAGAAACGCATCGCTTTCACCATTCTGAAACGCTTCAACGCGCTGCTGTCGCTGAGCGGGTGTGGTCTGGCCATCGAGGTACTGGTAGGTGATCCCGGCCTTGTCGCAGGCTTTGCGGATCAGGGCCAGATGCGATGTGAACTGACTGAAGATCAGTGGTCGGTTGCCGCGCTCCTTCAACTGTTCAAGCTGTTCCATTAACACGTAGAGTTTCGCGGAGGAGCCCTTCCACTTGTCATCGACAAGCCCGATGTGACACGACAGCTGTCTCATGCGAGTCAGCATCTGCAGCACTTTGAACCGCTGGTCGTGCGACAGACTGTCATCGCCGATCTGATCGAGTTCACTGACCGCTGCCAGGCGCATCTGATCGTAGCGCGAACGTTCCTCGGCGGACAGATCCACCATCAGATTTGTTTCCGTACGCTCCGGCAGATCTTTGAGAACCTCTGCCTTGGATCGTCGCAGAATAAATGGTGCAATCACATGCGCCAGTGCTTCACGGCGGTCGCTGTTGCGATCTTTTTCGATCGGGGCCGCAAATCGTTTACGGAACTGCTCCCATGAACCGAGGACTCCCGGAGCCACCGTGTGGAAGATGCTCCACAGCTCGCCCAGATGATTCTCCATCGGCGTGCCCGTGAGTGCGATTTTCCACTCGGCCTGAAACGTGCGAATCTGAGCGGCCGTCTTACTGTTGCTGTTCTTGATGTTCTGCGCTTCGTCCAGAATCAGCGTGCCCCACTTGATGTCCCTGAGCAGTTCCGCCTCGCGCAGCGCAAGTCCGTAACTGCAGATGACAACGTCGCCCTCCCCGACGTGGTTTTTCAGATCCATGCGATCGATGTCGCGGAACACGATCGGCGTCAGCGACGGAGTGAACCGCTCGCACTCACGCTGCCAGTTAAAACCCAGCGAAGTCGGGGCGATCACAAGCGTGGGACCGGACTCAACGCGGGTGAGCAACATCGCGAGGGCCTGCACGGTTTTTCCGAGACCCATGTCGTCCGCCAGAATGCCGCCGATGCCCCAGTGAGACAGGCGACACAACCAGCGAAATCCCTCCAGCTGATAATCGCGGAGATGCGCGTTCAGACCGGCCGGCGGATCGTAGACCGTGTCCGTGGCCTCGCGGAGTCGTTTGAGGCACTTGTCCCAGTGCTTGTCAGAATCGACCTGAATCCGAGCCGCTTCCAGCGCTGCAACGACCGGAATGGCCGATGCATCCAGCTGCAGTTTTCCGCGCGATTCCAGACTCACATCCGACAGTCGGCGCAGGGCATTGCGGAGTTCTTCGGCGACCGCGGCCCACTTGCCGGGGGAGATTTCCATGAGTCCATTGGTCGGTCGTCCGTGCATTCCGGCCAGCAGATCTTTGAGTGGAATTTCCTGTTCCCCGATTTTGCAGGTTCCGGTCAGACCAAACCAGTCACGCTGGCGTGACACGGTGACGCGGACGTTATTCGCTGTTAATCTGCCGATCACATCGAAGCGACTCACGGAATCTTTGTGCCACAGCACAACCAGTTCGCCCCGTTCCACAACGGCTCCGGCATCGGACAACAAATTGCTGATATCATCGGCGTCGGAAATCCTCCAGCCGCAGCGGCTGATCGGCACGCCGCGTTTCAGCTTGAGTTCCGTTGCCAGTTCACGTGTACGATGGACTTCGTCGGCGAGATTACGCACGTACTGGACCGGCTTTTCGTCAACGGTTTCGTGAATCCTGGCAAGCCCTTCGCCGGGAGATTGCAACATCTGATTACGGTCACGCACCTGGATGGATGCGTCCAGCATTCCGTTGCGACGCAGTTGCAGGACGAGCGTCAGCTGTGCGTTATAAGGCACGTCCTGTCCGGCGATGGATTCCGGCAGTCGCACGGCCATACAGGACCGCAGCGGTTCCAGTTCCTTGAGCAGCGCTGCTTTCTTTTCAAGTGGAATGATGTCCGCTTGTCTCCTGAGATGATTGCAGATGTCGCTGGAATGCGGTGGACCTGAGAAATAAACGGCCCGACGCTGTTCCTGAAGCACGACGAGGACACCACGTTTGGCATCTGCAAAGAACGATTGGCTGCCTTCCGGCTGCGCGCTCATCAAATCAGTCGCGGACGTTGACAGGCGCAGTCCGCCTTCCACTTCCTGAACAATGATTTCCAGCGGTCGTGTTTCCAGTTCGCACTGATCGCGGTCGAACGTAAACTGATCACTCCCCGCAAGAACTTTCAGCGCATCCGCGAGCTCCACGGTGGGAGTCTGCCAGCGTTCCTGTTTGATCAGTTCCGCCAACTGCAGATCGATCGCGGTCCACTGATCCCGGGACGATTTCAGGAATGCTTCCAGAGTGGTTTCTTTACCCTTCGTCCAGCCGCCGTTTTTTTTCTCCTGCTGCAAACAGGGCCCCAGATGAGCAGACTTGTAATAACGGTCGAGTTTGATATCCCAGACAAATCGCGTGAGCGGCTTGTCGATCACCGGGGTATCATCACTTTTGGGCAGCGACATCTGTGCATTGCGTGCCAGTGACTGCAGCATCGAAAATGTCTGCTTCAGATTTCGATCGGCGAGGTCCTCACCGAGAATCTTTGTGACCAGTTCCGACCGGGGATTATTGAGCAGAGCCTGGATCTTTTCAGCCATGAAGTAAGTATGTTCGCACAGATCGTGATGACCACAATTACACGATGTCGAAAACGTAAAGTCATCCAGATCGAACGTCCATGACGCCCGATACGTCGATGCGCCGCATTTCAACACCACGTCACAGCCTTCGTCTCGATTGACGGACTTGAGTTCCAGCGAACCTTTGACTCGTTCGCCGCGGCGACGTTTGTCAACGCTGTGAGCCTCGATCAGCCCGTCGATTGCGTCCTGCCACTCATTCAGCAATTCGCTGGAGACAGTTTTTTGCGGGGCCATCATGGAGTTCGCGCCCATGACGCCAACGCCCATTTCCCGCAGCAATCTGGCAATGTCGGGATCGTTGGTAAATTCTTTGGGAACAACTCTCTCTCCACGCCGACCATTCTTACCACGCGCCATGTGCACTGCTTCCCTGCTGAATACCTGAATTGATGAGCCTGGTTCCGCAGCGGGTGGCTCGCTCAGAGAATTCTTCTCCGGACCCCGTTATGCTCGCAGGAGACGGGTTCGCGTCAAGGTGTGATGCACGATTTTCCCGCCCCGTGCATGCAAATAGTCCGGAAGACGCCGAAAAAGCATCCATCATCCGGGCAAACGCAACCGTGCCGGAGAGAACCTGCCCTAAAAATTACACCACAGGCATTCAGTCTTGGTTTCCTTGACTTTGCCCGAAGCGGCTTTGTTATCGATGAGGAATTCATGGCGGTTCCAGGCATGTCGCACCTCCCACTGACGATAGAGATCGCTGGGATAGCCGCTGAGCATGAACTTGCCCGCAATTCCGGCCAGGACATCCAGCAACTCGCGATGCTGTGTTTCCGTCATTTCGAATGCATATTCCCCGGTGGTTGAGCGTGTTTCATGGACGTAGGGCGGATCACAATAGAATAACGTGTTCTCGCCGTCCTGCCTGCGAATGACGTCACACGCACTCTGATTCAGGATCACAACATTCCGCAGGCGTTGATGGACGTCGGGCAGTCCTTCAATGACACCCAGCCATGCATTGACCTGCTCGTTAATCCGACCACGAGTCCGGTTTCTGGACAGAGTTGCAAAATCTCTCATCAATCCCTGCCGCGACTGTCGAGCCAGGATGAAAAACCGAACAGCACGCTCGACGCGGCTTGCGGACGAATCGATATTCTCTGAATCCGTGCTGTTATTTGCGTTCCTGCTGAGAGCATCGTCAAATTCCGCTTCGCTGAACGGCGTTAGTTCGACGCATTGCCGAAAGGCTACGAAGTCTTCCGGTTTCTGCAGGACGCGCCAGAAGTTGATCAATTCTCCATGAAGATCATTGGCGACTTCACTACCGCCCTTCAAGGCAGCCGGCAATTTCTGATCGCCTGACGACATCCAGTCTCGATCAGGATCCCGGGCCAGCAGAATGCCGCCACCGCCGAAGAACGGTTCCACATAATGCAGATGCGGCGGCATCAGGCCAACAATCCACTTTCGCAGATAGTACTTGCCGCCGTGCCATTTAATGGGTTGTGTCAAAGTTTGCATCGGAGAGAGACGATTCCAGAAAGGATAAAATGAAGTTTATGGCCATCTAACAGTACTTCGGCGAGCGGCAGGGCGTCAGCCCTCCGAGTCCCTCACTCCTGTTGCGAGTGCCACACCGACCTTAGTCCGGCACTACTTTTGTATTAAGATCTTTAATCTTTCTTTGCGGCAAAAAGTCGCACTCGGAGGGCTGACGCCCTGCCGCTCGCCCGGATGACTACTCCGGTTCAATCACCACCAACAGATCGCCTGTTTCCACGCGCCGACCCGGCTGTACAAGGACGTCGCGGATCTTGCCGTCGAGGTCGGCGGTGATCGTGGTTTCCATTTTCATCGCTTCCAGGGTTAACAGCTTTTGACCTTTCTTGATGCGGTCACCGACTTTGACCGACACCGTCACGACCATGCCAGGCATCGTGGAGCCAATCTGGCCCGTGATTGCCGGGTCGGCTTTGATGCTGGCTTCTGCAGTGGCTTCGACGGACTGATCAGCCACCGTGATTTCCCGCGGCTGGCCGTTGAGTTCAAAGAAGACGGTCCGAGTTCCATCGGCGTGCGGAGTACTAACCGACACAAAACGAATGATAAGTGTCTTGCCGGGTTCGATGTCCGTGGAAATCTCTTCACCAGGCTCCATGCCAAAGAAGAAATTTGGTGTGGGCAGAATGCTGACGTCGGAATACTGCACCTGATGCATGGCAAATTCTTCGTAGACACGCCCATACAGCAGCCACGAAATGACATCTCGGCCCGACGGTTCGCCCTCCACCATTTCGGCGACGGACTTCCTTGCCGCATCCATGTCGGCTGGTGGCAGAGTTTCACCCGGACGGCCGACGAATTCTTCCTTGCCCAGCAGCACGCGCTTTTTCACGGCATCGGGGAAACCGCCCGGTGGCTGACCCATGCCGCCGCCAATCAGATCGATCACACTGCCTGGAAAAGCAATGTCGCGATCCGGGTTCAGCACGTCTTCGCAAGTCAGATTGTTCGCCAGCATGAACAACGCCATGTCGCCCACGGACTTGCTGGTCGGAGTCACCTTCACGATGTCACCGAACAACTGATTCACTTCGGCGTAAATCCGGCACGCTTCCGGCCAGCGATCTGCCAACCCCAGGGCTCGGGCCTGTTCAAACAGATTCGTGTACTGCCCGCCCGGCATTTCATGGCGATACAGGTCGGCCGTTGCTGCCAGCGATACGCTTTCGAACGGTGTGTAAAAGTCACGCGCTCCACGCCAGTATTCGGCGATCGCATCCAGACGATCCGAATCGAGTGCCGTATTGCGATCACCGAACCGCAGCATTTCGACAAGTGTATTGAGGTTCACCTGAGATGTTCCGCCGGACATCGGTGCCATCGCGGCGTCAGCAATGTCCAGTCCGACCTTACTGCCTTCCAGAATTGACGCAGCCTGAATGCCGGCTGTGTCGTGCGTGTGGAAATGAATCGGTATGCCGATTTCCTGTTTCAGTGCGTAAATCAACTGAGACGCAGCCGCCGGTTTGCATAGCCCTGCCATATCCTTGATCGCGAGGAAATGCGCGCCCATCTTTTCCAGTTGCTTCGCCAGATTCACGTAATATTTGAGGTCATACTTCGTTCGATTCGGATTTGTGATGTCGCCCGTGTAACAGATCGCCGCTTCACAGATAGCCCCGGTATCGACGATCGCGTCCATCGCCACCTTCATATTCGGCAGCCAGTTCAGGCAGTCGAAGACACGAAAGACGTCGATACCGGCATCGGCCGCTTCCTGCACAAACACTTTCACGATGTTGTCCGGATAGTTCGTATAGCCGACCGCATTCGACGATCGCAGCAGCATCTGAAACAGAATGTTGGGCACTTTTTCCCGCATCAGCACCAGGCGCTGCCAAGGGCATTCCTTCAGAAATCGCATCGACGTGTCAAATGTCGCACCGCCCCACATTTCCAGACTGAACATTTCGGAACAGTAATGGGCGTACGCATCGGAAACGGCCAGCAAATCAAAGGTTCTCATCCGTGTCGCCAGCAGCGACTGATGAGCGTCACGAAAAGTCGTGTCAGTAATCAGCAGTCGCTTCTGTTGCAGGACCCACTGTGCAAATCCGGCTGCGCCAAGTTCCTTCAGCTTGTCGCGAGTTCCCTTCGGGGGATCCACGCCCTTTGGTACGCTGGGCGATATCGCCGGTTCGCGGCGGAGTGATTTAGGCCGACCTTTTACGAGGCTGTTTCCGTTGACGATCGTTTCTGCCAGATACGACAGCAGCTTGGTGGCTCGGTTCCTGCGATGATCAAATTGAAATAATTCGGGAGTTTCATCAATGAATCGCGTCGTACAGCTACCGTCGATGAACGTCGGATGCGATACCACTTTGCTGAGAAACGGAATGTTGGTCTTCACGCCACGAATCCGGAATTCCCGCAGAGTCCGTTCCATGCGATGCACGGCGTCCACAAACCTTCGACCGCGAGTCGTCACTTTGGTCAGCAGCGAATCATAAAACGGATTCACGACCGCTCCTGAAAACGCGCTGCCAGCGTCCAGCCGAATTCCCATGCCGCCCGACGAACGGTAGTGAGTCACGCGACCATAGTCCGGCATGAAATTGTTGGCCGGATCTTCCGTGGTGACTCGACATTGCACCGAAAATCCGTTGACCTGCACATTAGTCTGATCGCCAAGGCCGATGTCGTCATCTGCCAGTTTCATCCCCTGAGCGACCAGAATCTGTGACTTGACGATATCTATATTAGTGACCTCTTCGGTCACCGTGTGCTCGACCTGAATTCGAGGGTTCACTTCGATGAAGTAAAACTTCTCGGCATCAACATCCACAAGAAATTCCACAGTTCCAGCGCATGAATAGTTGACAGCTTTGCCGATCTTCAGCGCCGCCTCCAGAATTCCATCGCGCAGCTTCTGAGACAGATTGGGCGCGGGGGCAATTTCGACCACTTTCTGATGACGACGCTGGACCGAACAGTCGCGTTCGAAAAGATGCACGAGGTTGCCATGTTCGTCGCCTAACAACTGGACTTCGATGTGCTTGGCGCGGTTGATGAACTTTTCAATGAACACATCGGCACAACCAAACGCGGTATTCGCTTCGTTGCGAGCTGATTCAAACGCCTGATCAAAGTCCGCGACTTTCATCACCGCGCGCATCCCCCGACCGCCGCCGCCCTTGGCAGCTTTGATCATCACCGGGAAGCCAATCTCGGTGGCTTTTGAACGAGCTTCGTCGAGCGATTCAATCGACTGTTCCGTACCACCGAGTACCGGCACGCCGACAGAAATCGCGATGTTCCGCGCCGCTGTTTTGTCGCCGAGCGATTCCAGACACGCGACGCTTGGCCCGACGAACTTGATTCCCGCCTCAGCACAGGCTTTGGCAAACTCCGGTCGTTCTGAGAGGAATCCGTAGCCCGGATGGATAGCATCCACCTCAATCTGCTTCGCCAGTGCGATGATCGACGGAATATCCAGATACGACCGAATCGGCTCGCCCGTCTTGCCAATCCGATACGCTTCGTCTGCCTTAAAGCGATGCAGCGCGTAACGGTCTTCGTGCGAATAAATCGCCACCGTCCGAATCCCCAGTTCCGATGCACTGCGAAAGACTCGAATGGCAATTTCGGAACGATTGGCAACCAACAGCTTCTTGAACGTTTGCATAGAGATTTCCGTAGGACGAGTCTCCAGACTCGTCACGCGATTACAATGGATAGCCAGTTTGACGGAACCAGATGCCTCAGCCAAGCGACAAGATAACGCAAGCCAGTACGACATTCCACCAGTTGATACGATGGTGCCGACATTGGCACACTCACTGCGAATGTTCTCCTTTCCTTCAGAAATTTCCGAGAAATGGCGTGATTGTCGCCAATGTTTTCCGTTTTCAATTTATTGCCCGCCGAAAACGACAGGCTCTTGTGTGGCACCAGCCCGATGCAGTAGTGAGAGCGGAAACCGGAGTGTCCGATGAATCACAACAAATCACCAACGCTGGAGATCGCGGGAATCACCCTGGCGGCAGTGACGATTCTTGTTGCGGCCATAATCGTATTGAAACACTCATTTCAAAATGAGGCATTCGCCTCCAATTCTCTGGAGGAAGCGACGTCAGTTGCGGATGTCGATCAATCGGCACTTGAAGCGCCGCCGTTGCGTTCCCAGAGCGAATTGATGGATGGGTTTTCGTCCCTGAGCACGCGGGCAGCTGCCGATCGGATCTATCTTGCGTTGGAGAAACCATGTCCGCCGCTGGATTTCCCACGCAATACCGACTTGAGAGACATCCTGGAACCGATCTTCGATCGCCTCAAACAGAATGAGGGTGAGTCATTTAGCATTCTTGAAGATGCCGGGGCACTGGAGGATGACAGCATCGAACTCGACGAAGTGAAAATCGAAGCGTTCCATGTAGAAGGAATTTCCATTCGCAGTGCTCTGGATGAACTTCTGGAGCAGACGGATCCCCGGTTGGACTACATGGTTCGCAATGAAGTACTGTTGATCTCCACTCGTGCGGCGGTCGAAAGCGACGAGAACCTTTTTGTTCGCATCTATGACGTCCGCAACCTGGTCGCACCGATTCAGAACTCCACCGAGGCGCGCGGCGGTGTGCGACGATCACCAAACTCATTGTTGCCTTCCATCAGCGAACTTGCCCAGTGGGTCCAGAATTCCACTGCTCCACCTGCCCGATGGTTTAACATTGATGGGGAGGGCGGTCAGCTGAATTTCCATAACCAACTGCTGATTATCCGGCAGTCACGGCGCGCACATCTGGCGATTTCCGACCTGCTGGAACAGCTTGCGGAACGCATCGGACAACCTCACGCGGAATGATCGTCTGCGGCCAGTTGCCGCTCCTGCGGCGTTAAGATCTTCCATTCGCCGGCCGGTAGTTCGCTCAAAGTGAGTCTGCCAATCCTGGTGCGCAACAGGCGAAGTGTCGGATGACCGATGGCTGCGGTCATGCGCCGCACCTGGCGATTTTTGCCTTCGATCAATTCCATGAACATCCAGCAGTCAGGCACATTCTTGCGGAAGCGGATTGGCGGATCGCGAGGCGGTACGTATGGTTGAGGCTCTGGCAGCCAGGCCCGGCAGGGCAACGTCATGCGTCCCTGAACCAGCACCCCGGCCGCAAGTTGCGCCAGATCACTGGCGTCAGGAATGCGTTCGACCTGCACCCAGTACTCCCGCTCGTGGGCATGACGCGGTTCGAGAAGTCGTGCATTCCACGCCCGTTCATCGCTCAGAAGCAACAGACCCTCGGAGTCCGCATCGAGGCGCCCGATGGGGTACACATTCTTTGGAAATCCAAACTCAGCGAGCGGACGATTTGGCGAGCCGTCCGGTGTGAACTGCGAAAGCACGCCGTACGGTTTGTGAAATGCAATCAGCATACGGGGTCTGGCAATGTAGGCGTTTCGCTCCGTGTAGAAGAGCCTTTACCGGAGCAACGCGAACTGCCAACTCGCTTGCGGCGACTTCGACGGCAACAGGAAACAAGCATTTTTCAGGTTCGCAAAGTGTATTCAAAAAGGCTCGCCACGCGTAGCGTGATGTCTACAACTGGCGAGAAGTGTGGAGTCGGCCCAGCGGCATATTGCGATCCGCACGATTTCGTACCCACACGTGCCATAGACCCCGTTCAAATGCATCCCACCACACCATTGATCGTCAGTGATTTTTGAAAACTGGCAGAAATGGAGTGAGCCAAATCCATCGGAACGAACAGAGTGGGATCATCCTGATGCCGTTCTGTGAGCAAATCAGCAAGACGTTTGCCAATTCGATCGTTCGTGTGGTTGGCGGTCTCAACGAGAAATCGTTTGACGTATCGCAGGTCATTCAGGTTGGGGCTCAGCGTCTCTCCCGAGACAATGCGGGCTTTTACTATCAACGTCAGACGTCGCGCGTCGGAATCCGTCAAGTAACCTGTGTTGTGGGTAATATTGTGACGCACCTGCCATAGGATTTCGAGTGTCTTCGCGCGAGCGTGTTCACTGGTCGGTCCCTCTTTCTCTGCCGGGAACAGGTTTTCCCACGGTTTGTCGAAATGTGGTTTCAGAATCTGACCAAACCTGGCGTTGATTGTTTGATTGCTCAACCAGGTGTCTGATTCGCACATTGCTCGACCAACAGAGCCTGCATTGAATTGACTGGCAAGGCTGTCACCTTTTGCTGAAAATAATTTGAACCGATCATCAATTGTGTACGGAGCGGCCGCATCGACGCAGACAACCGCAACTTCCTTGATGAACCGTTCGAACGCTTCCACAAGGCTGACGAGCACCATTCGATGCATATGAGTCATGTGTCCTTCATATACTGCACCGTAAACTGACTGCCCGGAAATATGATCATCCACGTATTTGATCAGATTGAAGCCTGCGTTTGCGCGTCCTTCGAAGTTTTGAATCGGCGCATTAACGCCTCCCCGAGCCGTAACCGTGTGCGTCAACAGGTCGCGAACCTTCTGATTCAGATCGATGGGGGGACGTCCTGCCATGATATGCGATCCTGTCAGTCCGTCACTTTCGCCGCGTCCGGATCTTCAGACAACAGCCATTGAATGTCGTCTCCCTCCCAACAGAGGAGATAAGTTCTCGCGTGGGAATTATTCTTTGTATCCGCTAGATCATTGAGCAGTTCAATTGGTACTGCTTCCCCTTGCGCTTTGGAACCCTCGCGCGAGTCAAACATCCGAAGCGGCTTTCCGATGCGTCGCAATTCAGCAGATAGCTCTTCACTCGGACAAGAAAAATCGATGTGCGAGGTGAGGAGAGGATCTCCATCGACGCTCCACCATAGTTCAGGTTGATCGTCCAACCATTGAGCCAGCGCCTCAGCATCGATCGTGTAATACGGTAGTTCGAGAATTTCAGACATGATCATTAATCCAGTGTTGTAAGCAATGAATTCCCCGGTGACATGAAGATCGGGACTGGCCAAACTGTCGATTCTATCGGCACCTGAGTCAATCCGACAGGTTTTCTTCGCGTACGCATCTGCAAATTGCTGCAATTGCGCAACCGGTGTCTTTCTTTGCAACTCAGATATCGAGCTGCTTCACATCGAGGGCGTGCTTTTCGATGAATTCGCGGCGGGGTTCGACGGCGTCGCCCATGAGGACGCGAAAGATTTCATCTGCGGCGGCGGCGTCTTCCATGCGGATTTGAAGCAGCGTGCGTTTTTCCGGGTCCATGCTGGTGTCCCAGAGTTCTTCAGAATTCATTTCACCCAGACCCTTGAACCGCGTCAGCGTGAGGCCCTTTTCCCCCATCTGACGCAATTCGACCAACAGGTCTCGCAGGTTGGTGAGCGGGACTCGTTCGTCATCGCGTTCCAGCACGAATGGATAAATCGGCTCCGCATTCCGCAGGCCCGCCGGGGTGTAATCCGCGACGAAGAAACCGTAATCCTTCAGCTGTGCGAAGACATCGTTGAGGGTCTTGATTTCATGCAGATCAACGAGCTGTGCGATCTTTTCACGTGGGGCAACAGGCTCGTCCGTGGCCACACGCTTCTCCGTGACAGCGGAAGCTTCGCCTTCAATTGTTAAAGATACGGCGGGTAATTCCGGAGGTACTGGCAGTAGCGACTTCAAAAACGCATCTGCGTCATCGCGCTCCATGAACCACTTTTCTGAATCGCCAAACAGGACTCGATAACGCGGCAGTCGGGATTTCTCACCGCCGCTGAACCTGATCAGGTATCGGATATCGATGCCACGACGTTCCAGCAGTTCGAGCGGCTGTTCCATCTGCACGGCCAGATCGCAGATCTTCTGCAGGTTTTCGTCTGCGAAGACAGTGCTGTCGGCTTTCACTGTTAACCGCGTGCCGCTCATCCCCAGACTGATCAGTTCTGACATCATCGCCTGATGCGTTTGCACGTAACGCACCTGTTTGCGCTGGATCACGCGGTACAGCGGCGGCTGGGCGATATAAATATGGCCGCCCTGCACCAGGTCCCGCATGTGGCGGAACAGGAACGTCAGCAGCAGGGTGCGAATATGGCTGCCGTCCACGTCGGCGTCCGTCATCACGATGATCTTGCCGTAACGGCGTTTGCTGATATCCATTTCCTCATCAACGCCCGCAGGAGACAACCCGATGCCGCGGAAGAGGTTGCTGATTTCTGTGTTGTCCAGAACCTTGACCAGTTGTGCCTTTTCGACGTTCAGGATCTTTCCCCGCAGCGGCAGAATGGCCTGAATGTTGGAGTCCCGACCGGTGTCGGCAGAGCCACCGGCGGAATCACCTTCGACAAGATACAGCTCGGTGGATTCCAGATCGCGGCTGCGGCAGTCACGCAGTTTTTCCGGCAGACCGCCGGTGGTCAGCGCGCCTTTGCGGCGGACCATGTCGCGGGATTTACGAGCGGCTTCGCGAGCTTCTGCGGCCATGACGGCTTTGGCAATCAGCTTCTTCGCGATCGGCGGATTCTCTTCCAGATACTTCGTAAAGCCTTCGTTCACCACCGTCTGCACCGCGGCTTCGACTTCGCCGTTGGTCAGCTTGACTTTGTTCTGTGAGGTGAATTTCGGATCCGGTACGCGGACGGACACAATTGCCGTCAGACCTTCACGGAAGTCTTCGCCCACCGGCGTGACGTCTTTGAACAGATTGCCGCCCTTGGCATAGTTGTTCATCGTGCGTGTGAGAGCTGACCGGAAACCACTCAGGTGGGTCCCGCCGTCCGGGTTGTAGATGTTGTTGGCATAGGCCATCACGTTTTCTGTGTAGCCGTCGTTGTACTGGAAGGCGACTTCCACAACCACATCGTCCGATTCCGCCATGACGCGAAACACGTCGGACGTGAGTGGTGTCTGCGTCCGGTTGAGGTATTTGACAAATTCAACGAGCCCGTCTTCAAAATGAAACGTCTCCGTCCGATCGGCGCGTTCGTCACGCAGGGTAATGCGGATTCCGGGCGTCAGAAACGCGAGTTCCCTCATGCGGCGGGTCAGCGTATCCAGTGAGAACTTCGTCTCCGAGAAGATCGTCGGATCAGCCAGAAAAGTCAGTCGCGTGCCGGTGGAGTCAGCTCGCCCCAGTTGCCGCAGTTCCGATGTGCGGCGACCTTTTTCAAAGTCCATCACCCATGTTGAACCACCGCGGCGGATCTCGGCCGTCAGCCATGCACTCAGCGCATTGACGGCAGTGATGCCGACCCCGTGCAGTCCGCCGGTGCCGATTTTGTAACCGCTCTCGCGATTGAACTTGCCACCCGCATGGATTTCCGTGAGCACGACTTCGAGCGCGCAGCGACCGTCACCCTTGACGGCATCGATCGGGATTCCGCGACCGTTGTCCACGATCGAAATGCTCTCATCGAGATTGATCTGCACGTGAATCTCAGAAGCGTACCCGTTGACGGCTTCGTCAATACTGTTATCGACGACTTCGTAAACCAGATGATGCAGTCCCGGCGCACCGGTGTCGCCGATGTACATCGCAGGCCGAGTCCGAATACCTTCAATCCCTTTCAAGTGCTGGATGTCGGAGCCGTCATATGTCTCGTCAGGCGCAGCACTATCCGTGTACGTCTTGTCAGGGGCAGCACGATCCTTGATTTCCTGAAGATTATCATCGTCAGGGCTAGCAGGGCTTATTACAGACACGTTTTGCACTTCCTTCAGTTCAACAAGAAACATCACTCATCAGGATTCGAATCTCAGATCTCAAATCTGAAATCGGTTTCAGTCACCGTGCGCGCACATACCGGATCGATCGAATGTTCGATTCTGGCAGACTGGCTTGCATTTGCTGGAGCACAGTTTCATGCAGGTAACCGCGAAGCTCTTCCATCGCCGCACTGTTGGTGACAACGACTTCCACGATGCCGTCGCGAATTCGCCGCGCATTGCTGCGTCGTCCGATTTCGGGTCCGACGATCCGGTTCCATTCCGCGTTCAGAGCTTCCGCCGCCGAACGATTCGCCAGTCCTTTGCGGCGAATCAGCCGCGTCAGGGCATTTTTCAGCGACGACGGTGATGAAAGTGCTTCGTCAGACAATGCTGAAATCCCTTTCACAGTTTTATCGTTTAACGGCAAGCCAGAGGCGTAGGCCGGACCAAGCGCAGCGCCGTTCCGGCAACTGCCAGACACCTTGCCGGAACGGCGCTGCGCTTGGTCCGGCCTACAAACCACAAACTACCGATCCTGAGCCAGCGGCATAATGACATACGTGTACGAATCTTCGACGCGAAATACGGCGGCCGTATCAGAATCGGTCAATTGCAGATCGACCAGAGTCTCCGGCCCCAGCACCTTCAGGAAATCGGCGACGTACTTTGGATCGAATGTGATTTTAACTTCATCGTGATCGTATTCGATCGGCAGCTCAATTTTGGATTCACCGATCGCACTGGCCTGGCTACTGAGCGTCAACATCGATCCGCCAAACTGAAAATCGACTCCGCGGCTTTCTTCATCGGTGATAATCTGCGACTGGCGGACGGCAGCGAAGAACGGTCCGACGGGAAGCGGCACGTTGACATTGCCACTGCGAGGAATCACATCGCGATAGCGCGGGAAGCGACCTTCCACCAGGCGGCTGTAAACCACACACGATCCGGAACGCATCATGACGTCGTTTTCATGCACGGCGATATCTACGAATTCGGCTTGTGGATCAATCGATCGCTCCAGCAATGACATGGCCTTCGTCGGCACGACCGTTGCTTTCGCTGGCGGCTCAGGCGTGCCATGTTTTTCACAAGCGGCAGTTGCCACCGCAAGGCGTCGACTGTCGGTCGCGGCCAGCGTGACCATGCCCTCGTTGAATTCCAGCAACAGACCGCCCAGAGCGTAACGCGTACTTTCCGTATCCGTCGCAAATGTCGTACGGCGAATCATCTGTCGAAACACGGGGGCCGGAATGCGAAAATAGTTCTCGTCGCTGAATTGAGGAACCGGCGGATACTCACGAGGATCTTCGGACGTGAGTCGAAACTTGGCTGATGCCGCTTTCAGAGTGATATTCTGCTCGTCGATCGTGAGTTCCAGTTGTTCGTCCTGCAGCTCACGCAGAATGGATGACATTCGCTGAGTCGGCAGCAGCGCATCGCCGGTGGAACTGGTCGTGATGCCGCTGACTGCGTAGCGAATCGCCATTTCCTGATCCGTGCCGACGAGTTCCACACCGGAACTAGTGACCGACATGAAGACATTGCGCAGAATGTCTTTGGGCGTTCGCGAAGGAACGGCTGAGGCGGCGATGGAAAATGCGGAAGAAAACAACGCTCGATTGCATGACAGCTGCATGTGTGACCCTGGTTCCGGAACTCAAATTCATTCGCGTCCGCGACTCGATACCGGTCCGTCGCAACTGGCGAATCCCTAGTCGCGACTCGACCAACCGAACTCACGCGGGCTCGGTCAAACGATATTTCTGACATCCAATTCTGCGGACGGGGAATGCTAACAGATTTCGCCCCCTTGCGGTATGGTTCAGGCAGCCAGTTTGCCACCTTCAGCAAAGGTTGCCGCCAGACGGTGATCCTGCACGAAACCTCCGAAATTCCCTGTTTCCGAGGTGATGATTTCCTGACAGCGGGTCTAGCTGGCAGCCGGATTTGTGAGGAAGGCAGCAAGGCCCTAGAATTCGGGCTGCTGTGGCGAAAAACGTTGACTTGTCAATCCCACCTCTTCCGTAATGAAAGCTGACGCCGCGATGACGCGCCGCATTTGGAATTTCTCTGCCGGTCCGGCCGTCCTGCCTGAAACTGTGCTCGAAGAAGCCCGCGAAAACCTGTTGTCGCTTGAGAACACGGGTATCGGCATCTGCGAACACTCGCATCGCGGCAAGCCTTTTATGGCCGTGGCTGCCGAAGCGGAAACACTCTGCCGCGAACTCGCCGGAATCCCGGACGACTACGCCGTTCTGTTCCTGCAAGGCGGAGCGTCGCTGCAGTTTTCGATGGTGCCGATGAATTTTCTCGCCGCAGACCGCACGGCCGATTATCTGGTCACAGGGGTGTGGGCCGAAAAGGCATTGAAAGAAGCGAAGTCCAGTGGCAGGACACACGTCGCCTGCACCAGCAAGGACGCCAACTTTAACTACATTCCTGACGCCTGCACGTACAGCGAAAACCCGGCCTACGTTCACTTCACGTCGAACAACACAATCTTCGGCACTCAGTTCAGCAAGGAGCCTGACGGCATTCCGGACTCCGCGTTTCTGGTCTGCGATGCCAGCAGTGATATCTTCAGTCGCCCGATCGATATTCGCAAATACGGTCTGATCTACGCCGGTGCGCAGAAGAATCTGGGACCCAGCGGAGTCACGCTCGTCATTGTCCGCAAAGATCTTGTCGAAGCGGGCAACAAAAATCTGGCAACGATGCTGCAGTACAGGACGCATGCCGAAAATGAATCCATGTACAACACGCCGCCGACCTTTGGCATCTACCTGATGATGCTGGTCTTCCGCTGGATCAAGTCCAATGGCGGACTGGTGGGGATGGACGTGCGCAATAAAGCCAAAGCCGCGAAGCTGTACGACTATCTGAAGCAGAGCACGCTGTTCAAATCGACGGCACGACCTGGCAGCGGTTCGATGATGAACGTGACGTTCGTCACCGGCAACGAAGACAAAGACAATGCGTTCGTCAAAGCCGCCGAAGCAAAGGGCTTCAGCGGGCTCAAGGGCCATCGCAGCGTTGGCGGGATGCGTGCCAGCATTTACAACGCATTTCCACCCGAAGGCGTCGATGCATTGGTGCAGTTCATGAAGGATTTTGAGGCGTCAGCGTGAGTAACTCCGGCAAAGGCACGAAACAGAAACCTTCCACCGAAGAACCGGCTCCGGACCGCTCGTCCGCCGACATCGGAATCGTGTGTACTCACAAAGGCGAAGTGAAGCCGTTCCTGAAACGTCTCGATCGCACGCGGAGTTATTCCGAAAAAAAAATGACCGTGCGCGGTGGATTCCTCGGCGAAACGACACGTATCGCACTCATCGAAGCCGATGAAGGATTCGCGTCCCATCGAGCCGCGACGGAGCTTCTGATCGCCGAACATCGTCCGTCGTGGATTCTGTCGGTCGGATTCAGTTCATCGCTTTCAGAGGACGTACGGCCAGGTGACATCGTGATTGCGAACGAGATCAGCGACACGCATGTCAACAGCCTGCCAGTGAAGTGCAGCATCCCCACTCGCAAACGCATCCATGTGGGTAAGCTGATCGTGGCCGACGACCATCCCGTGACTCCAGCAGAAAAGCAGGCACTGCGTACACGCTTTCCCGGCCTCGCCGCCGACACCGGCAGCCTTGCGGTCGCTCAGGTCTGCGATGAGCGCACGATCCGCTTCATGGCCATCCGTGTGGCCGTGGATTCGATTGACGAAGAAATCCCCGAGCAGGCCGCCTCAATGATCTTCCACCCCACCAGCCGAGCTCTCGGTTCCGCACTGGGAACGCTCTTCAAGGGCCTGCGAAAAATTGCCATCATGAACCAATGGCGCGAACGCACCAACAACGCCGCCAGCAACCTCGACCGCTTCGTGGCGGGGATCGCGGAACAACTTGCGGAATCGATTGAACGGCAGCGGCTTGGATAGCTGCGCTTACTCTTCAAGACATGTTGCCGATGAGTCAAGTTTTTGCCGGGATGGCGGCAAGATCATAACAGGATGGACATTCATGTCCGTCGCATGCCATAAAACACCGTCGAAGCGAAGGATACCCGGTAGACCGGCTTGATCTTTCTGTCCAATCCCGTCATTCCCAAATCCCCTCATTGGAATTCGTCAGAATCGGAAATGCCATGCAAAAAGCCGCCGTTCTGAATGAACGGCGGCTTCGAATATTGTTTGTCACGGCAATCGGGTGTGCTTGCGAAACACCAACACCCAAAGCACGCATCAGCCAACGAAAGTTTTTCGCTTGAGCGCTGCAAGGCGTGACTTGGTCCGTGAGGCTGCGTTTTTGTGAAGCAATTTCTTGGAAGCAGCCTGATCGAGTGCTTTAACGACGAGGCTGAACTCCTTGTCAGCGGCTTCCTGAGTCGGCTTTTCAGCAAGCATCAGTCGGAATTTCTTAAGTCGCGTGCGAAGTGATCCACGTTGCTGGCGATTACGATCGCGGCGAACGTTTGACCGGCGGAGAGATTTTTCGGCGGACGCTGAATTAGGCATAGCTGAGAAACTGT
>CAZFDW010000053.1:0-21704 GCA_964517865.1 uncultured Chitinophaga sp.
CACTACTCACTACTCACTACTCACTACTCACTACTCACTACTCACTACTCACTACCCCCATGTTAAATGCCATTATCCGATTCGCACTGCGCCAGAGAATGATTGTGCTGGCGCTGGCTGTACTCGTGACGGGATACGGAAGCTACGTTGCCTTCCATACGCCGATTGACGTTTTCCCTGACCTGAATCGTCCGCGCGTTGTGGTCATGACGGAAGCTCCGGGACTCTCACCGGAGGAAGTCGAATCACTGATCACATTTCCCATCGAAACTGCGCTCAATGGTGCCAACGGTGTCGAAGCAGTCCGAAGTTCGTCGGGAGTCGGGATTTCTGTGATCTATGTCGAGTTCGGATTCAACACCGACATCTACAACGACCGCCAGGTGGTTAACGAACGCCTTCAGTTGCTGCAGGGACGCCTGCCCGACGATGTTACTCCACAACTGGCCCCGATCTCATCGATCATGGGGCAGATTCTGATGCTGGGGATGTTCAGTAAAGACGACGCGACCGAACCACTGGAGCTCAGAACTCTTGCCGACTGGGTTGTGCGACAACGACTACTGACGATTCCGGGGGTTGCTCAGGTTTTCACAATGGGCGGTGAACGCAAACAGTTTCAGATCCTGGCGGATCCGGAGAAACTGCTGCGTTTCGGCGTTTCCCTGCAGCAGGTCAAAGATGCCGTTGTCAAAAGTAATGAGAATGCGACGGGCGGTTATCTGGATCAACAGGGGCCAAACGAATTGCTCGTGAGAGCTTTGGGCAGAGTTCAGACGATCGAAGACATCGAACAAATTGTTGTCACAATCCGCGAAGGACGCCCCGTAACGCTCGCTCAGATTGCGAAAGTCGCAGCAGGAGCTCAGAGCAAACGCGGAGACAGTGCGGCATTCGAACGTGTGAAAACCGCAGGCGGGTCGGAGGAGTGGTCCGGCGGATCATGCGTAGTCCTGACCATCAACAAGCAACCTGGCGCTGACACCCGTGCAGTGACGGACAATGTGTTCAGGGCGATCGAGGACATGAGTGCCTCGTTGCCGAAAGATATTCGCGTGATTCCGCTGTATTCGCAAAAATCATTCATCGATCGAGCTATTGAAAACGTGATGATCGCTCTTCGCGATGGTGTGTTTCTGGTGGTCATCATTCTGGTGCTTTTTCTGATGAATGTGCGAACGACGTTTATCACACTGACTGCCATACCTTTGTCACTGGTGATCACGGCCCTGGTCTTCGCGATCAGCGGCATGTCCATCAATACGATGACGCTCGGCGGACTGGCAGTGGCCCTCGGTGAACTGGTCGATGACGCGATCGTCGATGTTGAAAATATCTTCCGACGACTCAACGAAAATCGCCACGCCGTAAATCCAAAGCATCCGCTGTTGGTTGTGTATCAGGCGAGCACTGAAGTTCGCAACTCGATCGTGTTCAGCACGATCATTGTGTGCATCGTGTTTATTCCGCTGTTCGCGTTAACTGGTATGGAGGGCCGATTGTTCGCTCCATTGGGTATTGCCTACATCGTTTCCATCGGAGCATCGTTGCTGGTTTCGCTGACAGTGACCCCGGCACTTTCATATATGTTGTTGGGACATTCGAAGATCTCGGAACATGGAGCCGACGGATTCGTGCTGCGATTTCTGAAGAGTATCGCCAGCCGGATTATTCGCTTCAGCCTCGCGTTTCCGCGTTTGAATCTGATCGTCGTCGTCATCGGCGTATTGATCTCTGCGATATTCGTGATGAATCTCGAGCGTGACTTTTTGCCACCATTCAATGAGGGCTCGATTCAACTCAATGTTGTGCTTCCACCAGGAACATCACTTGCTGTTTCCAACGGTATTGCCGCGAGATGCGAGCGCAGACTCATGCAGGTGCCGGACATCGTTCGTGTCGGGCGAAGAACAGGCCGGGCAGAACTCGACGAACATGCCGAGGGCGTCAATACCAGTGAACTGATTATTGACCTCAACCCCGATTCGCATCGCACACGCGAAGAGCAAATCAATGAGATTCGCGAGGCGATGGCCGATATCCCGGGTGTTGTGTCAGCGGTTGAACAACCGATCTCCCATCTGATTTCGCATATGCTGTCGGGTGTGAAGGCTCAAATCGGCATAAAACTCTACGGTGACGATCTTGATCTGCTTCGCCGCAAGGCGCAGGAGATGGAGCAAGCCGTAAAGTCCGTCCCCGGCGTGGCGGACCTGATGCTTGAGCCCCAGGTTCTGATTCCCCAGTTGCGCATCGAACTGCGACGTGACAAGCTGGCACTCAACGGTCTGACTGCCCGTGATGTGAATCAGGTGATTGAAACGGCACTGAATGGTGTCGTTGTTTCTGAAGTGCTGGATGGTCAGCGAACATTCGACCTTGTTGTGCGATTTGATAAGCAGAATCGAGAGAATCTTGATGTGCTGCGACGACTATCGATCGAACTGCCCGAAGGCGGATCGATCCCACTCGAGTCCGTTGCCCGCATTTACGAAGCCGGTGGGCCCAACACCATCAACCGCGAGAATGTGCGACGTCGAATTGTGCTGCAGTGCAATGTCAGCGGACGCGGAGTTGTTGATGTTGTCATGGACATCCAGAAGAAACTGGCCCCCATCAGGGCAACTCTGCCTCCAGGCTACGATGTGGAATACGGCGGCCAGTTTCAGAGTCAACAAGAGGCCAGCCGGATTCTGGGAGTGCTGTTCCTTGTCGCTCTTGTCGGTGTATTCCTTACGCTGTTCGTGATGTTCCGATCGGTCAATTTAAGTCTGCAGGTCATGGCCGCACTGCCGATGGCTTTCATTGGCAGCGTGGCCGCTCTCGTGTTGACAGGTCAGACCCTCACGATTGCCGCGATGGTCGGTTTCATATCGCTGGCGGGTATCGCTTCACGCAATGGAATATTGCTGCTGAACCATTACCTGCATCTGGTAAAATACGAAGGTGAGACATGGTCGCATTCCATGATCATTCGTGCCGGTCTTGAGCGACTGGCTCCCGTGCTGATGACAGCGTTGACTGCCGGAATAGGATTGGTTCCGCTCGTACTGGCCGCAGGCGAACCGGGTAAAGAGATCCTGTACCCTGTGGCAACTGTGATTTTGGGTGGTGTCATCAGTTCGACACTGCTGGACTTCTTCGTACATCCCGCGCTGTTCTGGTTATTCGGTCTGAAAGAAGCTCAGCGAGTTGTCAGCGATTCATTAGAACAGATTCCATTGATTGAACCATCTGAAGAGATTTTGCATTCCGCTCGCTGAAGCGTTTTCAGCGAAAGTCCTGTGTTTCTGTTAATTGCGAGGCGTATCTCATGAGTCGTTTTCCATTTCAATCGTTGCGAGTTCTGTGTCTGCCGGTTGCAGGTCTTTCCGTTTTGTGGTTCGCCGGATGCAGCGAATCTGGTTCTGAACCGCTGTCTGATACCGGAGCGTCTCCGGTCGTAACAAATGGTGCACCTGAAACGGAAACACACGCCGGGCAGATTCATCCCGACGAGGGGCCACACCACGGTGATCTTGTGGAACTCGGGAATGAGGAATTTCACGCTGAAGTTGTGCATGGTGCCGAAGGCAGCGTCACTGTTTATATCCTCGACGGTTCGGCAAAGACTGCGGTTCCCATCGATGCCACAGAACTGACGGTCAATATTACTCATGGTGGCAAGGCCGAACAGTTTAAGTTGCCTGCCGATCGCGATGCTGCAGACCCAGAAGGCAAGTCTTCACGCTTTTCACTCAAGGATGTGGAACTCTCGGCAGATCTCGACAGTCACGATGCCGTTGCCAAACTTGTGGTCATGATCGAAGGCAAGTCGTACTCCGGCAGGATCTCGCATGATCACGATACTGACCACAGCCAGGAAGACGGACACAAGCACTAGGAGTCTGTCTGGATACTGCAACCCTGGGAAATCGGGCTAGAACAACGAATACAAAGGTTGCCCGGCATCCAGCAGGTTGAAGGGGCGGCCTTGTTCGTCGGTGGCCTGCAGGTCGCGAATTCCCATCGCGTGGTAAACCGTGTGAGCCACGTCCGCAGGTGTGATGGGGTTGTCTTTCGGATATTCCCCCAACCGATCGCTGGAACCGAACGTCTGGCCTCCTTGAATTCCGCCACCGGCCAGGAGGTCAGTGAGGCAGTGCGTCCAGTGGTCTCTGCCGGCACCGTTGATTCCGCCGGATCGCGGGTCACCGATCTTTGGCGTGCGGCCCATTTCACTGGTCACCATCACCAGCGTTTGAGCGAGTAACTGCTTCTGTGCCAGATCCTCAATCAATGCAGAGAAGCCGCGATCAAACTCGGGAAGTAAGTCTTCCTTCAGACAGCGAAAATTGTTGCCATGTGTATCCCAGCCACCGCCGCTGGCGCATTTCTTTCCGAGCCGCTTGTCGTCATCCATCCAGAAGACGGTAATAAATGGAACACCCGCTTCGACGAGTCGGCGCGCCAGCAGCAGGCTCATCCCGTTGACCGTTTCGCCATATCGCTTTCGTAGCGCTGCCGGTTCCTGCGAGACATCAAACGCAGCAGCGGTGTTGGAAGCCGTCAGCAATGAGAAGGCTCGCTCCTGTTGTCGACTCCAGCGACTCGCTTTCTGAGGCGATTCAAATTCGAACCGCGCGGCATCGACCGATCTGAGCAGATCCCGGCGAACGCCGATGCGACTCACATCGGTTCCGGCGGAAAGTTCCAGCGAAGGTGCCTGAAATTTCAACGGCTCTTCCAGACTTCCGTGCAGATAAAGCGGATCGTGTTCGATGCCAATCCGTGCGGCAAATTGCCCCGGGCGTGTGTACGGAGCCTGGCTTGGCTTGTGAGGCAGCGTAATCGCGTTCGGCAGATCTCCATTCCGTCCCCGCCGTGACGCAACCACCGATCCGATAAATGGCCAGTCACCAGGCATCGGCGTTCGATTGTTGGCCAGCGATAGAAACGTGGCATCCGGAACGTGCCCGGTGAGATTGTAATAGTAGCCGGCGTGATGATCATTCGTATTGACTGAGCCACCAATCGAATTGACCACCGCCAGATGGTGTGCCTGTTGAGCCAGCATCGGCAGATGTTCGGACAGGATCACCCCCGGCGCGGACGTGGCGATCGGTGCAAATGGCCCGCGATATTCCAGCGGTGCGTTGGGTTTCATGTCCCAGGTATCCATATGCGACGCTCCGCCGCACAGGAAAAACAGAATTGTCGATTTCGCAGTCCCGGCGCGCACGTCACCAGGAGCCGTAGATTCCCTCGCAACAGCACGCGACCCGCCACCCGGCAACGCGGCCAACCCAGTCGCCGAAGCCACCAGCATAGTTCGTCTGGAAACAGTATGTTGCGTCATCATGATACCTCTCCAGTACTCGGGTCTGGCACATTCCGCAGATTGAGTGAGAGTCTATCGCGTCGCACGAGGCTTGTCATCCGCTTTGTGCACAGCCCATCCTACCGCGGCGAAGCCGCAAATCCGAAGTCCGAATTTCGAAATCCGAAAGAACTACGGTCGAAAAGATGCGCGCAAATTGCGCGGTTGTTGAAAAGAAAGGATCTATACTCCGCGCGGTCAGATTTGAGGTTTTGTGAGCGGCAAGGCGCTAGCCGCCGGTGCTGACCGAATGCACAACCCGCGGCTAGCGCCTTGCGGCTCACTCAGCAGCACGTCCCTCAGTCCGGGCCGCGCGGAGTATAATCAGTCGAATCGGTGTCCCGCATACAGTATGCAGAATCGTTGCATCCGATGTGATTGTCAGGTTGTGTCGTGCTACGGACGTGAACCGAGGATCAGAGAAACGAACTCTTTTGGTGGTTGACATTCAGAAGTCGGTGAACGACTTCAGCGTCAAGGAATGAATTCTGACTTTTTTGATCTGAGCGACAAACGCTGGTCGCTACGACCGTTCAAATTGACCGTCCGACACAAGCGGATGTTCGTTGATTTCTCACTGACTGCTACAGGCGTCAGGTCGCGACCACATGGTGATTTTTCGCGACGTCGGGTGACATTTTGCCACAGCGAACGAAAGTTGCAGTGGTAGTGTTGCCGCAGGTGGGTCTTTCCGATCCGTCGCGAAAGTTGCTGGACGCTTATCATCCGGCAACTGTGAACGCGAAGACATCGAATACTTGCCATCACGTATTTGACATTGAAAAACACTCAACCGTGTTTTCCGATCGCGTTGCGCGCATCGGACATTTCAGGCCGATCCGATGCTGGACAAAGAACGACTCAAAACCGACTTACTCGCGCTGGGGCTGCTCGCCCTGGTCGTGTTCGTTGGTCTGAGCTTCCTCAGCTACGACCCGGCAGATCCGCCATCCAGTCTGGTGTTTCCGCAACGGCAGGTTCCGACCAATATCTGCGGAGAAGTCGGTGCGAGCGTAGCCTACTACACACGCCAGTGGATGGGGTTCGGCGTCTGGATCGTGCTGGCTGCGTTGGTTTCGTGGGATCTGAAATTGTTTTCCCGCGAGCCTTCACGGCGGACAGTGACAACACTTATCGGACTGTTGCTCCTGGCAACTTCATCCTGTGCGTTGCTGCATCTTCTGGTTCCTGGAATCTCTTCCGGTTCCGCGTATGGGAGTGGTGGTCAGATTGGAGCATGGACCGGAATCCTGCTGGAGCAGAAGTTCTCCGTCGCCGGCATCATGATTCTTGCGGGCAGCCTGCTCACGGCCGGTGTCCTGCTTACGCCGTTATCTGACGCACTGCAGCCAGTACTGCACGCTGCCGCATTGCCAGCCAGTGCAATTCGGGCGACGAGTGGCTGGTTCCAGCGTGTTCCTGCAACCGTGACGCCCCGGAAAGAAACATCGAAGGCAGCTCAACGTGATACCGAGGGAAGTCAACCGACCATTCCGTTCAAGGTGGCAGCGGTCAGTGCCGAGGTGGACTTCGCAGAGGTTGAGGGTCGTTCAATCCGCATCAATCCGCCGGCATCGCTGGCCCTCCACAATCCGGATGGGTTGGTCGTGGCACAGCGGCGTGGTTTTTCACTACCCGATATCAACCTGTTGTTGGAATCAGAGGAGTTTCCGTACGAAGAACTGGCGAAGAAAGCCCGCGTTGCGGCTACGACTCTGGAAAATGCGTTCGAAGAATTTGGTCTGAACGTCAAGGTTGCCGAAATTGATACCGGACCAGTCGTGACTCAGTTCGAGCTGGAGCTGGAACGCGGTCTGCGTCTGAATAAAATCACGGCGCTGGAAGACGACCTCGCGATTGCGTTACGCGTTCCTTCCGTACGCGTCGTCGCACCGATTCCCGGGAAGAACACCGTCGGTGTTGAGGTGCCAAACGACAAGCAGGTCGTGGTACGAATGCGTGAGCTGCTGCAGACTGCGCGTGCGTCCTCAGACGAGATGCGTTTGCCGCTGTTCCTCGGTAAGGATGTGAGCGGTCGACCATTGACGGTCGACATGGCGAAGATGCCGCATCTGCTGATCGCCGGACGGACAGGCACCGGCAAGAGCGTGTGTCTGAATACGCTCATTCTGTCGCTGCTGATGACGCGCACACCGGACGAAGTCCGGATGCTGATGATCGACCCGAAGATGGTCGAACTGAGTCCGTACAAGAAGATCCCGCATCTGATGCATCCGGTCATCACGGATATGAAGAAGGCGGAAGCCGTGCTCGCATGGGCTGTGGATAAGATGGAGGAACGCTATGATCTGCTGGCACGCGTCGGCGTGCGTCATCTGGACAGCTACAACAAGCTGGGCAAAGCCGAAGTGCTCGATCGCCTTGGAATGACAGAAGCTGATCCGGATGCGGCTGCCGTTCCGGAACGAATGCCGTTCATCGTGATTATTGCGGACGAAATGGCCGACCTGATGATGACGTCGGGCAAGGACGTAGAAGCGTACATCATTCGTCTGGCTCAGAAGTCACGCGCCGTGGGGATTCACCTGGTGCTGGCAACTCAGAAACCGACGGTGGACGTCATCACGGGACTGATCAAATCGAACCTGCCAGCGCGAATCTCGTTCCAGGTGGCCAGCAAGATGGACAGCCGCGTGGTTCTGGATGAAGGTGGAGCTGAAAGATTGCTGGGCAGCGGCGATATGCTGTATCTGGCACCTTCGACCAGTCATCTGACTCGAGCTCAGGGCACGTACGTCAGTGATGAAGAAATCAACGCTGTAATTGCCTTTTTCAGTGACACGGAGCCTGAGTACAGTCCGGAACTGCTGAAGCTGACTGCGGCAGCTGGCATGGGGGCGGCGAATGGCGGTGGTGGAGATTCCGGCCCGCGGCATCATGATGATCTTTACGACGACGCGGTCGCGGTTGTCATCCGTGAAGGCCGTGGCAGCGTGTCCCTGTTGCAGCGGGCGCTGGGAATCGGCTACGGTCGAGCAGCCAGAATGATAGACTACATGGCCGAAGACGGAATCGTCGGCGACTATAATGGTGCACAGGCCCGAGAAGTG
Organism: uncultured Chitinophaga sp.; assembly: GCA_964517865.1. Classification (GTDB taxonomy): domain Bacteria; phylum Planctomycetota; class Planctomycetia; order Planctomycetales; family Planctomycetaceae; genus SXXK01. The sequence goes on from CAZFDW010000053.1 coordinate 8,431, forward strand.
GTCTGCACGATGGAAGAGTGGGAACAGGCCAAAGCCGACCGCGAAGAAGATTGAACCTGCACCATGAAGGCACTTGTCACAGGCGGCGGCGGATTTCTTGGGCTGTACATTGTGGAACAGCTCCGCGCGGCCGGGCATGATGTGCGAGTCTTCAGTCGAGGTCACTATCCGGCGTTGACAGCATTGGGCGTCGAAACGCAGCACGGTGATCTTCGAGATGTGAAGGCGGTGGAGCGAGCCTGTGAGGGAATCGACGCTGTGTTTCACGTTGCCGCTGTGCCCGGAGTCTGGGGGCCGTGGAAAACGTATCACGGCATCAACACGGTCGGTACGCTCAGCGTGCTTTCCGGCTGTCGCATTTGCGGAGTTCGGCGTCTGATTTACACAAGTTCGCCAAGCGTCGTGTTTGACGGGTCCGATCATATCAATGCCGACGAATCGTTGCCGTATCCGACGAGGTGGTTATGCCATTATCCGCATTCGAAGGCTCTGGCAGAACAGGCGGTGCTGGCGGCGAACGATCAAAACGGACTGCGAACTGTTTCATTGCGACCTCACTTGATCTGGGGGCCGCGTGACAATCATCTGATCCCGCGGCTGATTCAGAAAGCTCAAGCCGGTCAATTGCGGCAGGTTGGAAGAGGAGACAACGTCGTTTCGATCTCGTACGTGGAGAATGCGGCAGCCGCTCATCTGCAGGCGGAGGAATCGCTGCGGAATTCCACCACGGCGGCGGGCCGAGCTTATTTCATCAATGAACCGGACGCCGTCAATCTGTGGGACTGGATCAACCTGATACTTGCACATGCTGGCCTTCCGCCGGTGACTCGACAGATTTCTGCAAAGATGGCATGGTATATGGGAGCGGTTCTTGAAGCGGCATGGAAATTTTCAGGACGGCAACACGACCCACCCATGACGCGCTTCATGGCGGCTCAACTGTCCGGCTCGCACAGTTACAGCATATCAGCCGCACAGCGCGACTTTGGTTACAGGCCATTGGTGACAGTGGAGGAAGTCCTTCACAGGATGCAGACAAATCTCGATGAACGTTCTGCCTCGCGTTTTTAAAACAATTGCCCGCTTCAACGCTGGGTGCTGAATTTGGTTTACAGAATCGCGTTGAACGATTTTCCGGCAACGAAGCGGGGCATTGTTTTAAAAAGCCTGACAAAGCACTAAAATCTTCGCGGTCCATAGTCACCTCCGCAGAACGCCGCATCATGTCCTCGCCCGCAAAATCCGGAACGCGTATCCTGGTGCGGCAATTTGTCGCCGACTATGGGATGGTGTTTGTCCTGCTATTGCTGATGGCAGGCTTCAGCGTTCTCACGATCCAGCCGCAGCGGCCGACGGGTGCGGATGTCGGGGCAGCAATCGCGGATCAGATCCTCTCTCAATTTGGCAACTCAGCCAGCGTAATCATTGCGGTTCCCGGTTCGGAAGAGGATCGAGCGTTCGCGGATGCGGCGAAGGATCGACTCGAATCCGCTGGCGCAACGGTGGTCGCCGTGATAACGGGTTCGCCTGTTGACGCCGGGCAGGCTTTGCAGAAGGCGGTCGATAGCGGTGTGTCTATCGACGCCGTCGCGTTGACAGGAAGTTCGCAGGCGTGGACGGTGCTCGACAAGTTCCAGGGACTTACCAGTGAACGTCGCATTTCGCCCGGTACCGGAAGCTGGCCGAATTTCCTCAAGGCCAGCAACCTACTTGGGGTGGCAAATCAAACGGCAGTTTACGCCGTCATCGCCATCGGCATGACCATGGTGATTATCACGGGCGGAATCGATCTCAGCGTTGGTTCAATCGTCGCGCTGTCCTCGGTAATTGCGACCGTACTGATCCGCGATCACGGCGGGGGTGTTTCGGCGTCGGCGACGACTGTTGCCGTTGCATTCATGGTTGCCATTCTGGCTGCCTCTGTGGCGGGTGCTTTCAACGGAGTGATGGTGACTACGTTTGGGTTGCCGCCTTTTATTGTCACGCTGGCAACGATGCTCATCGCACGCGGTCTGGCAAAGCGACTGTCGGAATTTCAGTCGATCAATGCTGTACCTCCGTCGTTTCGCTGGCTGGGTAATGGAAGCATGCTCAACGTCCCGAACGCAATTCTGCTGATGATTGGGCTGTATGTTCTGACACATTTTATTATGAGTCGAACGGTGTTCGGTCGGTATCTCTACGCGATCGGCGGGAACGCGCAGGCATCGCGGCTGTCGGGGATTCCGGTAAAGCGAACGACAATGATCGTCTATGTGCTCTGCGGAGCGCTCGCCGGTCTGGGTGGCATCATGGTGTCGTCACGGCTCAACGCCGGCGACCCGAAATATGGTACGATGTACGAACTGGAAGTCATCTCGGCCGTGGTCGTCGGTGGCACATCGCTGATGGGCGGCGAAGGTCGCATATTCGGAACACTGATCGGCGCGTTCATTATTGCCGTGATTCGCAATGGCATGAATCTGATGGGAGTTAACTCCGACAGCCAGGAAATGGTGTTGGGGGCTGTACTGCTGACGGCCGTCCTGTTAGATCGCGTGAAGCGAATGAAGATGGCAGCGGCGTAGTCTGGTGAACATTCTGATTCAGAAATCTATTCAGCCCTTCGAAACAACTCATCATGCAGACAATTGAAACTGAAGTCCTGTACCGTCCCGATTCCGCCGCACGGCGCTTTCTCCCGGAAGGGCCGTACACGCTGCCCGACGGACGCATGAGTTGGGTTGGGATTCAGCATGGGGCTGATTCAACGGCCGGCTCGATCAATGTTCTGAATCTGGTCAATGGAACCAACGAATCCTTCCGACTGCCAGGCCGACCGGGGTTTGCATTTCCAACGGATCAGCCGGGAGTGTTTGTGACGGGCCTTGAACGCAGCGTGGGACTGTTCGATACTCGATCAGCAAAATGGAGCCCCTTCATCACTGACGTGGATGCGGCGGTTTCAAACACAATTATAAACGATGCAGTGGTGTTCGAGGACAATCTGATTTTTGGGTGCAAGGAACTGGAATTCAAAACGAAGAAGGCCGGGCTTTATCTGTGGCGACGTCGCGATCGGGCTTTGATTCAGCTCCGGAGCGATCAAATCTGTTCGAACGGAAAAGCGATTGCGCGGGACGCGGACGGTTCGCTCACCCTGTTCGATATCGATTCGCCTTCCAGACAGATCATTCGTTGCCGCCTGGACATCGAAACGGGCACTGTGAGTGACTTTTCCGTGATCGTGGATCTGACATCCGAAGAGGTGTTCCCCGACGGCATGATTCTGACACCCGATCATCAAAGCCTGATCGTCGCTCTTTATGATCCCGGCGATCCCAAAGCAGGTGCCACTCGGCAGTATAACATCTCAACGGGAAAGCTGGAAATAATCTGGACTTGTCCCGAATCACCTCGAGTCACCTGTCCGCAACTGATCAGGCATCAAGGTCGCGTGCGACTGGTGTTGACCACCGCAGTTGAACACATGCCACCGGAACAGCAGGCGACTCATCCTAACGCCGGATGTCTATTTATCGGCGACACGACGTTTGCCGACATCGGCGACCAGCCCGTGTTTCGAGTGTCGGGACCGGGACCAAAAGTCGTCTGAACAGGACCCACGGTCGGCCAGTTTGTCAATTTACGGTAGGGTGTGTGAAGCGGAGCGAAACACACCATGTTCGATTGTGCAGGAAAGTGGTGCGTTGCGCTCCGCTTCACGCACCCTACAGGAATCGCAGATTCACAAATTGGCCAGCCGTGGAACAGGACCAGGGCTCTATAGAATCAAGGCATGGAAGAGCTACAATGTCAGCAGTTGCCGGTCAGTCGATATCGATACGCGGAAAAGCGGGCTGTTGATTTAGTCGTCAGCTTCGGCATTTTCGTTTAACGGCGAGCCGCAGGCGCAGGCGAAATGCGGCAACGACGCCTGCGGCTTGCCGTTAAACGATGAAATCAACAGCCCGCAAGCCGCAGGCGACTGTGAAAATTTTGCCAGCCAAAGCAGTTTCAAAATTTTACCAGGGAGTAGTCATCATGAAATGGGAAGGTCGTGAACAAAGTTCAAATGTCGAGGATCGTCGCGGCATGCGCGGTCCGGCAGTGGCGGCAGGCGGCGGCGGGCTGGTGCTGATCGTCATTATGATCGCCATGAAAATGTTCGGAGCGACTGATGACCAGCAACGATTGGTAGTCAATGTTGCAAAGAGTATTCAGGGCAATGCTGCCCGTGCGCCAGTCGCTCCTGGCGAAGGGATTGACGACAAAAGCAAGGAATTCATCAGCGTGATCCTGCACGACACAGAAACAATCTGGACAAAACTCTTTAAGGAGCAGGTTCAGGGAGCCAGCTACACGCCGCCAAAGTTGGTTATCTTTGCAGACAGCGTTGCCTCGGGTTGCGGAAATGCCAGTGCTGCGATGGGGCCGTTTTATTGTCCAGTCGACGAGCAGGTCTACATCGATCCGACCTTCTTCGATGAACTGGCCACACGACATAAAGCCAAGGGGGATTTTGCTCAGGCCTACGTGCTCGCTCATGAGGTCGCACATCACGTGCAGAACCTGACCGGTTTCAGCGATATCGTCAATCAGGCAAGGTCGCAGCGAGACGAACAAATGTCAAATCAGATGTCGGTCCGACTGGAGCTGCAGGCCGATTTTCTGGCTGGAGTCTGGGCGCATCATGCCCACAAAGCCTATGACATCCTTGAAGACGGCGATTTGGAAGAAGGCATCAACGCTGCTAACCAGATTGGCGACGATACGCTGCAACGTGAAGCTACTGGACACGTTGTCCCGGAACGCTTCACCCACGGTCGCTCCGATCAACGCGTCAAGTGGTTCAAAAAGGGCTTGCTTTCCGGCAAGTTCAAGGAATGCAAAGAGCTGTTTGATATTGCCTATGAAAAGCTGTGACAGCGGCAGCAATTGCGATCCTGGCACTGGGGACTTCATTCGCAACGGTGAAGTCATCCCAGCATCCGACGGAATCGAACTCCACAGTGGTGAAATCGCTTGCTTTCGGAAGTGAATGTCAAAGCTGCGGTATGTCATCTCCTTCGTCCGGTGCGGGGTCGTCCAGACGCACCAGCAGCCAGTTTTCGACCTTTTCGGGGCCGAAGTGAACCAGTACCGGAGCTTCAGTCTGAGTCAGGTTGTACAAACCTGTCTCGACGACAATGTCCTCGCCTTCACCGAATCGCATTGCGACTCGTTGAGTTTCCTTATCGACTTGTCCCTGAATCGTCTGAGTCTCATCAGTCTCTGTGTTGTACAACGTACCGCTGACAATGCCGTCTTTTGTGACAGCCAGCTGTACCATACGAGTCGGATCGACGTCGTTCTCGCCTGATGACACCGTAAATGTTCCCAAAGCCAGCCACTCGGCTTTCTGTGCTTCGTCCTCACTCGCGGGCGCAGGAACCGTTGCCAGTTCCGCCGCGCTCTGAGCGAATTCGGTGCTTGTCGCAACCTGATCCCCGTTGATATAGACCGAGTTGTCGTTGTAGACGACGTTACCGCCCTGACCGTAGTCATAGTAAACCGGCTCAGCCCAAACGGCGGGAGGTGCTGTCCATGTGAACCAATTGACACAGGCCGCGTACGTTGGAACCGTCCACCAGAATCTCCACGGACGATTGGCAAATCCATAGCCATAGTTCCAACCACCCCAGCGACACGGATGGCCATGCCACCAGTTGCCGCGGAAGCAGCCGGGATTGCGATGGTGCCAACGAAAACTGCTGTGAACGCCAGCACCCCAACCCGCCCAAAAGGCCGCTCGGTTCGGATGAACTCCCTGCCAGTTATGCATGCCACCAATCTGATTCTGCCAGCGATTGTTGATGTTGGTCACACGACCTCGATCAATATTGGACCACGACGGACGATTGCTGATGGCGATGTTATTCCCGATATTGACCTGCCCGATATTCACTCGCCCATTGTTGATAACGTTGTTTCCAATGTTATTTCCAATGTTGGGGCGATTGCCAATTCCGTTGCCAACACCCGGACGATTACCAATTCCGTTATCGACGCCGGGGCGAATCGTCCCCGGCAGCGTCGAAGGACGCAGATTGTCCATTCCCAGGAAATCCCCAACGTCACCGGCGGATGGCCGACCGCCATTGCCCGGAAGATTCGGACGATTTCCCACTCCCGGCACGTTCACGTTGGGACGGCCGCCGTCTGGACGGTTCGGGAGGTTCACGTTGGGACGGTTTGCTGCGCCACTACCCAGTCCTGGAATGCTCGGACGGGTCTCAGGACGATTGGGAAGATTAGGCCTTGTGCTGCCAACATTGCCTCCCTGACCGGGCAACTTGTTGTCCGGACGTGTCGTTGGCAGTGACGGACGTGTAGATGGAACCGACGGGCGTGTGGATGGAACCGACGGACGTGTTGATGGAGCCGACGGACGAGTTGATGGTTTCAGACCGCCGGATGGACGGTTGACTTGAGGAAGATTCGGCGTCGCCGGGCGAGAGGTCGGTCGATTCACCGACGGTCCGCTGACGTTTGGCCTGCTGGGTGCCGGACGACTCGGTGCCGGACGACTGGCTCCCAGATTGGGTGCACTCGGCCTCGGCGCCGGACGAGCAGCACCACCAGAACCGCCGCGAGCGGCACCACCGCCGCCACTGCGAGCACCACCGCCACCGCCACGAAATCCCTGAGCGGAAATTTCAACAGAAAACAGCACCACCATGATTGAAAGCGCAAGAGCGCTAAATGTGATTTTCCGCATCGTTACAATGCCTTTCCTGGCTAGTTTTGTGGTGCAGAGTCAGATGCTGGTGGTTGTGGAGCACGAACAACTTTGACGGCTGGTTCAGTTGGCTGAGGCTCACCGCCCACTTCGTGACCGACCAGTTGGATCGTGAACGAGTCGTCGTCCAGTCGTTCGATAACGTACGTTCCCGAAGCGACTTCTCCGCTCGCCAGGGTTTGAGCCGACTTGGACAACCAGCTGTCTCCATTTCGCATCCATGTCGATTCACCGAACGATCCATCAGAATTGAACGACCAGCTGCGAATCTGCTGACCTCGAGGATCCCAGCCGATGACCTGCGTGCCGGTCATCGCAACGCCTTCTTTAGTTTCGACGTTGAACGACCGCAGCAGGAAGGCCTGACTATCTGTCCAGCGGAACGTCGTTGCCACTTTCACATCGCCCGAATCGTCGACCCACTCGCCGACAAGCCACTCCAAGTCCTTCAAAGCATCTGCGGTTGACACTGGCTGAGGCAACGGCATTTCTTCAACGGTATCCAGCAACCAGTCATCACCCTGATGGACCAGAATGGCAGTGTACTTTGAGACAATCGGCTCAGCATCACTGACCACGACCGTGGTTTCGCCTTCTACGCTGGCCACATCTGCCGTAATGAATCGGATTCCGTCAATCGTCGCCGAGAGTTTGAATTCACTTCCCTCTGTCAGCACCTTTTTCATATCCGCCTGAATTGCGTCACGCCCTTCAGTGCGTTCGCCAGTCTCACGATTCGTATGAGTTCCCTTTTCCGTCCAGAACCCGGCAACCTTTTCAGGTGTTTTTTGATTGAAGACATCGACGTATTCGGCCAGAGTCTTCCGCACGGCGGCTTCATCCGCATCGGCCGATGGCACAGCAACCGCGCTCAACACAAAAGCAATCGCTACAGAAAATACTCTATTCATGTGGAACAACTCCTGTGGGTTATCATAATCAGAACGCCATTGAAATTCTCGGCGATTCAGTTCACTCAGGCGGCTTGACCGACTTCACGCAGCGAAAGCCGACGTGGTTGCTCGCAGTGCGAACTTCACCTTTGCCGCGCGTGCCGACCATGTACCGCGTGCAATACAGATCGGTACACAGGAATGAACCGCCGCGATGAACTCGTTTCTTCTCCGTCGGTTCCGCTGGATCGAAGGGTGAATCCGGGCCTTGCGGATTGCGCGCCACGCCGCCCTCAGCAGCCAGCGTTTCGTAATAGTCGGGGCGATACCAGTCGCTTGTCCATTCCCAGATATTGCCGGCGACATCGTACAGTCCATAGGGGTTCGGAGCATACTGCTTCACTGGCGCAATCCCCTTGAATCCATCCGCCCCTGTATCCCGTCCTTCCACGGGAAACTCTCCCTGATAAATGTTGGCCTGAAACTTTCCACCCGGCTGAAGCTCATTGCCCCACGCATAAAGCTCGCCCGCCTTGCCACCACGAGCTGCAAATTCCCATTCGGCTTCTGTGGGCAATCGTTTGCCAGCCCAGGTCGTATAGGCCACCGCATCTTCGTATGCAATCTGCACGACCGGATAGTCCTCACGCCCGGTGAGATCATTTTCCGGTCCGGTCGGATGTTTCCAGTCAGCTCCAGCGACGTAGCTCCACCATTGAAAATAATCGTTTATCGCGACAGGTTGCCGCGTGGGCGCAAAGACGGTGGATCCCGCAATGAGATTCTCGGGCGGCGCTGTGGGAAACTCTTCCTGTGTCGGCTTCTGCTCGGCAACTGTCACATAACCTGTGGCCTTGACGAATTGTGCATACTGCTCGTTTGTCACTTCTGTCGCATCCATCCAGAAACCGTCCACCGTAACACGGTGTATGGGCAACGCGTCACGTGTCACGCCCGGCAGACTGCAGATAGATTCGGATTCTGCGTCACCACCCATCGAGAACTCACCGCCGGGAATCCATACCATCCCCTCTGGCCCGGACGATGGTGCAGGAACTGTATCAGCCACCGTCGGAGCGAAACCGCTAATCGCTGACGCCAACGGTGCAGCAGACGCCAACGGTGCAGCAGACGCTTCGCTCGCGTTTTTCTGCTTGATTGCAGCGGTTTTTTTTGATGCCGATGATGGCGATGACTCTGAAGACCCTGTGTAGACAGCTATCAAAAAGACGAAAGCCGCGGTCAGTGCCATCAGGCCGATGCTAAGCCTCAACGGAAATCCAGCCACCGGCGTCTCGACGTAAGGTTCTTTTTTTTGTACGTTCATAGCGCCGTATTGATTCTCAGGATGACTCACTCGCAAAGTGGCGTAAAATCGGCGCCCGCATCAGGAACCCCTGTCGGACCTCCGTCGATGCGATGCCACTCCTGCCACCAGGTGATTTTTAGCTGTGTCCGGCATCTCGTGGAAGGAATGGGACCAGATTTTGCTGATTCTCACAGAGTTCCTGTTGGAGGACACTCGGAGAGTGCCTGCTACTTTGTCTGTTGTCAGATGTGTCAGTCTAACGGTGTTCACTTGGCTGCTTGAAACCGCCAATCAGTCGGAGGCAACTCCGAATCCGCCACAAATCCTGGAATTTTTCATCGTACCCGACGGTCGATGAACCCAAATAGGCACGCTGACGTCTTCCAGCGTTCCTATCCCAGATTCTTCACGGGACATCCGTCGCTGAGGCGATGACGCAGGCCCTGATTGTTGGAAACGTATTCCTGCGTGTGATCCACACCCAGATGATACAAAATGGTGGCCGACAAGTCGGCTGGTGAGACCGGGCTATCGGTCACGAATCCTGCGTGTCGATCTGTGCTGCCATAGACCTGTCCGCCGCGAACGCCGCCGCCGGCGAGTAACGCGGTGAAGGCATGAGGCCAGTGGTCGCGACCGGATTTTTTCGTGTTCGAGCTTTGAGTGAACTGGCCGAGTTTCGGTGTTCGGCCAAACTCACCGACCGCCACGACCAGCGTAGTTTCCAGCAATCCATGATCATCGAGATCCTGCAGAAATGCGGGGAACGCCTGGTCGAACATCGGGCAAAGCAGTGTCCTGAGCTTGTTGAAGTTATCCTCGTGCGTATCCCAGCATGTATTTGTTCCTGAAATCTTCGTCTCATCTTCCCAGTTGACGGTGACAAGGGAGACACCTGCTTCAATCAACCGCCTTGCCATGAGCAGACTCTGTCCGACAGATGTACGACCGTAGGCATCACGCAACGATGCCGTCTCCCGCTCCAGGTCCAGAATCTCGCCAGCCCTGTGTTGCAACAGGGAAAACGCTCGATCGCGATGGCGATCAATGTCATTGACCAGTTTCTTCGAATACGACAGTTGCGGATTGCCCGACTGAAGCTGTGCAGACAACCGCCTTCGGTTCTCAATCCGCGCGAGCGGGACTGTCTCATCCGACGCAAGTCCATCGACCTGAAACTCACCGTCGCCGGAGCCCTGAATGAGCATCGCATCGTGACGTTCTCCCATGCGGCCGCCTGTCTGACCGGCAATCTTTGCGCCCTGACCGGGGAACTGCAGGTACCACGGCAACACGACAGACGGCGGCAATCCGGTTTGTGAATTGCCATAACGCATCGTCATGGCGCTCAGCGATGGCCAGTCGTCCGGAGTCGCCTGATCTGTGATCGGAGCCGAATGATAAGGACGACCACTGAAGACTTCACTACAGGCCGGTCCGTGGACATTCATCCTGTGCTGCATAGAACGCAGCAGACAGACCTTGTCCATCTGTTGAGCCAGCCTGGGAAGATGCTCACAGATCTGAATGCCGGGAACTCTGGTCGCGACCGGCTGAAATTCACCACGAATTTCCGCCGAGGCGTTCGGTTTCATGTCCCAGAGATCGATCTGACTGGGACCACCAAACAAAAACAGGAACACACACGAATTCTGCCGCTTCTTTGTCGTACCCACATCATTCGTGGTGCCCGCGCGCAACTTTGAAAGGTGGGTCGATGTCAATCCCAAAGCGCTCAACCCACCGACCTGCAAGACCTGTCGCCGCGAAATAATACGCTGCTGTTGAGATGCGTCTCTAAAAGAATTCAACATGCCACGAGCCCCTGCGGACAGTTTGCGAGTAAATCGTGCCATGACTGGAGCATCTGACTTGATTCATTTCAATGGCGAAGAATTCACGATCCACGTGTTCACATCATCAAGCCAATTCTGCAATCGGTTGCCCGCTTTCCACCAGCGGGACGGGGCGACCTGCAGGATTGATCCAGTGCGAACCAGGATCGATACCGAGGTGCGAGAATACGGTTGCTGCGAGATCGCCGGGGCTCAGAGGCCGTTCCTGGATTGAGCCGCCTCGACGATCGGTCGCTCCGATCACCTGACCGCCTTTGATTCCTCCGCCTGTCATCAGAAACGACATTACGCCAGGCCAATGATCGCGGCCGGCGGTTTTGGTCATGACCGGGCTGCGGCCAAATTCACCGATCACAATCACCAGCGTTGTCTCCAGCAGGCCTCGCTGCTCAAGATCCTCGATCAATGCGGTGAGACCGCGATCCAGAACCGGTAGCATCGGAGTCAAACCCTTCACAATGCCGCCCCACTGAACTTCGTCGCCGTGATGATCCCAATGGCCCCATGCGTCGCTCATCGTGATGAATGTGACGCCTGCATCCACCAGTCGGCGGGCCAGCAACGCTTTGTCGCCGAATGAATCACGACCATAACGGTCACGCACTTCGTCGGGTTCGCCGCTCAGATCGAACGCTTTCTGCGCCGCGCCGCCAAGGACAAGATTGAATGCCTCCTGAGTATAACGATCCTGCTGCTGAAAACTGACCGATGAATCAATGCGTCTGCGAAACAGATCCAGTTCACGTCGCAATTGATCGCGATCCTGCAGACGCGGCACTTCAACTCCCTTCGGCAACGAAAACTTCCCGTCCACACGCATACCGTCGAGCGGTGCAAATTGTTGCCCGAGATCACCAGCACCATAGACGTCGGCCACCATACTGTTTGCCAATGCAACAAAAGGCGGCATCCCTGGATTGTTAGCTCCGCGAAACTTTGCAGCCACTGACCCCATGGACGGGTATCCTCCGCCCTGCCGTCCGATGTCTGTCCGCTGAGCTTTGGGATTGGCAGCCTGAAACGTGATCGGTGTGTGGTTACTGGCTGTTGCGTCCATGGAGCGAATGATGGCAAACTTGTCCATCATTGCCGCCTGCAGCGGCATGTGTTCACAAATCTGAATTCCAGATACGCTTGTGGAAATCGGCCTGAACGGGCCGCGAATCTCCGCCGGCATGTCCGGCTTCATGTCCCACATATCGATCTGGCTTGGACCACCAGAAAGCCAGATCTGAATCACCGACGTCGCCTTTTGGCCGGCTCTGGCCTGTCCGCTCTCAGCACGAGACCGGAGCAGCGCCGGGAACGACAAACCCGCAAAGCCCGCCAGACCTGCACGTAACATCCAGCCACGTCGGCCAACACTGAGGAGCGGATCTCGGTCCGGCTCGAACAACCTCCAGACGCCCGCCGCCCGATGCCTTTGAATGTGATGCGCATTGTCATTCACAGTGGGCGATTTGGAATTCTGAATATTCCTCTCTTTGCTGCTGTTCATCCGGGTCTCCGAAAACTCCCATGCAACCATTTACTGGCCCATGGGTGTAACAGGATTACAGCTCTGTATCAATGCAAACACCCCCGTCGGGCGTGACTCCGACAGGGGTGTTCGCGAACGATGGCGGAGCAAATCCGCGCTGCTCGATAACTCTGCATGCTGCACACCGGTTAGCCGGGGATGCCAACCCGATGATGATTGACTTTGTCTCAGCCGCCGTTGCCGACCAGTTCAGGCTGCCCCTGGCTACTGGTCAGGTAATAATTATTCCGGGTCGAGTCGGCACTTCTGCCGTTATACGATTCATCGCACGCCTGAGCGACGTCATTCAGTTCGTTGTTGACGGCGAAAGACAAACTCGCCAGACCAACGATGCAGCCGATCACCAGGATTGTGCCGACCAGAACAATTTCCGACGAGACTATAATTCCACTTTCATCCTGAATCAGCTTCTTTAACAGTTCTCGCATAATCAACACTCCCTTCTGCATGAGGAGGGCCAGGAAGTCTCACTCCGTCCGGAACAAACCAGAATCCGTCCGGCATTGCAGCAGCCACGGATATCATTCGCAGTTTCGTTCAAAACGGGAGGCGTGTTGCCTCTCTGTAACTTTACCCCATAAACCAGGTGCGGAGCAACATCGTCCGGATTCAGACGCAGATCGCCGTATCTCGCGAGCGGCATGACGAATGTACCCATCGGGCAAACCGGGTCAAGACTGCGGGACGAACCAGATGTCACTCCGATGGCGGATCGATTTTCTGCTGATCATCCATTTTCTTTCGAATTTCCTGAATGACCATCGGCAAAAAGACGACGCCCGAATAATGGTCGGCCAGGAGTTCAACATGATGACCTTCCGTCAGTTTTGCCGCTTTTGCCAGCGAGAATGAAGAGGCCGGTGGCACGACATCATCGTACCTGCCGCTGTACAACCACAGGTTTTCAGGATCGATC
>CAZFDW010000054.1:0-21569 GCA_964517865.1 uncultured Chitinophaga sp.
AGTAGTCAGTAGTCAGTAGTCAGTAGTCAGTAGTCAGTAGTCAGTAGTCAGAAAATCGCAAGTTGGCAGAAGCGACGGTTGCTGACGGCTGACGACTGATCACTGACGACTCGGCATCTTCCTTACTGCTGACGACTGACGACTGACAACTGACGACTCAACCTCTTCCAAACCCGCCACGGCAAAGTGCGTTGCAGCTTTCGCCAGTCGATTCTCCAGCCGAGTTTTGCCTCGGGATGACGCCATCGATGCCAGAGCGTCGCTGGGAGCGAACAGAGATTGTGCGGCCACAGGTAGGCGTACGGCGGATCAACGTGGAGCCCCTGTATCTCTGCGGGGTATTCTGCCCTGCTTCCTGCGTGCAAATGAAATGCGCGTACGGAAAACGCGGGGTTGATGACTTCATATCTCGCGGATCGAAGTTCATGCAGGATCCGATTGTCGCAGCGCGGGATCCCCACGCAGAAATCCGCCACAACCGGTCGGATCTTTCCCCGAAAAACCCAGACATCCTGACTATCATTTCGATCGAAGAGCCGCGAGGAGCAGTCTGGCTGAACATCCCACCGAGCCAGTGCTGCACACTGCTCAGGCCTAAGCGCTTTTGCCAACGCGGAAATAGACGAGTCGAAGAAGATGTCACTGTTTGCGATGACGGTGGCATCTGTGTCTGATTGCCCAAGTTCATTCGCCCAGTCGAAGAAATCATTGTATTGCGGTCGATGCGAAATTCGTCGCGTCTTCAATTTCGAGTGATTAGGGAACGGTGATTCGGTCCCTTCCAGCAGAAGGCAGACTGATTCAATTTCCGGCAGCGCGAGATTCTTCTCGAGGCAAAGGAGCAATTCGGCAGCGCGATTCTGGTGGCGTTCAACATAAAAAGAGGAAAAAATTCTGATCATCGAAGGACAGACTGGAATCAATGAACTGCCTCGCGGTTCTCTGCAAAATGGACAAGTGGAGTGTTATTGACTTGCAGCATCAGACTTTGGAATTCATGTCTTCAGGACTCGCAATTCATTTTCCCAGCTGAAGAGAATCTCTTTGTACCATGCAACGTAAGCATCAATCTGCCTGTCGGCTGTAAATGTTTTCGTCACCGATTTGATGGCATTCTTTGACAGCAACGGAGAAACGCTCTCCTCGCTCAGTAGGTGATGCAACGCCCGCGACAATTGCTCCGCATCCCCAACAGGGACAAGAATTCCAGTCGCCTCCTCTGGCTTCGCCACATTGCCAAAGCCAAATTCTGCCGATGATCGCACAAGTTCCGGTATTCCTCCCACTGCAGTCGCAATGACAGGCGTTCCACAAGCCATCGCTTCAAGGATCGAAAGCCCAAATGTCTCTGCACGCGCCGGGTGAAGATAGACATCACTTGCACAGTAATACGGGACAATTTGTGACGGTTCATTGACAAAGGGAATGAACCGAAGTTCAGTATTCCCGATTCTCTCCGTACTTGCTGTTTCCCCCACAGCGAGCGCCAGGACTTCTCCTTCGAATTCCTTCCCAAGACTTCTCAGCGCCATTTGAAGTGTTTGAAAATCCTTGAATGGATTGTGACGAACTCCGTTCGCGGCAAACATGACAACTTTGACATCGTCGCGAATTCTCAAGTGTTGCCGACATTCATTCTTTGACAACGGCCGAAAGACCCGTAAGTCAACTCCGTTTGGAATCACTCGTCGAGAAACGATGGCCGGATTCAGCATTGATTGATGAACTCGGTCCATCAGCCATTGGCACGGAGTTGCAACGCAAAGGTTGCTTTGGGAGTACACCCGCGACTTCCGTGTCCAGTTCAATCGTGTCGCATCACGTTGAATAGGCGGGTAGATCGTGAGATCGGGGCACTTTCCACAACCTGACTTCCATCGATCACAGTCAAATGAATGTGCACAATGTCCGCTGAGCATCCAGGCATCGTGAAGAGTTACGATGACGGGCAACCGACGACTCAATCGAACCAACGCTCGCAAGTCAAAATAGTCTCCATGCAGGTTGTGAAAATGAATCAGATCCGGGGCAGGATCACAAAAAGACAACAACTCATGGCTCGCGGGGAAATGACGTTTCTCAATTCCGAAACTTACACCAGGCTCAGCCAGAGCCCTCGCAAAAGAGCAGATCCTGGGCACGCCTCGAATCTTCCGACGTTTGGCGAGCCTCGCAATTTCACTCCAGAGCCATTTCCACTTGCCAGTGAGAGTGCGATCAGGCAGGACCTTTACGGGCGAAGCACTATCGTGCTGATGCCCTACCATCAGTTGCGCACCGATTTGTCGTTTCTCAAGGCCATGATGAATTGCCATTGCAATTCGTTCAGCTCCGCCAGCGACGTCCTGCGTGTTAACCTGCAATACCTCCATGTTACCCCAACCAACGTCGAATTGATGTCGCAAGTTTATGCTTGATTCGACCAGCCAATCGCTTGAGGCGCGTCATGAGCGTCGCGTCACGTCCAAAACGAAAAAAGGACTTCAAATAGAACCTTCCGCGAATACTCTCTTGTAACCGAACCCGGCGAACGTCGATGGATTCTACCAGACGCACATCATAGATATCGCCAACATTCGCTGCACAATGTTCTCCGGAACCATCAACACCTGTGTTTAAAACAAGAGAGCAGTGCGGAAACAACGACAGGCCCTTGTTCACATAGATGGACGCCAACCAGAAAATCGCCCATGTCGACAGAGAACCGTCAATATTCTGCTTCAGCTGACGGGAGTAGGGGTAACAGCCATCCAGATCAAATCTACGAATTCCCCCGGGCATCTTAGAAATTGTGTTAAGCAATTCTTCGGCGTCCCAAGTCGCTTTTTCCCATGCTCGACGCCAGGTGGCCCACCCCCAACAAGACATGTGACGCAAGAAAAATGACTCAGGAAGTATTTGCTGGTAGCTTGTTGCCGGAATGTAAGCACTGACGTTCATCACCGATTCATCGTTCGCGTACAGTGTGAGCGCGTCATTCATGTATGTCAGAAAGCCAGGTGACACCTGAATGTCGTCTTCCAGGACGATAATTCGATCGTGCTCCTGCAATACGGCATGGACTCCTGCCCGAATTGAGGCAGCGAGCCCCATATTCCGTTCGCGTACCTTTAAGGTAATTCTGCCGCACCACTGCTCGCTTCCAGCCAATCGTCGAACTTCATTGACCAAAGTTTTATCCGTGCCGATGTCACGAGGCCCATCGCAGAAAATGTAAAGGTGTGTCTCGTCCGCCAGTGGGTTTCGCCGAAGCGCATTTAGCGTCCGATTGGTGTGTAATGGGCGATTGTAAGCGAACAGAGCGACTGGAGCTTGCTGTGGAACTGGTTGGACTTTCTGGTGATTCATGCAAAGTAACTCAGGGCCTTTATGACACTTTCATCGGCATCAATTGCCCAGACGTTCCAACGCTTCACGAATACCTCGGCGAAATTCGATACTGTGTCTGAAACCCATCGCCTCCTGCTTCTTCGTACAACCGCCGCGGGCAAAGACTCCAGCAGGCTTGTCAGACATGCCAACAACTTCAGGCTCGTAGCCGCACTCTTCAGCGGCGACCCGGGCAAACTGCTTGAAGCTGGTGTAGATTCCGGTTGAGAGGTTCAGGGCATCCCCATCGTCGATCTTATCCATCGTTGTCAATACGCCATCCACGCAGTCTTCGATATGAATGAAGTCACGCATCTGGTCGCCGGTGCCCCAGACGGTCAGCGTCGCTTCACCAACATGCGCCATCGCCCGTTTACAAATGCTCGGAAATGGATACGTGTCGTCTTGGTCCTCCCCGTAACCACTGAACGGCCTGTAGCACACAGACTTCAAACCGTGCTTTTCATAGGCGAGGCGTGCCAGGTATTCACATGTCAATTTGGCCCAACCATAGGACATATCAGGCATGCCGATATCGCCATCGAACGAAATCATGTCTTCTGTCAGCAATTCATAGCCTTGCTCTTTTTGTCGATCAATCGGATAGGCTGCGCTGCTGCTGAAACAAACCGTCTTGGCAGGCTTGGTGCGTTCGGCCCATTGCCAGTATTCGGCATCGATCGACAAATCGTCAGCCACGGCCAGTGGTCGATTTTCAATCATAGCCCGGCCACCAACCATCGCCGCCAGATGCAGCACATAGTCAAAGTCATCATCGGAATGCTGCTTGAACCACTCGCGACAGTCCTGATGACAGAACTGAAAGTTCTTGTAGTCTCGGGGCGCGTACAGCGGGAATCCACCATCCGGATGAATGCCTCCGGTATCCGGGGCAATCGGATCGACGCAAACGACCTCGTCGCCAGCATCGAGGAAACGCTTACAGAATCGGCGACCAACAAACCCGGCACCACCAGTGATGAGGATTTTTCGCATAGTAGTGATTGGAGCAGGGAGCGGGGAGTTAAGAGCAGACAACAGGGATTAGAACGGGCACTGTGCTCCGCGCTCTCAGCACCCTGCTCCAAGCTCCCGGCACTTTGCTTCCGGCCCTCTGCCTTCAGTCTTTTAGTTTTCGTGAAAAGGAAACAATCATTTTGCAGAGTATCTCAAGCTCTGAGAGCAATTGATCTGCACGAGGCTCAGCAACATATGAGCGCCGCATGAAATTCATCAACATACTTGCACATTCAAATGCTGATTTTCGAGCAATGAACAGGAACCTGCGGAATTCTGGAGTTGTATTGCTGCCTGATCCTTCGGCAATGTTGTTGGAAATCGAAAGACCAGCAGCTCGTAGTTGTTCCGCGAAACGATACTTCCTTCGCTCGTCAAGCTGGTCAGAGACCTCGTCAAGTGCAATCGCCAAATCGGCCGCCCGCTGCCAAATCACCAGATTCTGAAACCGAAATCCAGATTCTTCAGCGTTCTCCATGTGACCTCGCTCCCAGCTCCCAGCTCCCAGCTCCCAGCAACCAGCCTCTCAAAGAACTCCACATACTTCGCCCCACATTGCTCGGCGGACCATTGTTCCAGTGCGAGCTTCTGATTCGCTGGCCCGATTTGGCCTTCTTCTGCCAGGCGCAACCCCTCTTCAACTGCGGCAATGGCCGTTTCAGGGCGTTCGGGATCAAACACAGGGTTTCCGGTTTCTCGAAGCAGTTGCCCCACGTCCCACGAATCCGGGCCTACGACAACTTTTCCAAACGTCATTCCCAGCGTGATGTTGCCTGAATTCAGAACCTTCAGCCGGGGAATAAACAACACATCGGCTGCATTCAGGTAGAGCTGCGTGTCTACTTCATCGACGAAACCATAGTTGAATCTGTAACTCGGGTGCAATCGGTAGTAGAGACGATTCAGGTCTCGCAGCCAGTATTTCAATCGGATCCAGGAAACTTTGGCGAGCGTCTCACGCCATTTGGAAACCAGCAGGATTTTGTGCTTCTGCCTGAGTCCTTGAAACGTCGTCAGGATCAGGTCGCGTTCTTCATCATTTCGAATAGCTCCAAACACCAGCATCACCGCACTGTTTTCTGCGATACCGAGCCTGCGCCGGGCCTCACTTCTGGGAATTTGATTTGGCAGGCTCGTGTAGTTGTGGTGCGGTACGATGGAATGCTGAGGCTGGTGATGAAAAAGGTGTCTGGCACTCTCCGGTGCCTCCAAAGTTCCAGACACCTTTTTCGCGTGGACGAATTCCGTGTTCGCATATCGTTGCCGAAACTCGTCAACGCTGGCCTGGGCGAAATGCACCACGCCATGCACATGCCGATAAACAGCTTCGTACATCTTTTCCCACTGCGGATCTTCCAGAGCGTCATGCGGCAACAGGACATGCCGAGTGATCACCAGGCGTGCTCGCCGACCCCAGAACTGCAAGCGTTCCACCGTCGCCGCAATCATGTCATCGCTGAGACCCTTGATGTACGCGTCCTGATGAGCAAACGTCATGTATTCCGGGAAATGCAGATGTACGACATCAAAATCGCCCTGCATGGACCAAAACAGATCTGCACTGTGCGTCAGATCACACATTCCTGCCAGCGCCCCGTTCAAGTCCACGAGGAACCGATTGGAAGGCAAGGGGATATTTGCGACAAGGATGCGCATGGGAAAAAGTCTTCAGTCTTCAGTGTTCAGTTTTTAGTTGGTTCTTGGTTGTGTCTTGCTTTTGACTGCCTACTGACCACTTGTCCCTTCTCGCTTCTTTCATCAACAGAGTTCAATGAGGAGGAAGGTTGCCCCATTGATAGTGGGTGTCTTCGTATCCTTTGCCATTCTGCAGCGTAGCACTCATATACGACATGCTGCTGAAATAACTGCCCAGAATATAATCCGTCGTGGAGAGGACATAGACGTCGGTCAGTGCCTTCTGAATTGCCGGGCGGGTGTTGTAGCCGGAACTGCGATCCTGTTCGCAAAGCAATCCAGGGAATTGTCGATGCAGTTGCTCTGAAATAGGTGCCGAATCAGTGACCAGATAGAAGCGCGCTTCAGGAAATTGACTGTGAAGTGCTTCAATCCGCGTTACAAACCACTCCAACGGGGACTTTGCCACTGTTGCTTCGTGCGCCGCAAAGCTGCGCACATGGATGCCAAACAAGGGCCGACTTGAGCCGAGAATAGAGACCTGCTTCTGCACGGCGTTTGTGATACCACGCTGCGGCACCAACTCGGCGTAGTACTCGCGCGGCGTTTTTGAAAGACCGGCAAAAAACTCATGGCAGGTATGCAGATGCAATAACTCATCGGAACAGTCAAGCCGTGGTGGGAACTCTGATTCAACTGTGCCAGCCGAATTCACAAATGACATCCATTCGACCAAACTCACCTCATTCAGTTGAACATCCCAAAGATCTGACAAGGCAGCCTCAAATCTGTGTTCCGCAGGAAAGCGGCCCCATTTCTTCCAGTTACGCCATTGCCATAACGGATATGCCTGGAGGAACGGAGTTGTAGGCCAGCAGACACGAAGCTCGCGATTCGTCTCTTTCGCGTAACCAATGGCACTTGCCAACGTCCGCATTCTGTTGCATAGGCCGCCGGTGACCCGCACCCAGAATTGTCTCGTCGCTGCCATGAATTCAGTTCTCAGCGATGGCCGAACAAGTTGCTGCCTTCGTTATTCTGCCCTTTGCACACGAACAACAGGTTGTGGTAAAAATGCATGGCAGTGATATTTCGGTCCAGATACGAAGGTGCGAAGTTATCCATCGTGAACTCTTCGAAATTCAGCCCGTCCACTAATCGCTTGAAATGAGTCATCAGCGTATGTGTCGCCGCGAGATCCTTCGAGCCACCCCATTCAATCCCGTGTACATTCTCCCAGTACGACGACTGCGTGTCTTCCACGGCATAGATGCCGCCATCTTTTAACAACGGAAAGAGAATGCCGAATGTCTCGATCACGTGTTGATTAATGTGACTGCCGTCGTCGATGATTATATCCACACCGCCGATCTCGCTGATGATGCCGTTCAATCGATCTCGGTCTGTCTGGCTACATTGAAACGTCCTGATGCGTTTCTCGTCATGCGGCGACTTGTCAAAAATGTCGATTCCATAGATCTGACTGTGCGGGAAAAACGCTTTCCACATCCGCAGCGATTCGCCCCCCGCTTGCGGGTTTTCGTATCCACCAATGCCGATTTCCAGGACGTTTAACTTTCTTTTCCTGAGTTTTTCGAAGTGCGTTTGATAGTGCTGAGCGTAGAAGTGGCTGCCATGTTTGTCGCTGCCAAATGCTGCCGCGAGTCTCGCCAGGTTGTCGGCATGCAGAATTGAGAACGCAAAATGGTTGAATGTCCGGCGAGTCGTCGCTGAAAGCCGGCGTGCGATGCGCCAACGAACTTTATCCAGCAACATTCTGATCATCGAAAACCTGAACACTTGGTTTATAAAGGAGTCGAATCGGCCACGCCACGTTTGCCGGTGGCTCTCGCCTGAAATATCAGATCATCAAGACAGTCGAGGTGCCGCCTGATGTTGTAGTTGGCCCGGATGTGCTCGCGGGCTTTTTCGCCCATCGTGCGGCAGAGTTGCTTGTCCTGCAGCAAGGCAAGCATCGCTTCTGCCATGCCCTTGATGTCACGTTCTTCCACCAGGAATCCGGTTTCGCCGTGAATGACGGCGTCACGAATTCCGGCATGTCGAGTTGATACGACCGGCAACCCTGCGGCACCGGCTTCCAGGATTGTCACAGGGGTTCCTTCCGCGTCACCATAAGTTGGCTGAACGGAGTGCTGCACAAAGCAACAGGCGGATTTGAAGAGTGGAGCCACCTGTTCGTGTCGAAGACCGCCGGAAAAATCCACGTTGTTTTCCATTCCCAGCGCGCGAACGAGGGTCTGGCAGGCTTCGAGCAGTTCGCCATTCCCACCCATCACCAGTCGGGCGTTCGGGATTTTTTCGAGAACTCGCTGAAACGCGAGGATCGTCAAGTGAGGCGCCTTGATGTCCGTAAACCGGCCAATGGCAAGCACTACGTCGTCGTATGAAGACTGGGTTTCAAAGAAGGAATCGCGAGGGCCGTACGGATTGAAAACGATCTTTTTCGGATCAGCCCCCATCCGAATCAGCTTTTCCGTCATGAAGTGTGACACACTGACAATGCTCGAGGCATAGTCAAACATGTCGCGATATCTGTCGAGGTATTCGGTGAGCAGCGGATCTCGATGTGCATCATGACCGTGAAAATGAACGACGAGTGGAATGTTCAGATCTTGGGCATGTCGGGAAATCGTGGAGCCATGAATTCCGAACTCCGCCAGAATGACATCCACATTGTGAACTCTGCAAAAACCGGCAAATGCATCGTGCCGGCCGTCGTACTGTTCTTCCCAGAGCGTCACATAGCGATGATACAGCCACTGCGGCATCAGCTTCCAAAGTTTCTTTCGCAGCGGTCGAGTACCGTAGAAATAACGAATCATGCGGCCATCGTGCGTCAGGCCCGGATAATACCCCTTCAGCACGACCTTCTCGCCACGCAGGAATTCGATGTGTGCACGCACAAACGACGAACTCCAGAAGTCATCGCTGCCCTGCAGAATACAGAGAGTCATTGATTCACTGCGCTGCCAGCTGAAAATGAACGAAAACGTACTGGCCTCTGGCAGACAGACGTGTCATTTGTGATTTGGAAGACCAAGGAGTTGGCGGCGCAGGCGACCAGCAAGCATTCTGCTGCGTCGGAAGAATAATTGCATTTTCGATGGCGGAAGCACACGCATCGCCTCCGACTCTAAAGCCGCGTTTCGTAGCGGCAGCGAAAGCTTTCGCGGAACACGAATCACACTTGTACCACCGGCGGGTGTCAGTGATCGAAGATGAGCCGCCCAAAGATCTGCCGCAGCAGCATCTGAGAATATTTCGCTCACAGTTTTCCGAGCATTCCTGGACAGCCGATCTCGGAATTCGACATCATCCCTCAGTCGCTGAACAGCGGCGGTAAACGACGACTCACGGTCGGGCACGATGATCCCGTTGACACCGTCCTGAATCAACTCCGGAATACCGCTTCGCATCGAAAGACAAACCGGAACGCATCCACAGGCCATCGCTTCCAGCAACGCGATTGGAAGTCCTTCGTAATCCGACAAGAGGGCAATCACATCACACTGCAGGAGTTCGTGCTGGATCTGATCGTTGGGGATGTTCCCGGCCAATCGCACGCGGACATTCTGCCCCTCGGCAGAAAGAACTGCTTCCACGTTGCCCCGATCGGGCCCATCACCGTAAATGACGGCATCTGCATCCGGGATGGCTCGGCAGACGCGAATGAAGGCACGGGTCAGCTCTGAAATCTGTTTTTGTTCTTCGGCAAGACGTCCCACATAGGCGATTCGAAATCTGTCGGCCGTTGACTCCGAAAACAACGCGGGAATGGAAACTCCGTAGGGAATGCGAGCCACAATACTGTTGGCCGGGTTTCGCAGCAGGACCTGACGCTCCAGTTCCTGCGAGACACAGACGACGCTCGACAACTGTCGGTCTGTTGCCCCGAACAGAAATTCATCCTGAATGGCACGGTAATACGGATCATCCGAATGCAGAATACCGACCGTTGGAATACCGGCAGCCCGAACCCAGCGTGCGGCGTGATAAGCAGAGACAACCAGATTCGGCACAAAAACGTCTGGAGGATTCTCGTGCAGTTGTTCCAGAATCCAACGGACCTGATCCTCGGTTCGCTCGTGGCAATCCACAACCCGGCAGTCGAATCCATCAGACTGCAGAGCCTCTACGACCGGTCCTGTTCCACCATAGTGCGTCAGAAACAAACAGCGACAATCGATGCCCCGCAGTCTCAGCGCAGGCATGAGACGTCGCAGCCATGAAAACGGGCCACCAACGTTGCCGGGTCTGTCGTAAGAGGAGAAGGTAACGTTCACGGTGTCAATGGTTCTGCGATTGCCAGAAAGAATAACTTCACCACATCAACGAACACCTGAAGCGACTGGATCATGCGTCGCGCGTACCAGCATGAACATGAACAATGATGGGAGATGATGATGAGGCAGACCACTCAGTCGCGTTTGCGATTGCTGGGGCAGTCGTTCTTTCCCTTGAAGACAAAGATCAGATTGTGATAGAACTGAATTGAAACGATATTCTGATCGAAATATGTCGGACTATAGTTGCGCTGCTCGAACTCGGCATGATTCAGACCATCTACCAGACTTTTGAAAAAGCCCATCATCGTCTTCATGTTGTTCAGATTTTCGCTGTCTCCTCCATAATCACCTGGCCAGTAGGAGGTTTGCGTGTCTTCGATCACATAAATTCCGCCCTCATTGAGCAGCGGAAACAGAAACTTAAACGTCTGGATCACATGGCTGTTAATGTGGCTGCCGTCATCAATCACAACATCCAGCGAGCCGATGCGTCTGACTACACTTCTCAGGAATTCCTCGTCCGTCTGACTGCCCTGCAGAATCACGATCCGATCTTCTTCGAGTCCGGATTTGTCCTGGATATCAATTCCAAAGATCATTGTGTTGGGGAAGTAATCTTTCCAGAATCTTAGCGACTCACCACCGAGCGACGAATTGGCGTAGCCTGTCTTATCATTTTCATATCCGCCCACGCCAATCTCAAGAAAGCCCAGATCCTTTCTGTTTCGCAGCGGCTGAAAGTGCTGAAAGTATTTTGCCGTATAATTATGTGTAGCCCATTTATCGGATGGATGCCGCGTGGTGAGCGCGAGGAACCTTGCAAACTCTCGTTCCTGTTTTCCAAATGACCTCAGCAGGCGAGCACATCGTCTGACGATTCGGTGAATCAAGATTCAAAACCTTTCATAGCAAACTTCGATACTGCAAAGCACCATCGCGTTCACGGGAAAGACTGCGAACGGACGTAATCCGTCAATGGCTGTTCAATAATTCTTAGACTCGGCGCCTTGATGGCTGCCACGGCTGCGACTGCGTCCCTGTTGAAACTGGCATGACCACTCAGCGGCGAAGAATTCCGTCCCGTACACGCCGCAAACGACCGGCAACCCTCGACATCTTCATACGCAGAACGAGCTCATGCCAGGCTCGAAGTCTTGGATCAACATGTCGCATTCGGAAAACCTGAAAGCGCAGTGCTCGCACGAGTCGCGCCGCATCCCTGGCTGATCTTCGGAACGGGATTCCCAATCCCCACTGACGATCATCGATGACAAGATAATACTCATGAGGGCTCTGCTTTATAAAGTCTTCGACGGCCGTCAGCACGCCGTTGCGAGGTCCGCCTTCCTGAATTGCATTCCAGTGGCCTTCATTAAATCCACCAGACTTCATCAGTATCTCATGCCCGCGCTCAATTCCCTTTTCCCCCATTGGTTGATGAAATTCGACTGGCACTGTCGCTGGCTGATAGTACATGTCTCTGCGACCGTATGGCTATGCAACATCGTGGACAAAGATAACTCCGTCTTCGCTCAATAATCCATTTTTTTCAATGAGCGTGAGTTCGTTAATCACCGTGTACCAGTTATGATCACCATCCACGAAAACACAATCAAACGGTTCCGTCAATTTCGGCAAGACCTCAAGGCTCAGACCCTTCTCAAGTTTGACTCGGTCGCCGAATGCAGCAGCCAGATCAAGATCCAGACAGGGGTCGATAATCGTAAGCTCAACCTTGTCATTGGAAAGCAACATCTTTGTGTTGTTCCCAAACGACGCCCGTATTTCCAGCACCTTCTGGAAGCCTCGTTGCTGGATAATCGGCTTCGTAAAATCTTCAGCAAAATATTTCATGATGAACTGCTCTAGATTCAATCTCAAGGAGACTCGGTGTTGTTTCGTCGATAATCATATGGCTCTAACGCAGCTACCAGCACGCGGACAGTACGGGCTCGATTGATTCCGATTGCACCTGCAGGCGCACGTCAGCAATGGGATGCTTTACCATCAGCTCAAGCTGCTCGTCTGACGCTGTCCATTCGCCTGGTTTGATGTAGTTTGAGAATTCGTAGGTATGAACATCGAAATCGCTGATGCCACGAATCCGGCAGGTGTATGGCTGATGGTAGACCTGAATATTCTTTGACATCAGGGCCAGGCACCAGGTGAACGTGGAGTGCGCCGCGATCAGATGTCTCGCATTCAGCACTGTCGCCACATCGTTTTGAACGCTTTTGTGCGTTTTGATTCGGATCTCGCGGTGTCCGGCCCAGGACAGCAATGCCGGAATGACGGGGTTGGCACGTTCCGGTTCGCTGACGATGAGGCACTTTCGATATTCGTGCGTTTCAATGATGTATTTGTAAAACGAAAGCGGTGGCTGCATGTAGTCGTTCTGCGGCGGCGGACTGCTTCTGAAAATGTCCGTTCCGCTTCTCATGTTGATTACCAGTGTGTCATCGTCCAGCTCCGTATCGGGTTCCGGAAAGAACTTGTCGCGAAGTCGGCCAGCCAGCGAGCGATGAATCATCTGATCGCGGATATGTTCCAGAAAAACGTGTCGTCGTTCCTGGTCGAATCTGATCGGGTACTGAAAGCAATCGGACTGCAGGAAGAACGGCCCGCTGATTTCTTCGTTGCAGTTGTCGCCGCCCCTGATTCGAAAATCGTATGTTTTCTTTCGCAGGATACCGTGCTGCGGAACGATCAGTAACGACTTCGATTTCTCCGCCACGTTGATCGCGCATGACAACTGGATCAGGTGATTTCCAAGCCGTCCCATCCAGCCGGATATCTTCAGAACGTAGCCAGTCTTTGTGAGTTGATTATCCACAACGCTCATGCGCATCTTTCAAAACTACGGCAGACCTGCGCCAGCGTAGATTCGGTCCAGTTTTCCCATCACCACACGCCAGTCGTATTCTTCCAGCACACGCTTTCTGGCAAGTTTGCACCGCTGCCGATCAGAGATTGCTGCCAGGGTCATCGCGGAGAGATGATCGATATCTCCCTGTCGGTAGATGAATCCAAAGTCACCGTTGCCGACGGCTTCCAGGCAGCCGTCTTCGTCCGGGACGACGATCGGCTTTCCATGAGTCATGGCCTCCAGGACCAGCGTGGGCAGTCCTTCTCGTTTGCTCGTGACAACCAGTGCAGCACATGCCGCGAGGGCGTCCTGAGTTTCCTGGTGAGTTGCCTCGCCCATGACCTTCAGATTTGCAGGCACTGTGACATCCCAGTCATCGTGCAGCGTGGCGTTGGAAAGCGCGGGCCCAAGCATCAGGAATTGCTGCTTCGGCAGATTGATGGCAAGTTTCACAAAGTCTGCCGGATTTTTTACAGGGTCATTTCGTCCGACGTACAGAACAAAATCTGCCAACTCCGTCTTTCTGTGACATCGAGCGGCATCTGCGCGATCGCAGATTGTCACATCAACCCCATTCGGCAGATACTGTGTTTCAAGGCCGTAGGTGTCGCGCAGAAATGACTGCTGCCAGCGAGAGACCGACAGGCTGACATCAGCATGCCTGATTGCAAACAGAAACTGCTCGTTGAATTCACTTTGCCATGGTTCCAGTGCTCCGCGACCGAATTCCGGGTAGTACCAGTTGTGATGAGTATGGATCCATCTTGTGCCGTGTTGCTTCTTCTGGTGATGACACCATTTAATGAACCAGGGGTAGACATGGGAATGCAGAAACCGGACACCCTTTGGGTGGAACTCAAAAAATGCCTCACGAAACGTCTGTGTCAGATCCCCCGTCGCAAGTGACTGCATAACTGACTCTGGCGGAGCCAGTTCGATGCGTAACCCCGAGTGTTTTTGGATCGCCCGAATGTGATGTCGGATTCCGCCATGTTGCGCAAAATTCGCTCCCAACAGTCCGCAGGGTGGATTCGCGGTCAGGTCGCGAAGCCAGTTGCGGAAGACTCGTTCTTTTCGTGCGTGTGCGGCCCGATGCCGAAACATGCTGTATTCATGCTTCAAGCGAAGGCAATAACCGTTCAGTCGGGATGAAATCGTTTTCACAATGGCTGCCTGGACACCGACGCAGTGTGGTCGGAATTCCTGACGCTGGCGTTCAACTCATTGACCCACCCGCGCTCACGTTCGCTTCAGAAAAACTCGGAGCCAGCGGGCAGGACGGCAGCGGAAGAAGAGGTACGAATGGACTGACTGCAAGGTATCACTCAATCGACACAGAAAGCGAGAAACGGCATCACTTCTGGCATGCAGGTATGCGTCGCAGACAGGTTGCCACAGATAAGAACGCCTGAAGCCAGCTTTTCTCAGCGCCTTGATTGCTTCCGTGAATGGTCGTACCGACGGCATTTGAAATCGCGTCAACATCAATTCGCGGACGCAACTTCGAGCACATTTTTTTGCGTCGGCGATCCGCGTGGGTTCAAGGCCACGCTTCATGAACAATTCTATCAGCCCTGGCAGTCCAATAAAAAAAACCTTGCACTGAGTATCGAATACTCCCCAGGACTGGGCACCGTTGAAAATGGTCACCAACGGTGTTCCGATGTAGTAGGCTGGTTCGTCGAGGGCCGCGTCGGTAATCATATGGGTATGCGGATATGTCGATGCCGAGTCCGTGTATGATTCCGGGATATCCTTCTCGTTCCAGTACGCCTTCCAAACGCCGGTTTGAACCACATGGGCGTAAGCCTGCGTACACAGATAACTATACGAATCAAGAAATTCCTGCCACCGATCAACCTTGCGATCCGTAACGTCCGGCTTCCCCGTATAGTAATAAACTCCGTCATGGCCACCGGGTGCATTTTCCGGCCAGTTGGCAGGATAACTGGAGACTCTGAAGTTGGCATAAAAAAAACGACGATCGGGCTGGCTCTTCAGGATATTAAGCAGTTGCCCAAGAGCGCCGGGCATCATCAAATTGTGATCTCCAAGTACCCAGACGTATTTCCCCGTGGCCAGTTCTGCAGGCCCCTTGATGACGTTCTTAACGGGACCAAGGTTCTGCGAATGCCGGACCGAGCGAAACCGCCCAAGCGTTCGTGACTCCTCGACCACGGTCGCCGTTTCATCTGTCGAGCAATTATCCAGCACCCAGACCTCAACCTCATCACTCCACTCGGTGACTTGTGGCAACAGCGCTTGCAGCATCACTCGCAGGAACTTACTGCGATTGTATGTCGGAATGCAGATTGACAGGAGCGGCTTGCTTTCACTGCGAACCGCGTCTTTTCGGTTTGAAAAATCTGACATCAGAAAGTCAATGAATGGCTACTTTTGCTCAATTCACACATTCATTTGAATACTGAGACGGGTGTATAGGATCACGACAGATGATATCTTAGACACACGTCACGTCGCTTCCATTTCAATGGGTGTGGCCAGAGGCTCCATCTGAGAAATGGGACGTCCAAAAGCAAGTTTTGGATAC
Source organism: uncultured Chitinophaga sp. (assembly GCA_964517865.1). GTDB lineage: Bacteria > Planctomycetota > Planctomycetia > Planctomycetales > Planctomycetaceae > SXXK01. The sequence continues at coordinate 15,746 of CAZFDW010000054.1, forward strand.
GCATTGGTTGCCATTTCAATCTGCACTTCCATCAAACATGGAGACAGTGGATCTTTCCAAAACCAATCTGCGGCTGCGACTACGTCCTCAGGGCGAGTTACTTCGATTGCCGGTATTCCATAGGCTTCGGCAACTTTTCGAAATGACGGGGCCGAATATCCCCATGCTGTTCCCACATAGCGAGCTCCGAAATAAGTATCCTGAAATTGCCGAGTCATGCCGTGGCAATGATTATTAGCGACCACAATCTTGATCGGCAACTTGTGTTGTACAATGCTCTGCAGCTCCTGAATATTGAGCTGAAAGCCTCCATCACCGGCAATCACCACCACGGGTGCCTTCTTTTCCGTATGGAAAACTGCACCCAATGCCGCCGGCAGAGCAAATCCCATCGCGCCCATTCCACCAGATGTCAGGAACCTGGCGCCTTCAGCAAGTTCCAGCGACTGGGCCGCCCACATCTGGTGGAGTCCTACGTCAACACAATAAACCGCTGCGGGGTATCCACGTGAGATGTCGTGCATCAGCACATTTGGATTAATCCCGAGAGCACCCGAGAGCTCGGAAGTGTCTGGCCACTGGGTTCGCAGTGACTGGATGGCGGTTATCCAGTCCGCACAGTCGACTTGTTGAACCAATCTGTTTGCCATATCAAGAAATGGCTTCAGATGACTGATCACTGGTACACAGTTTTTGATTCGATTATTGATCTCTTCGGCTTCTACATCCACATGGAAAATCGTCCTGCCAGCCGCAAATGATTCTGTATCAGCTCCTGTCTGTCGAATGTCCAGTCGACTACCGAGGACCAACAGCAAGTCACATTCCGACAACGCCAGATTTGCCCACCTATTACCGTAAGTGCCTATCATCCCAACTCGCTGCGGGTGGCAATACGGAAGGACGTCACACGCCAAAAGGGAATAAACAACCGGAATTCCGATGCGTTCTGCAAACTGCATAAAGGCCGTATGTGAACCCGAGGCCCTGATCCCCCCTCCGGCAAGAATCAATGGCCGCTGACACTTCGACAGTGCGTCTGTCAACTGCTGTATGGAACCTGCGGCCGCATCATTGAGTGCCACTACATCCTTTGTCCACGGGTTGACTGGGCTGCTGACGGTAGCACGGAAGATATCCATGGGAATATCAAGCAGGACAGCCCCAGGACGCCCCTGTGTGGCAATCGAGAAAGCTCGGCGAAGGCTCTCCGGCACATCGGCCGCTTCAGTGACTCTGTGTGCCCACTTTGTGATTGGTTTTGCCATGGCAACGATATCAGTTTCCTGAAATCCAAGCTGCCGAATTGCTCGAATACCTTTCTGCTCGTGTCGATTCACCTGACCAGTAATAAATACTGTTGGTGAGGAGTCAAAGAAACTACTGCCTATACCCGTCAACAAGTTCACAGCACCCGGACCGCTAGTTCCGAATGCAACTCCTGGAGTTCCCGAAAGGCGACCCATCGCGTCTGCAGCAAATGCCGCAGCCTGTTCATGGTAGACATTGATGAGCTCTATTCCCCCCTCCTGATGTACCGCATCGAGAAGGTGCATGATCATGCCCCCGGAGAGTTCAAAGGCGGTACAAACACCAGACGCCTTTAAGAACTGAGCAATGTATTGTGATACGTTCATAAGTCGGCTCGGCCCCCTTTTGGTGACGAATTGAGGACCATTTGTCGTTTCGCTACCTCGACTAAGTCGGCTAGTCCAACGCACAGTGAAACCTTTGGCCTCCAGCCTGTTGCAGACTGCAATGCAGCAACATCAGCCTGCAGTCGCATTACCTGATCCGGGCGATATGGAACTTCTCCAAAACCCAGAGGCAGGTTGGGGTCAATCAGGTCACGAATGGTTTCAATCACTGTTCGCAGCGGAATAGCGTCTCCGGATCCAAGATTATAAATGCCCTTTGAGGCTGAATCAGCGATCGCAATAAAGGCACTGGCCGCATCGTCGACGTGGAGATAATCCCATAGCTGCTCCCCGGCTGTGAGTGCAGGACGATGCCCACTTAACAGGTTTCGGATCAACGTCGGGAGCATCCACTCGGGGTTATCGTCGGGACCATAGGTGGAGAAGATTCTCATCCATGAATGCCTGATTCCTCCAAGCACAGCGATTCGTTCTGTCATCACTGCAGCCGAGAGTTTCGCTGCCCCGTAGAGCGAAGTCGGCTGCGCCAGATCGGTTTCACGGATGGCACGAGTCTTCGGGCCATACTCCGCCTGGCTTCCCGCGCCGATCCAGTGAACCACACCAGCCTGAACCGACAATTCAGTCATCTCTACTGCAAATTGCAGATTCTCAAATTGCTGCCGGGCGTCATTGCGAAATGCACTGCCGACACCTCCCCATCCCAGATGAAAAACGGTGTCCGGAGCAAATGCTTTGAATTCATCGACGAAACTCTGAACGCGATTGTCCGGACATTCGATATCATGAAGTTCCGACCGAAGGTCAATCAGCCGCTGCGATGAAGAAGAGGCTCGACGCAACACGGCAACCTCAACGCCACGCTTGATCAATTGTCGGACAACAGCCGCGCCGATAAATCCCGACGCCCCGGTCACAAACGCACGCTTCATGCGGCAGTCCGATCCGCGGAGTACTTTTCGATCTGCTCCAAAGTGATTGACTTTGTCTGCCTCTTATCAACACAACCTTGATACCAAATTGCCGTCGTATCAACTGAGCATCTGAAATCCCAGCACGGTTGCCATTGAAGTAACGATTGGGCCTTATCAATGCAGAGTTGCAGCAAATGGGCCTCATGAACAGAAGCGGCATTTGACTGATCAATCCACCGACCAGGCATTGACTTCAATATTTGCTCAACCAGTTCCCGAACCGTTCTGTTGGAGGAAGACTCCGGGCCAAAATTGAATCCGCTGCATAACTGCGCGAGTCGATGCGACTTCGCTGGTACCTCGTACATTTGCTGGGCCAGCAGCATGTAGCCATGCAACGGATCCAGAACATGCTGCCACGGCCTCGTTGCTGCCGGGTTGCGGACCACGATGGGCTCGTGCTTCTGCAAGGCTCGCACACAGTCAGGTACGATGCGATCGAGGGCCCAGTCACCACCACCGATGACGTTACCGGCCCGCACGCTTGCCACTCTGATTTGTCCATTTCCAAAGTAGGATCTTCGGTACGCCGCGATCGCAAGTTCTGCCATCCCTTTGCTGCTGCTGTACGGATCGGCTCCGCCCATCGGGTCGACTTCCCGATAGCCGAACACCCATTCTCGATTTTCATAACATTTGTCGGTCGTGACCATCACAGCCACACACGGACGATTCAAGATTCGCAATGCCTCGAGGACGTAAATCGAGCCCATGACATTCGTTTCGTACGTTTCAATGGGATTCTCGTACGAGTACCTGACCAACGGCTGTGCGGCCAAATGGAACAAGATTTCAGGATTAAAGTCGCCAATCACCGTCGTGAGCTGATCTCGATCTCGCATATCGGCTCGCGTATCCGCAAGCTGCGTCGAAAGCCCCAACTGTTCAAACAGGCTGGGTGACGTCGGAGGTGCTAATGCATAGCCCTGCACCTCTGCACCCAGCTTCAGCAGCCACTGGCACAGCCAGGATCCTTTGAAGCCGGTGTGTCCGGTCACCAGGACTTTTCGCCCGCGATAAAAGTTGTTGAACATGAGGCTATGAGACAAAACGGCAAGAGATCCCGTCGGTGGAGCGACGGGTGTACGGTAGCTACCAGACTCTCCAGGGCGATTGTCCCTTATCCCAAAGCTCATTCAGGTACTGGTATTCTCGGAACGTATCCATCGAATAAAAGAACCCGTCGTGCCTATAAGCAACCAGTTGATTCTCACGCGCTAATCGCTCAAGCGGCCCCTGCTCAAAGATGCACGTTGGCCCGGTCAGGTAATCGAGGACACGTCGATCGAGCACAAAGAATCCAGCGCTCGCCCATCCATCTGTTTTGGGTTTTTCCGAAAAACGCTGGATGGCACCGTCAGTCCCGATTTCCAGCATGCCGTACCTTGACGACGGACGCATGGCGGTCAGTGTTGCCAACTTGCCATGCTTGCGATGGAAACTCAGGACGTCGGCAATATTGACGTCGGAGACTCCATCGCCATAGGTCAGCAAGAATAGGTCATTGTCAACGTACTTTGCAGCCTGCTGGACTCGTCCGCCGGTCATCGTATGCAGGCCGGTATCAGCCAGTGTGACACGTAGTCCCTGTTCGTTGTGTGCTCCGTGAAATTCAATCTTTTCACGTTCGCCGAGTGAGATTGTAAAGTCATTATTCATGGCTTCATACTGCAGGAAATAGTCCTTGATCATGTTGCCTCGATAACCAAGGCACAACACGAAGTCATTGAAACCATAGTGGGCGTACATCTTCATGATGTGCCAGAGGATCGGACGGCCACCGACTTCGACCAGTGGCTTCGGGCGATATTCCGTTTCTTCTCGCATGCGGGTTCCCTGCCCGCCACACAGAATCATTGTTTTCATATTCTTGAACGGACCTATTCAGAGCCGACAGACCAGTCAGCCGCCACTAATACGTGGGCACCACTTGAACAATGGGCTGTCACATTGACCGCCAGCGCACCGTCATGACGGCATAGCACTTTTTGATCGTCTGAGAGGACGATAACGCTTAGATTGTATTTTCCGGCGTTCAGATTCAGTGCTGGCAAGCGAACCTTGATCAAGGCCTGCCCGCCGGAATCAGCAACAAATCGAAACCCCTGCAGGCTTTCGGTCATCACATCCATGATGGGTAGTAGTTCTGTATTCCAGAACAAACACTGGATTTGTCCTGCGCGATATTGTGGGGCCATCTGGAGCAGAATGCTCAGTTGGATCTCGCTTCCAAAGTGAACCGGCAATGTCTGTCCTAAAGTTACTCTGTCTTTACCTGAACTGGCTGACAGCTGAAGTACTTCGGCTTCCCCTGACCCGGTCACGGCCTGAGTGCCCTGGTTAAATGCATCGAAGTACTTGCTGACCCCGAGAGAGATGTCTGTGCCCTGATATTTGATGTTGCCATGATCCAGCAGAATCAATTCATTACAGACTCGAAACACCTGCGGCATCGTGTGCGTCACAAAGATCACGGCACATCGATTCAGTAACTCAGACATCTTGTTCAGGCTCTTAAACCGAAAGCCTACGTCGCCCACTGCAAGAACTTCGTCAATCAACAGGACGTCTGGTTCCAGGTGGGCAAAGACGGCGAACCCCAGCCGCACTCGCATCCCTGAGCTGTAATTCTGCAGCGGCATGTCCAGCGCATGTTCGATCTCGGCAAAGTCCACGATCGCGTCGAACGTGCTCCTGGCGTCCGCCGGGGAAAAGCCGAGCAGCGCCGCCTGATTGTAGATGTTTTCGCGACCGGTCAGAATCGGATTGAATCCTGCCCCCAATTCAATCATCGCCCCAACACGACCGCGCATAGAAATTCGACCGGAATCGGGGCGGATCAGGTTGTTCAGGATCTTAAGCAGCGTGCTCTTGCCAGCTCCGTTGTGACCAATCAGACCCAGGCATTCACCGCGACGGACTTCAAACGAGATATCCTGCAATGCCCAGAATTCATCCTGACGGAGTTGACGGCTTCTCGTATCCTCAGTACTGCTGACGTTCGCATCTTGTGCCCAGGGATTGAGCGAATGAGCAACATCCTTCACGCCGTACCAAAGCGAACGCTTCAGCGAACGGCAGAATTTCTTCGAGACATGCTCGGCTTTGATCAGGACGTCGGACATGAGGGGGCAGTTGTCAGGAGTCAGGAGTCAGGAGTCAGGAGTCAGGAGTCAGGAGTCAGGAGTCAGG
>CAZFDW010000055.1:0-8589 GCA_964517865.1 uncultured Chitinophaga sp.
ATCGACAGCCTGTCCGTCTTCTACACGGCGAAGATCGGAGAGAACGTTGAGTTGTTTCAGATCACGCTCGATGGTCAGGCCGAGCAGTTGACCCACTCTGCCGAGGGAACACTGCACTATCATCCCAAGCCCTCGCCAGACGGCAGGTGGATTGTGTATGGCTCGAAGCGGAATGGCGTGCGGAATTTGTTCCTGATGCGGTTGTCCGATCGAAAAGAACTGGCACTGACGGATCTTCCGACCGGCCATGCCGCGATGCATGCGTACTGGCAGCCATAGTTCGCAGGGTGTGACAAACGGCTGACAAGCCGTGCAGGCACACCATCGCGTATTCTGGCATGTCTTCGTGCTCGTGCTCAGCATCGCGGTGCTCGTGCTCGTAGTCGACGTTGCGTCTATTCGATTACGAGCACGAGCGCCGTTTCTCTGAGCACGAGCACGACAATTGCATTTGAATGCCAGAACATCCAGCCGGGACAAGCCAGGCAGTGATGGGGGCTTCCTTTGATTCGTCCGTCTGGTTCTGATCAACGCTCGATGGGGACAAGCCCACATCGGCCCTCATACACCGTTACGGTCGTTCAATTGCCGAGACCGAATTGAAACGGCAGCATCCCAGCAACGAAACCTGACACTGATTAATCGCCGTTCAGAGTTTACGGCGTCGGGATCACGGCGTCGGCTTCGATCAAGAGCAGGCGCGTGCCGATGTGCTGGATCGGGACGCCGAAGCATTGTGCCACGGCGAAACGGTACTCTTCCAACTGTGGCCCGTAGTGCATGCGGCGGGCTTCGATCCAGCGGCTGCGGTCGCCGGCGAAACGGTCGGTTTTGAAGTCGATAATGTCGGCCGCAATCGGTCGCCCGTTCTGAATCAATAATACCAGGCGGTCGATTGATCCAAGGACCAGTTCATTCTGATGCAGCAGCGCAAACGTACGTTCGCGTTCGACTTTCGTCGTGGCCTGTCCGGATTGAATCGCGGTGCGGAATGCGGCAAACGACTCGACCGAGCCAATCGCATTCCGTTGAAACACGCGCCGTGTTTCCGGCCGCTGAATAGCCGCGTAAAAGTCCGCCAACAGACGATTGACCGCTGCGTCGGGGACTGTCAACTCTGTTGCCTTGCGCCGCAGCCAGGATTCGTCCGGCTTTGCCGTTGAGTCGTCGAGCCATTCTATACATTCGAACCACGCATGCATGACCGTTCCGCGTGTTTTCGGATCAATGATGGCCGGGACACCGGGTTCCGCCACATCCGTTGAGGCTGGCATCGTTTCACGCCGGGCGATCAGTGACGTCACGGCCGGAAGATACAGCCGCGTTTCATCGTGTCTTGAGGGGGCTCGACGCTTTAAGCCACGGCGCCGTCCGTCTGTCATCGGAGCCAGTCGCACGTGCGGCACGACGTGAGATCGTGTCTGCCGTTTTTCGGTCTGGACCGTTGTCATTTTCGACACGGACTTGTACCAGTCCGGATCGCCGGTTTCGTAAAGCATGACGGATGCTTCCGCCTGCGACTGATCGGTCAATGACGCCAGCAGCAGGCCGGCGAATGTTTTTGGTGGCTGCTTACTGGTGATGGGCTTTGTCAGCAGGTGCATCGCGTGAATTGCGCGCGTGACAGCCACATAAAACACAGACAGGTTGTCCGAGATCTGCCGGGCGACTGTGTCCTCAAACGCGGCCTGCAGTGCCGGCGGCAACATGGGCCACAATGCTTTGCTGCTCCAGACGCAAACGCGATCCGGTACTTCGCCCGCGCCGGGTCCGGTGAACGCCGCATCCGGTGCTTTGAAGATCGACACATCCAGATCGGGCAGCACGACAACATCGAACTCAAGACCTTTGCTTTGATGAATTGTCATCACGCGAACGGGTGCGGGTTCAGACTTCTGAAATTTGCTGTTTTCCAGCAGGCGCACAAAGTCGCATGGATTGAGCGATCCCGTTTGATCAAACTGCCATCCCTGCGCCACAATCTGCTGCAGTCGCAATCGATCGCGAGCCGTGCAAACGTCTCGGACGGATTCGGACAGCGTCTGCAATGTTCTGCCATAACCTTCGTCCATCAACTGGCTTCGCAGATTTGCAGCGACGGCTTCGGACTGCTCCGCATTCTTCCAGTCGAGCAGCCCGATGATTGGCCCAAGCGGCGAATTTGCGACGTGATACCGCGAAACCTGACAACCGGGATGTGACGTCAACTGCAGCAGCGCCAGCATCGCCAGCACGGCCGCACTGTCGGTTGGTGGCGTTCCTCCTTCTTCACTGGCGGGTATATTGAGTTGCGACAGCTCGTGGACAATTCTCGCGACGGCGTTGTTGGTCCGTGTCAGAACGCCAATCGTCGCACCGGGAGTCTGCAGGTGCAGGTCACGAATCTGTTCGGCCACCCAGCGATGCCACGGGCCACGACGTTCGTCCGCCGTATCACCTTCCATCGCGGGTGACGAGCGGAAGCAGACGTAACCAGGCATCGTTTCGTTGGCAGTGGAATGTTCAGGAAATCGATCGGACCAGGCGACACACGGCGCGTGATAGTCGTCCAGATTCGAATGCCGTGCGATATGCTGGAAGATCGTGTTGACAGCGTGCATCACGGCCGGCGCTGAGCGGCGACTTTTGTCCATCGGTTCATCAACGATGCCCGGCACAGCATCCGGCACGGCATCCAGAATCTCTGCCACGCCGCCACGCCAACCGTAAATCGCCTGCTTGGGGTCGCCGACGCAGAAGAAGCTGTGCTGTTCGTGACGATCCAGATTCTGTGTCAGTCGTTTCAGAATCTTCCACTGATCGGCTGATGTGTCCTGAAACTCGTCGAGTAACAGATTGCGGATCGAACTGTCCAGGCGAAAACTCATGCGATCACCGCTGGCGGCTTCGACAGACTTTGCCAGCGTGCGCGTCACGTCGCCAAATCCCATCCAGCCGTGGTCGGCTCGCAGCCGAGAGTATTCCCGATCAAAGCGCGAGATCAGATTGCGAATGGCACGCATCTGGTGCGCCAGACGGTCGAGCAGTTCGGCTTTGGCATGTTTGAGCAGCGGACGGTAGGCGGCGATCAGTTCTTCACTGATCTCTTTGCGACTGTAGGTCGTTTCCCCCGTCAGTACTTTGGCAGCGATGCCGGTCGTTACGAATTCATCCCACTGTTGCGTCTGGAAACGGTTTGCATCGGCTGCTCGAGCCTTTTGATAATTCTTGTCCTCTGGCAGCGCACACGAGTTGAGATCGAGAAGTGCCTGCTGGAATTGTTCTGTTGTCAGACGCGGATATTCTGGAAGTTTGTTCCATGCTTCATCATCGGTCAGCAGGAACAGTTCGTGAAAACTCCTGACAGTTTCATCGATCAGATCGCGGACGCTGCGTTTCGATCGGCCTTTTGCCAGCATATGCATCAGATTCTGAGCGTCTTCAGGCACCTGCTGCGACAGGACGGCATCGATCGCCTGTTCGCGGAGTTCTGCATCAGTGTGTTCGTCAATGATGCTCCAACCCGGCGGCAGCCCGAGTTCCAGCGTCAGACTGCGGGCGACCTGCTGAAAAAAACTGTCCAGCGTACAGACACGCAGCCGATGCAGATTCCGTGTTACCTGAACCAGCAACTCACGCGCCTTAGGCTTTGTGATGTCCGGCTGCTCCAGGAAGTCGGCCAGTTTCTTCGCGGCCTTCGCGTCGTCGGCCGCTTCTGCCAGTCGCAACAGCACGCGCCCCAGAATCTCTCCGGCTGCCTTACGCGTAAACGTGGTCGCCAGAATCGTTTCCGGTGCATGGCCTTGAAACAACTGCCGCAGAAAATGCGACGACAGCTGAAACGTCTTGCCACTACCCGCAGAGGCTCGAATGAGTTTTCGCATGGTGAAATCTATTTTGCGGAGTTCTGCTTTACGCGACCGCCAGCATGATCACGAAATGAGGTTCTTGCGGGAACAACCTCTTCTGGATCGTATGCTTTCCAAGATAGGAATTGAAGCCGCTGGCGTCGTGTTGGAAGTATTTGGTAGCATCACTCACAAAACTCACGATCTCGAATCTCAAAGGGGTTGTACAGGACGGACGCTTCTGCGGGGGGCATTTCAGAAACCAGCGAGTACACCATGTCTGAAGTCGATGCGATAAGCAATGAAGCGGCCGAACACTCTGCTGTGTCGCAAGCCACACCGGGCCTGCCCTGCGTCGCCCTGGTCCTGCCAGTGCTCTCTGGTGTTTTGCTTTTCTTTGTCACATCGATTCCAATCGCCGTTGGAATCAGTGTGGTGACGGTTGTCGCCACTGCTGCGTTGGTCGCAATTGATGCACATCGCCTTGGAAGAATGGACTTGAAGGGAAGTGTGCGCGAAAGTGCCGGCGTGCTGTTCCTGGGCATGTGCCTGTTCTGGATCATAGTCTACCCCTTAGCTTTTTTCCGTCGTCGCAGTTTCGGCGGACCAAATCTTGGTGTCGTGGCGATTGGTGCTGCGTTGTTTTTTGCGGGCGGTCCATTCGTCGGCTCCTTGCTGATCCCCCGGCGCCTGCCATCGTGTTCGAGTGCAGAGGTCGTGCAGGTGCTGGAACAGGTGATCCGCAGCAAAACAGTGGGTGCGACAACGAAATCGATTGACAGCCACCGGGAGGTGAGTTTCGATCGTGACACCAACGTGAGACACGGAGTATGCATCGCTCATACGGAGACCAATGACATTCCAATCCACTTCATCGTTGAATGGCAGGATCGGGAAAAGGGCCTGTTCCAGGTACGAATCGTCGCCACACCGGAGTGAGACAATTGGCGAGCGGCATGCGTCAGCTAGCCGGTACAAAAACGAGGTACCGGAGCGCTCACGCCGCTCCGCTCGCCGGAATCATTTCCGGCCACGTGGAGTTTGCAGCAGCGATCGCGTGTTACTTTGATTCAGGTGCGTCAGCGGGGACATCCAGCGTACGGATGAGTTCGATCCTGTCGAAGAGTGCAGGACCTGCAATTGCGGTGGGAGCGATGCCGGTCAGTGTAAAGTCGCCGAAGTCCTGCCAGAGATCGCGCGTCATGACGGTCCAGTCTGCCGGCGGACGCGGAGCGATTCCCACGGCCTGCCATTGCGTCAGGTTCTTACCTGCGAAGTAGCGGCGCAATGGTTGATCAGCAGGAGGCCATTGGCCGTCGGCTGCGAACTCAAGCATCACACCAGAGGCATGCGGTGATTTCCATGCGAAGCGTATGAAGCGATATTCACCGACGGCGGGCTTCTCACGGATGTGAAATTCCCAGCCGCTGATCTGCGGGGAGTAGCGTTGTGGCGGTGTGATCAGCAGACTCGACTCGCCGGAGAACTTGTCGTCCGTAATGAATTCGGCAGTCCCTTTTCCCTCGTCGAGCGCGGCGGCCAGAGTTTGATTGTCGTCCAGGAGGACGACTCGATCCTGCGGCTGCCGCAGCCACGCAATGACGTCAGCGACATCCTGGGGGTTGAGCGCTTTCACCAGGTCTTCCGGCATCAGCGAAACCGCCGAGACTCGCATCTCGTCGATCTCATTTCGCAGGATGACCTGCAATGTTCCATCCTTCGGCTGGGAATCCGCCGCCTTCGGAGGCTGTTTCAACGTCAGTGATGTCGGTGACTCCGACCCCAGAAGCCCGCTGAAGACATGTCCGGACTTTGTCGCGACCGTGTAGGTCATGTAGCCTGGCGAGATAACCTCGCTCGGCGCGAGAATATCACGAATGATTGTCTCCTCGGCTCGTTGAAACTCGGAACTCAGGTCCGGCCCGATAGAAATCGCGGTTCCGAGGCCATGTGCCTGATGACACTTGCCACAGATCTCGCGAAAGACCTGCTGACCGCGAATCGGATTGCGGTGTTCTTTCAACGCCGCAGCGAAGCGAGGAAACGCTTCGAGCGCCGCGCTGTTGGTCGCAGGCAACAGTTTTTCCGCGCGCGAGCGAATTGCGTCGTCTCTATCTGCGAGAAGCAGCGAACGTTGCAGCGCCGAGATCGCCGTCGGAGCGACCGACTTCTGTTCCAGCGCATCAAGCAGCGCCGGGATCCGATCACGGCGCGAGAAAACGGCATTCAGAATTGCGTCGTGCAAAACTGGAGTTACAGAGGACAACCCTGTCAGTAACGCGGGAGCAATTGAGGCATCGTCTTCACCTGACAGTTCAACGATTGCAAGCAAGCGCACATCAGAATTGAGCGTGATGTCGCTGAGCTGTGCTATCAATGCTGTCAACCGAGCCTCACGCTCGGCAGCTGTTTCAAGACTCAGCAAACGGACGAGCCCTTGCGCGAGTGACCGCACTTCGACATCCGCGCTGGACGCCAAAGTTCTGACCGATTGTCGAGCCTGATCGCTGAGCGGGACTGCGACGGAAACTCGGAAGCTCGAACGAATTCCGCGCAGACAGGCCAGTTTCGTATTTCGATCGTCGATGTCGGCGACGAGCAGAATAGCGTCGCCCAGTTCCAGTTCCTGTCGACGGGCGGCGATGGCGAAACAAAGCGGCTCCAGCATGTGCTCAGCGTGCTCCAGCTCGGGAGGTTGCCGCAAGAGTTCAGACAACATCTCACCTCCGCGGCCGTCCAGCGCGCTGAGAATTGCGGTGGTCATCCACGGATCTTCTGCGTTCTGCCGCGCCAAATGGGCAAGGACAGGAAGGACTCGGTCGTCATGCGCCGCACCAAGTGAGAGTGCCAGTTGCAGGCGCACGATCGGTTCGATGTCATCGACCAACAGCAAAGCCGCATGCAGCAGGTCGGGATAAGCGTCAAACCGGCGTTCGGCAAGTTGCAGCGCTACCCGACGTACGCCGCTGTCGTTGTGCTGCAGTGACTCTTCGAGTAATTTCGCTTGAAGTGTTTTGAGTGCATCAAGCGTGTGCAGCGCGTTGATCACTGAAGCTGGTTCCGTCGCTCGCTTCGCCAGCAGCATGAGCAAAACAGTCGTGCCCGTTCGCGCTTTGTCGCCCAGTCTGCGTTCTGTTAACAGCCGTCTCGCTGTTTCGCGTCGCCAGAACAAATCAGAACCGACTTCGCGAACGAGTTCTTCGATACTCAGGCGACTCATGTCAGACGACGGTGCAGACGATGCCTCATCTGCAGTGAGACGCCAGATACGACCATGATCTTTGCCGTTGGTCACGCCGTACTGCTGTTGTAGATAACGTGGGATCGCAGAATAATCTTCAATGATCTCACGATAGAAGTCGGTGATCCAGACGGCACCGTCAGGACCGTGCGACAGTGCAATCGGATGAAACCACGGATCGGTCGTCGTCAGGAATTCCGACATCTCTTCACCCGCTGCGCGGCGCAACAGCAGACGCAATGCATCGCGCTGGATGACCGAACGATGGATCAGATTCTGTGCCGGTTCGCAGGCCAGCAGTTGTCCGCGCAGGCCGGGTAATACGTTGTCCTGATAGACGAGCGGCCCGCAACAGGACGTGAAGTATCCATTGGGAGCCGATTCGGCAACGCCCCAGCCGTCGGTGTAGAACTTCGAAAAGCCTGGATCTTCTGCGCGCTTCTGGCGCCACGGATGCGCCTTGCTGGTCGGATAAACACGACGATCAGGAAACACCTGCACGGTCAATGGTGGCGTGGCGACATACGGATTCCGCGCCAGTGACTGCCACGGCAGCGGTGCCACGAAATTTGCCGGCCAGCCGATCGAACTGATGAAGCGGTCCCCGCCTTCTGTAAACGTGAAGCCGAGCCCGCTGACGCCTCCACTTACGGGTTCTATTGCTGAACCATCGGATTTGATTCTGAAGTCCGTGTTGGGAAGCTGCACCGGCATCGACAGATGTGGTCCTGTAATCGTAGCATCACTGTGCGAACGTCCGACGTAGATCCAGTTGTCAGGTCCCCATTGAGGATTGCCCATGCGTCGGTCAAGCACACCGGTTGAAAATCCTGTGAACAGCACCTCGCGGACTTCAGCGACTCCATCGCCATCGCGGTCGGCCAGAAACATGATATCCGGAGCACACACGACAACGATCCCGCCGCGCGCGGGGCAGATTCCGAAACAGGCCGGAAGGTGGTCAGCCCAGATATCGGCTTTGTCCATACGACCATCGCCGTCGCTGTCGATCAGTTGTTTGACGGTTCCGTATGTTCCCGCCTTCGCCGCCTCTTCAATATGTTCCGGGACGAAAAATCGGCGAACGACGGTATCCAGCTTTCCCGTCTTGTTCACCTCGTCGATATCGATCTGCCCATCGAGATTAAACCCGTGTAGTTCGCATACGAACAGTCGTCCGTGTTCATCCCAGCAAACTCCGGACGGCTCACGAATCAGCGGTTCACTGGCGACCAGTTCCATTCGGAATCCGGGTGGTAACCTGAACTGACCTGCTGCAACTTCCGATGGCACTGGTAGCGGAGCATCATCGGGGGTGGGGATTTGAGCTACGGCGGATGAGCTCAGACAAACGGCGACCAACAACATCAGGCGTTGAAACATGAAATGATCCACAGACAAAGTTTTGGTTACACGGGTATTCTCAGCGCACTCATGAGCGGGACGGCGCCAGTAGTCTGCTGATTCAATGGTAGGGTGCGTGAAGCGGAGCGCAACGCACCATTTTTTGGAAAGTCTGCG
>CAZFDW010000055.1:8689-20485 GCA_964517865.1 uncultured Chitinophaga sp.
CTGCGGCTGTCCGTCTAACGACGCCCGGGTCGTTCGACCCATTTGTATGCAAGTTTTGCATTCAGGGAACAGAATTTTCGAGTCGCCGGATCGCCTTTCTGAGCCGCATATTCCATCACGATCCTTTGCAGCGTTTCGTAATCTGCGGCCCCATCAGACACGGGCCAGTTGCTCCCGTAGATGACTCGATCGTCGCCAAATGCATTCCAGACAACGTCGATGTACGGTTTGTAGAACGCCAGGTCGCCGGGGGCCGATTTGCCATCGCGGGCCGCGCCTTCGACGAGGGCCGAGATTTTTGCGAACACATTGGAATGCTTCGCGGCGGTCTGAATCGCGGTCTGCCATTCGCGAGGTGGTTTGTCGCCCGTGACGTGTACGTTGCCGATGTGATTCAGCACGATCCGCAACGACGGCAGCAGCGCAGCCAGTTTCGCAATCGAGGCTGGCGTGTCGGGGCCGCCATTCACGTCCAGCGCCAGATCGTGATCGGCCAGAAGTTTCAGGTCATCTGTTTTGTTCTTTTGCAGCAGGTCCTGCAGTAACTGGACGGAGATTCGGATTCCCCGGAACAATGGATCCACAGCAAATCGTGCGACATGGTTTTTGAAGTCTGGCGTGCCGGGTGTCAGATTGCCGACGATGCCGACGATATACGGATCGTCTTTCGCCAGTTTCAACAGCCATGCATTGTCTTCAACTCGATTGCTCGCTTCGACGATGACAGTTCCCGTGACAGGTCGATACTTCCTGAGTGCCCGCAGATGCTGCGGCAGAACTGTCCGATACAGCGGCGAATCTTCGGGTGGCCAGGGAATGCCTTCGGGCCGAGTGGGATCATAGAAGTGCGTGTGACAGTCGATGATGTCCAGTTCGGCAGCGGGTTCTTCGGCGAGCAGGGAAATCAGTCCCAGCCCGACGGCTCCGGCAACGCTGCCCGCGATCCATTGTCTGCGACTGTTGGGTGTGGTTGTCATAATGTGGCTCACTTTGCTGCCAGGTCGAAGTCGTAGGGTGTGTGCAGCGGAGAGAAACACACCAAACTGGTGAACAATCGAGGTGCGTTGCTTCTCGCACCCTACAGGACCGGTTTCAGTCATGCGTGGGCGGCGATTTCCCGCACAGCCTGGCCGACGTGTGCAATTTCATCGTCGGTTGTAAACACACCCGGGCTAAGCCGGATGGTACCGTGACTGGACGTGGTATCAAGCGTCTGGTGCAGCAGCGGAGCACAGTGCAGGCCCGCGCGGGACTGAACGTCAAAGGACTGATCCAGAATCATCGCCACGTCGCGACAGTCCATGCAGCGGATGTTGAACGACACGATGCCGCAGTTGTCGGATTCCAGACACGGCCTGAGAACACTCACGTTTTCGATGCGTTTCAGTTCTTCCAGCAATTGCGCTGTCCGGGTATGAATCTGCGACCGGAGTTTTTCAACACTCTGAGTCAGAATCCATTTTGAGGCCGCATGCAGACCGGCAATGCCAGGCAGATTGAGATTACCGCTTTCGAAACGCGCGGGCATGTCGTGCGGTTGCATCAATGACTCACTGGAGGTTCCAGTCCCGCCAAACCGCAACGGCTGCAACTGAGTTTCCAGTCCGCGACGGATGCACAGAATTCCTGTGCCGAGCGGCCCGAGCAATCCCTTATGCCCGGCGGCAGCGAGAAAATCCACGTCCAGATCTGCCATGTTTAATGGCCAGTGCCCGGCTGTCTGTGCGGCATCGAGCAGCACGTAAGCGCCATGCGTATGAGCCACGCGCGTCAATTCAGCCACGGACTGGACCCGCCCGGTGACGTTGGATGCGTGGTTCAGGACGACAAGGCGAACTTCTTTTTTTTCTGCGAGAGCCGAGGTGAAACGCTGTTCATCGATCAAACCGGTCACAGGATCGAACGGAATAATTTCCACCTCGATACCAATGCGCTGTCTGAGTGCTTCCAGAGGCCGCAGTACGGAGTTGTGATCCAGCGCGGTCGCCACGACGGCATCGCCGGGCTGCAAAAATCCCTGCAGCACCGTGTTCAGGCTGTCGGTGCAGTTCAGCGTGAAAACAATCTGCGATGAGTTCTGCACACCCAGCAACGTCGCCAGTTGTCGGCGACATTCGTCGATCATCCGGCCCGCAGCTTCTGCCTTGCGATGTGTACCGCGTCCCGCGGAGGCCGCTCCGCCACGCATCCAGGCATCGACCGCGTCACAGACACAGTCGGGTTTTGGAAAGCTGGTAGCGGCGTTGTCAAAATACAACGGACTATTCCTGACCGGGTATCCAGAGCTTTCCCGTTCCGGCGGGTTCGGTGTCTGCACCCGGAGTCCAGAACGAGGAACCAGCTCCGACGGACATCAGGCCACCTTCCAGTTCGGACGCAAGGTGCGGACAACTGGCGATCTGCAGTTGTTCGCGGATAACTCCTTCAATCTCCGGAATTTTGTGCAGGTAGCGATCACGAATGCGATGCAGCAGCGTGATCAGTTCTGCATCTGCCGGATCATCAAGCCGGTACGACAGCTCACGGATGTCGAGTTCCAGTTGATGGCGAAATGCTTCGGGGGCTGCCGCAGCAGATTCCCGCGCACGATTCAGGCATTGGTAGGCCAGGTCATAATCTTCTTCGATGCGTGCGATGGCGGCACGCATCAGCCAGCCCCGCCGCGCATCATATTCTTTGATGCTTTCCGGGCGTTTCGTAAGCTCATCCAGACCCGCACGCATCTGGTGCCGCAGGCCCAGCACAGAACAGCGATTCGTGAATTCATGCAGTTGCGTATCGGTCAGTTTCAGGACATCAATGCGTTCGTAATCGACTGCCGGTATCGCAGCCATCACCGTGTGTTCCGGCACCTCCCGTGGAGCGGGAGCAGGCACATTGAGCCGCTGCCGAACTACTGCGAAATCGGGTGCCAGATCATTGCGGGCGGCAATGACCATCAGACCGATGACGCACGCCGCGCGTTTGATCCGGAACGATTCGTCACCGACAACATCGAGCACTGATTTTCCATCCAGTGCCGTCTGTGGCATCTGCAGCCATGCTTCGACCGCCTGTGGAGCGCGCTGTCCCGTGAGTTTGCGGAAGTGTTTTTGTGTGATGCCGGATGGACAGAAAAATTGATGATCGAACGGACGGGTCTCCGGCCGGTCGAAACTGATCAGGTCTTTCTTTTCTTCATCGCCCGATGTGACGATCAGATCGCCTGCGATCGCCCGGATTTTGACAATCGCCGTGTCGATCAGGCCTTCGGAGGCGGAGATCTGCAGGTATGGATGATGAATGCCTGCCGCCACAGCCTCGTCCGCATCGATGATATCAAACAGATCCAAATCAGCGATGGATTCCGGCAACTGCGAAGGGTCACTCAGCTCTTCTCCGCTGATCGTGGATGACAGCAGAATCATTTCCGCAGCATGACGGGTGCCATCAGGATGATCGCAGTGTTCGTGATCGTGCGAATCGTTGCGATGCAGCAGTGGTTCGGCGTCCAGGCGGCTCAGCAGTTCTGAGACGGAACGCACATCCAGTGAAACTGAGTAAGAGTTGTAGCGATCAGCACTCAACTGCCCGTCGATCTGCTGAGCCAACGCTTCTGCTGTGACAGCCTGATCAAAATCGCTTAACAGCGTGGCGGCGTGATGCAGGGAACTGGCGGATTCGGCAAGGCGACCGTCCCAGCTCTGACAGAGTCCCAGGTTGTACCAGATCGCACCTTCTGTCGGGAACGCATCCGCCAGCCGGTTGTAGAGAATCGCAGCGGGCTCCCAGCATCCAAGGATGCTTAATTTGCGGGCCCGCATATCCTGTTGCGCGGCTTGTTCATTGCTCGTGACGGCCAGGAAAGGATACGTACTTCGGAACAGAAACGGCAAACTGGATTGTGATTCAAAGCGGACCAACTGCAGCACCAGATTCTTCTGTCGTTCCCCTGACGACATCCGCACAGCCAATGACAGATGTTCCCGGGCCGCCATCAGGCAACCCGCACGCCCCATTTCGGCAGCGATCACTGACGCCAGAAATGAGATGGCGGATGGTTGTGAACGCGAACAGATCTGAAATGTGCGATGCAGAATGCGTCGAGATGCTGCGAAGCCGTCTTCCTGCAGACAGATTTCTGCCATCGAAAGCAGCGCCGTCGGTTGATCGGGGTGTGCTTTCAGAAATTCCGCAACCGCCTGGCGAGCTTCGACGGTCATCCCCATTTCGTGTAGCGTCAATGTCAGTTCACGCAGAATCACATCTTTGTCAGGATGTTTGCGGAGCAATTCCCGAAACAGCTTGACGGCCGCTTCCGGTTGATTTTCCCGCAGCCGATATGCGCGCTGCAGCTCGGGCAGGAAATCGCCGCAACAGAATTTGAGCTTCTTTCCGCTGCCGCACGGGCACACAGAATACGGATCGTTGGCCATGACATTCCCTTTTATTTCGGTAATCGTTCACAATCAGGACCGCTGACGGCACGGCTGCCACCCCCGCTGATCCCGTTATCTGTATTCTTTATTGATCCGGTTGCCGCAAACATCCTGCGACCGAAACAACGAAAATCTTCATTCAAACGCCCGATTCAGACCAAGCATGTTAACATCTTTCCGGATTTCTTGCAGTCAGCAGTGGAGCGGCCGGTCGCCGGATTCATAAGAATTCGGCGCTGGGCCCCATGATTTGCCTCGAAGTTGGGCATATTTTGCTCAGGGATCTGCAATCGCCGGAGGTTCTTTGAGCCGCTTGATGTTCTCTGCCGAGATATTCATCATGATCGAAGTGATGAATCATGGATGTCTCGGGGAGACGTCGTGTGTGTGGGGTGTAGTTGGTCTACAAAGTCAGCAGTGATTTTTGGGGCTCATGATCATACCAACCCGAAGCGCCAGCGAGGAATTCAGCCGTTTTTGCCTCGCTGGCGCTTCGGGTTGGTATTAAATCAACAGACCGCTAGCGCCTTGCCGCTCACAAAACCTCAAATCTGACCGCGCTGAGTATAAACGATTCAATGAACAGACCGCTGACGTGTATCGGCTGACTGAAGACAGCGAGTGCCGTTTCCCAATCGTCATCGGATTCACAACTCAGCCTGGCATTTCACATAGCGCAAGAGAAGAGCCGTCGCGAAACCCGCACTTCGCGACGGCTCAGACCCCGAAACTGCTCAACTGCAGTGAGGACGAAAGACTGATTTCAGCACTGGCGTTCCGCTCAGACCGCACCTGAATCGGGACGCTGATTCCGAAAGACACGTCTTTCGGAATCGACCGCATCCAGCCCAGCGTT
Organism: uncultured Chitinophaga sp.; assembly: GCA_964517865.1. Taxonomy (GTDB): domain Bacteria; phylum Planctomycetota; class Planctomycetia; order Planctomycetales; family Planctomycetaceae; genus SXXK01. The sequence continues at coordinate 13,964 of CAZFDW010000055.1, forward strand.
TATTCAGCGGCAGTTCCGATGACGTTCTCTTCTTCTTCTTCCTGAATGATGATACGAGGTGTCACCATCAACATGATGCTTTCCGTTTCTCGACCAACCCCGCTGTTCTTGAACAGGCGGCTAACGTAAGGAACCTTATTCAGAATCGGCACACCATTCATTTTGCGACTTTCTCGCAGTCGCTTGATCCCGCCCAGAAGGACGGTCCCTCCGTCAGGTACACTCACGGTGGTCGAAACGGTGATGTTTGAAATCACAGGGAGCTGAACTGTGCCTTGTGAGGAACCGCCACCCTGACCTTGCTGGCCACCTTGACCACCACCGCCTTGACCACCACCGCCTTGGCCACCACCGCCTTGACCGCCGAAGCCGCCACCGATGCCGCCGAAGCCAAACTGTCCACCACCACCACCACCACCGCCGCCTTGGCCGCCGCCGCCGCCACCAAAGCCACCACCGCCTTGACCGCCACCGCCGCCGAGGCCAGCTCCGCCACCCAGGTTCACCTGAGTAAACGTCTGAACTTCAATCAGCTGCTGGAACGAAGGTGCGAGCGACAAGCGAACGTAGCGTCGATCTGCAGAGATTACCGCCACCACAGTCAACTGGATCCCATCTGGAATTCCCGTGATCTGTGTTGAGAAACCTACTGAGCCAGTCCCGACAACCGGAGTCTGACCAGTCACCAGATAACGAGTCGTCGTGTCGTTGATCGATGCAAGTTGACCGTTGAACAGGGTCACTTTCGGAGCAAACATGATGTTGGCTCGTCGGTCTCCCTGGGCCGCCTGAATAAAGAAGAAGGCTTCGATATCACTCAGGATTGCCATACCAACCTGAATCCCGGCATCCGGCGTGTATCCGCCGAAGTCTGGCACACCAAGCTGAAATGACCCCTGACGGAACTGAATGTCGTAGTCGGTCGTAAACGTACCAGGTGCAGAAAGTCCTGCAACCTGACCACTCCCCCAACCGTCACGCGGTGAGTTCACGCGATTGATGGGGTCAAACAGACCCCGGGCTTGCTGCCCCTGCTGGCCCTGCTGACCACCGCCACCCTGCTGGCCACCGCCACCCTGCTGGCCACCGCCACGCAAGTCTTGTCCTTGCTGACCACCACCACCACCACCACCACCCTGACCGGCACCACCTCCACCAGGGAATGTCAACTGACGTGATCCGAACGCAGGCACACCGGGAGGATCTCCCAGCGTATCCTGCACGTTGAAGTCAAAGTCCACACCGATTCGTTCGAAGAAGTTGTCCGAGACGCTGATAAATCGAACTTCCACTGTCACCTGCAGGTCCTGCAGCTTTCGAAGTTGTGAAAGCAGGTCGGCAATCTGTTCATGGACAGCCGAGGTCTGGCGAATCACAAGACTCAACGTATTCTCTTCAGTTGCGATTGTCGCATTGCCACCGTCCATTTCCCATGTGCCAGGTTCAACCGATGTGGTGATCAGATCAATCAGACCTGAAAAGTCCACGCCGTTGTTTGCGGTTGATCGCGGATCACCGCTTTGACGCCCGTTCGATCCGCCGAGGCCGACGGTCAGCTGATCATCCAGTTGATAAAGTCCAGTACCCACCGCCGCACGATCACTGCCCATCTGTACCGTCTTCCCGGCAGTCGATGCCGACATACTGAGTGGTACGACGAGGTCGGCGACCGGATAGGTTGCGAGGGCCATCGTCGTTTCCTGCTCCAGACGATTGCTGATCATCAGCGTTTCGTTCTCGATGGAATACACCAGACCACCCGCCTGATCGAGCAGCAGACGCAACGCACTTTGCAGCGTGAGGCCGTCCACGTCGATGCTCACCAGTTGATTTGCCGTCAATCCTTCAGTTTCGATCGCCCGTGTCTTCATGGCGATGTTGATGCCATGCACAGTCGCGATGTGTCGAATCACTTCTGTCAGCGGAACATCATGAAAATGCAGGGAGACTTTCTGCCCCAGACTGGTTTCAATCTGAAGTTCGCTTTCGGTGCGGTCACGATTATCGGGTCGATTGTACTTTTTACGTCGATCGGACAGTTCTGTCCATGTCTTCGCATCCGGATGATTGTATTCACCGGCAGGCAGAATGGACGCCAGATCAACTTCGTTGAGCTGGTGTGTGAAGCTCTCAGCCTTGCGGTCACGGACGTCCTGATTGAAGTAGTTCTGGCGATACATTTTGGCCTTTTGGACCATCAATTCTGCAGCACCAGCGTCTGCATTCAGATCTTTTGCTTTCTTCGCCACAAGTTCCGCTTCTGCAAAACGTTTCTCCTTCAGCAACTCATTGTACTGATCGACGAGTTCTGCGAATTCCTGTTCGATGCGGATTTTGGTTTCGGTTTCGCGTTGAATTTCTTCCAAAAGGTTGCGGTTCTTTTCTTCCCGAGCCAGATTCGGCGCGATCTGCTGTCGATATTCCTGAATCGTTTCCTGACTGCGGCGAACATAGCCAGCCAGAGTTTCTTTCGATTCCGTGTTCAGATCTGCCGCTTCCACGTTTTCCAGCGTATGGTCCAGAATCTGCAACGCTTCATCAGGACTTTCGTTCTTCAGTTTCTCAGCACGGAAGACGCTGTTCATCACTTCGGTTCGCAAACGATCAAACTGCACGTCAGATGCCTGTGTGGCAACTGTCAGTGGATCTTTTTCCGTTGTGGGGTCTGCGGCTGTTTCGCTCGCGTCCGAAAATCCGGATGTCTCCTGCTGAGCTGAAGCCAGTTGTACATCGTTGACACGCACGATGGCCAGATCCTGCAGGACTTCCTGAAGCTGACGGCGTTGCATGCCACTGAGTTCTCCGGCATTCTTCCATGCCTGAGTAAATGCCAGTTTGGCACCCGCTCGATCTCCACTTCGATACAGTTCAAGTCCATGTCGATAGGCTTCGTCAGCCGACATCCGATCGGGTGCGATGACCGGGAAATCGGCTGTTACGAATTCGGAATTCGTTGTTGGGGATCCGAATGGACTGGTTGCATCCCCAGTTCCGGCCGGTGTCACGTCCACCGGACCATTCCCGGCAATTCCCTGACTGCCAGAACGCTTTGCGTCGCGGCGAGCCATCAACTGTGCTTCTTCCAGCACAAGTTCGGGTCGATCCTCCAACAGCCCGTAGGTAACATCCTGCTGCTGAGCCTGCACGGCAAATTCCTGAGCGGCGTCGGTGTTTCCGTCGTCGAGTGCTGTGCGGGCATCGGCCAGAAGCTGTCGAGTATCAGACGCTGCTGGTGAATCATTTGCCGCGAATTCATTGTCAGCGTTTCGCAGTGGCTGAACTCCGCCCTGTCCATGCTGCGCGGATTCAACTTCATTCAAAACTGTTTCCGGCGTGTCGTCCAGTACGTTATAGGTCACATTCAGATTCGAAGCCTTTTGTGCTTTGTCTCGTGCTTCGGCGAGTCGTCCCTGAGTCAGAGCTTCACGAGCTTCACGCAGCAACTGGCGAGCTTTTTCAGCGTCCGGTGAGGCATCATTTGACGTCGATGCGAACGCTTTGAATGCTGCAGGGCCTGATCCGGCAAGTCGCTTGATGTCGCGGCTCACCATTGTCGGGCTGTCTTCAAAAATTCCATACGCGACATCGAACGTCCCGGCTTCGTCGGCAAGCTGCTGTGCTTCAGACAGTTTCCCGGCATCCATCGCTGCGCGAGCCCTGCGCAACAGAACTGTCGCCTGCTGCCAGGCGTGTTCGGTATCCTTTGAACGAATATCAGGCGCGGCAGCTGTCGCTCGTCCGCCCGGCAGAAAGGTTGAAGTTTTCGATTTCTTGTCAAGATCGGCAAGCACATGTTCCGGACGGTCGTCCCACAGTCCCCAGGGAGCCTGCAGTTGTCTTGCCTGCAACGCTCGGGAGCGGGCAAGTGCTGTGTCACCATTCGCCAGTGCATAACGCGCTTCCTTGATCAGGCGCTGAGCCTGCTTCTTTTTCAGCAGATCATTGCTGGTGACAGCAGTGGGCTGTTCTGTATCTTCAGCAGCATCGCCACTTGCGACAGCTTCCTCGAAGGGATTCACTTCAGCCGGCTCCTGCGGCTGAGCAGAATCGGTTGCGAAGTCTGCATCCGGCTCCGACGCAGCAAACAGTGCGGCGTCTGCTCCAGACTCCGCGCTGCTCGGATTGAGCGACTTCAGGAACTGATCTGGTGACTGCTCAGATTCGCTCCAATCGGAACACAGCGATGCTGCCGTTCCTGCCAGGCGGCGTGCTTCGGCAATATTGCCTTTCTGCGCCTGATCCCGAGCATCCTGAAGAAATCGTCTTGCGACAGCTCCGTAACCTTCTCCGGTCCCGGAGTCGGTCTGGGCTGACAGCGTTCGTGAGGAATCGCCGCCGCTGAACAAATACAGCGACACAGCCATCACCGAAGCACAGGTGATAAGTCCGATGGCCTTGTGCACTTTTGGATCCTCCTTCAGGAATACTCGCCAGAACTTCCCAGTCCTGACCAGCGATCATCCATAATCTCCGAACCGGTCATTTCCGGTGCGGACCATGATTTAGTTTTGAGTGCCCGATCCGAGTCCGAAATCCATTTCCGGAGCGTCGTTTTGAAACTGATCGGAGCCCTCTGTTTTCGTCCATCCGTCTGCCTGGTATCGGCGCAACTTCGGGACGATCGTCGGGAGTGATAGCCGCTGCAGTCCGCACCCGTCAATACGATGGCAATACGATCTGCGACCATTTTTTTGGGGATTCCCGAAACTCAATTTCGTTCCGGCATCCTGTGCCGAATGGCTGAAAAACCACGCATCAAAGGCCGAATTCGGTCGTCGGCAACCCGCAGATTCCGCCCATTCCGGCACTCGTTTGCACCTCGAACCTGCTATGGCCACTCCGAACCGCAGTCTCTCAGGCCTTGCACAGCACGCAGCCAGAACCACGCCTCCACATTTTTGCCGTGAAATTCCGCCTGAAGCAAAATCCTGCGACGCACATAGAGTCTGTCAGCAACGCCTTCCGCTTCATCCAGGCGACCCAGACATTCAATGTCCACTTGATAGACTTCACCGAGAATCGCAAGCCCCTCAGGGCATTCCACGAGCCCCGGATACGATCCCAGATCAAACATTCGATACAACGGCGCAGTCACCGCGTTACCCAGGCACAACTGCTCCTGCAACAGCGCGTGCAGCGCATAACCACGTTTCAGTGATCCATAGACAAACACAAGTTGCGATAGCTGTTGCGGCATATATCACGCAGCGTATCCTGTGTGGCAGATTGAGACCAGTGGCTGCTCAGCCGAACGTGTGCTCAGCCACCAACCCGCCGCTCATGGCATCGGGTTCAATGGAACTCTCGTATAGATTTCTTACAATCGGGCGCTTGCTTCGGTGTGGAATGAGGCGCGAGGCCTCGACTCGGAGAGTCAAGTTACGGAATCATGATCAAGGAAATCCTGCGATGACGATGAGAAATTTCATTTCGCGACGCTGCGGACTGCTGGTGCTTATCGCGCTGTGTCTGCTCAGTCATTCCACGTCTGCGGACGACAACGCGGCGTCAGCTGACGTCGCCGCCAATTGGCATCAATGGCGAGGACCGAATGCAGACGGTTCGGCGGCTGAATCTGCGACGCCACCCGTAAGTTGGGATGCGAAAACAAACGTTCAATGGACCGTAGATCTTCCCGGCGATGGTTCAGCCACGCCGGTCGTGTGGGGCGATCAGGTGTTTGTGTTGTCGGCCGAGAAAACGGATCGCAAAGCGGAAACGCCAACGGTGCCACATCCAACGGCAAAGACAATTCCGCCGAATTTATACTATCGTTTTATTGTCACAGGTATTGACCGTCGTACGGGCAGTGTGGTCTGGCAAAAAGTGGCCACGGAACGAGTGCCGCACGAAGGACATCACGACTCGCATACCTATGCCGCAGGTTCTCCGACCACCGATGGCGAACGACTCTACGCCTCTTTCGGCTCGCGCGGAATTTTCTGCTATACGCTGGCTGGCGAACTGCTGTGGCAAAAGGACCTGGGTGACATGCACACACGCTTCGCCTGGGGCGAAGCGGTCACGCCCGCGCTGGCTGGTGACGCGCTGATCGTCAACTGGGATCAGGAAGAAGGATCGTTCGTGGTCGCGTTGGACGCCAAAACCGGGGAAGAACGCTGGCGGAAAGAACGCCCCGACGAAAAAACTTCCTGGAACACGCCGCTGGTCACTGAATTCGAAGGCCGGACGCTGGCGATTCTGAACGGATCAGGAAAAGCACGAGCCTACGACGTGGCAAACGGCGATGTCGTCTGGGAATGCGGCGGACAGACGACGAACGCGATTCCGTCGGCTTTGAGATTTGCTGACCACGTGATTTGCATGAGCGGTTATCGCGGCGCAGCATCGTTTTCGATTCCATTAAATGCGAAGGGAGATTTGACCGGTACAGACCAGATTCGCTGGAGTCATCCGGAAGGCACACCTTACGTCCCGTCCCCGACACTTTCAGGTCGTCGGCTGGTGTTTACAGGAGCCAACTCAGACATCCTGACATGTCTGGATGCGGAAACCGGCAAG
>CAZFDW010000056.1:0-20399 GCA_964517865.1 uncultured Chitinophaga sp.
GGGCTCACGCCCGTGGCTACAACCTGCCGCCACATTCGTGGCTCAAACACAGCATCATTTCGCTCGTTCGCATTCGGCGAGCGAGCGAAATGAAGGGAGGGCCTGGTGGTCATGTGGTGTTGTAGCTTCTCATTTGTCGCTCCGACCGGGACAAGCCCGACGGAAGCGTTGCTGAATCAAATGCATCGCGAAAAATATATCTGCAAGGTGCGAGGAAAAGTTGAGGCTGACTGTATTCAATCGCCTGTCGTCATGGCAGAATAAGGAACGGTATCGTGGCCGATTTGAATTTCTTTTTTCAGAAAGTAATTTGATCCTATGGCTACTGAGATTTCGGATCGTCCTGCAGCAAAGCCTGTCAAGTACGTACAGGGTGTGACCATTCGTCTGGTGGGTGATTCCGGCGATGGAATGCAGTTGGTAGGAACGCAGCTGACTAACACGTCTGCTCTTGTCGGCAATGACATTGCCACGTTTCCAGATTTTCCGGCCGAGATTCGTGCTCCGCGTGGCACGCAGGCCGGTGTGTCGGGTTTTCAGCTTCAGTTTGCCGCACACCAGGTTCATACGCCCGGTGATACACTCGATGCTTTGGTCGCCATGAACCCGGCAGCACTGGTGACGAATCTGAAAGATCTGCGCACGGGCGGTCTGCTGATCGTCAATGAAGACAGCTTCGAAGACAAAGATCTGAAACTTGCAAAGCTCGCGTTCAATCCGCTCGAAGAACCAGCGATGGAGAACTATCGGCTGGTCAGGGTCGGGATGACCAAATTGACTCGGGGAGCAGTCGCTGAACTGGGACTCGGTCCCAAGGATGCCGAACGCTGCAAGAACTTTTTCGCCCTGGGTCTGGTCTACTGGCTATACGGTCGCGATCTGGATGCCACGTTGCGATTCATCCGTGGCAAGTTCGCAGCAGGTGCACCGATTGTCGCCAAAGCGAATGAGGCAGCATTGCGGGCCGGTTGGTCCTACGGGGAAACGATTGAGGCCTTTGGAAACAGTTATCAGGTAGAAGCCGCTGACCTGCCGCCTGGACATTACCGAAACATCATGGGCAACCAGGCAATCGCCCTGGGGTTGGTCGCGGCAGCGCATCGAAGCAACAAAGAAGTTTTCTATGCTTCGTATCCGATTACGCCAGCCAGCGATATTCTGCATGAAATGGTCAAGTACAAGAACTTCGGCGTCTGTACCTTTCAGGCAGAGGACGAGATCGCCGCCGCGTGTTCGGCAATCGGTGCGGCCTACGGTGGCCTCATGGCGGTGACCACATCGAGTGGTCCAGGCATCGCGCTCAAGGGCGAAGCCATGGGTCTGGCGATGATGCTGGAACTGCCAATGATAATTATCAACGTGCAGCGAGGTGGCCCGAGCACTGGATTGCCGACGAAGACTGAACAATCCGACCTGCTGCAGGCGATGTTTGGTCGCAATGGCGAAGCGCCGCTGCCGATCATGGCGGCACAAAGTCCGGGCGATTGTTTTGAGATTATCCAGGACGCCTGGAAAATTGCCCTGGAACTGATGGTCCCCGTGATTGTGCTGTCTGATGGTTACATTGCGAACGGCTCCGAACCGTGGCTGATCCCGGACGTGAGTCAGCTGGAACCGTTCGAGATCACGCATCCGGAACTGGATCCTGACGGTGCCCCGTTCATGCCTTACGAACGGAATGAATTGCTGTCCAGACCGTGGGCTATTCCTGGTACGCCTGGCTTGATGCATCGCGTGGGGGGCATTGAAAAGGAAAATGGCACCGGCAACATTTCTTACGATCCTGACAACCATCAATTGATGGTGGACATTCGGGCTCAGAAAGTTGCCAACGCTGCAAAGCTGTTGCCGGAACAGGAAGTGATCGGGCCTCAGACCGGTGAACTCCTGGTGGTTTCCTGGGGAGGTACGTATGGATCCTGTCTGACAGCGGTCCAGCAGGCTCAACGCGATGGTCGCGCTGTCGCTCACGTTCATATTCGTTATCTCAACCCGCTGCCGGCGAACCTCGGCGATATTCTTTCGCGCTTTGACAAAGTGCTGATTCCTGAACTGAACTCCGGGCAGCTGAGAATGCTCATCCGCAGCAAGTATCTTGTCGATGCGGTTGGCTTGAACAAAGTCAAGGGTCAACCATTCATGGTATCCGAAGTGTATGCACGAATCTGCGAACTGAGTGCCGCTTCGACAGCTGAGGTGGCCTTCACCGTGTGAGCTGACTCCGTGTGAGCCGGAAATGCACGCCCAAGTGTGTTCGACCCTTCCCAAGCTTATCCTTCCCCAATTCTTCCCAGGTGAATTCTATGAGCATAGCACTTCCGGTCCTGAAGTCTTCTGATTTTACGAGTGATCAGGACGTCCGCTGGTGTCCCGGCTGCGGCGACTATTCGATTCTGGCACAGATGAAAAAGGTTCTGCCCGAGATCGGTGTCGCGCCGGAAAAGACTGTCTTTGTGTCTGGCATCGGCTGTTCCAGTCGCTTCCCTTACTACGTCAACACCTACGGCATTCATTCGATTCACGGTCGAGCGCCAGCGATTGCCACAGGTCTCAAGGTTTCCCGACCGGAACTGACGGTGTGGGTGATTACCGGCGATGGCGACGCACTGAGTATCGGTGGCAACCACTTTGTCCACGTCATCCGACGCAACCTGGATATCAACTACGTCCTGTTCAACAATCGCATTTACGGTTTGACAAAAGGTCAGTACTCGCCGACAAGCTTCGAAGGTCAGGTGACCAAGAGTACGCCGATGGGAGCCGTCGATCATCCGTTGAATCCGATGATGTTGGCACTCGGCGCCGGTGCGACGTTTATTGCGCGGACTGTCGACTCGAATATCAAGCATCTGGCATACACGCTGAAACGAGCGGCAGCGCATAAAGGGACATCGTTCGTCGAAGTCTACCAGAATTGCAACGTCTTTAACGACGGGGCTTTTGGCTACGCCCAGGACAAGGCGACCCGCGAGGATACGACCGTCGAACTCGAACATGGCAAACCTTTGATCTTCGGGAAAAACCGCGATAAAGGAATTCGCCTGAATGGCGTCTCGCCCGAAGTTGTCGATCTCAATACATCCGGCATCAAGGAGGATGATCTGTTGTTTCATGACGAGCGTGGCGATGTCATGCATGCTTTCCTCATGGCACGTTTGCTGCAACCGGACTTTCCGGAACCAATCGGCGTTATGCGTGCGGTTGAGGCACCGACCTTTGAGGAAGGAGTGCGACACCAGATTACGGAAGCCACTCAAAAGCGAGGTCAAGGCGACCTGCAGAAACTGCTTGCCAGCGGCGACACCTGGCGCGTTCCTTCCCGGACCCCGTGAGACCGAAGGCCGAGCGGGGTGGCAGACGGCACATTGGTTTAACCGCCGTGGGCAACGCCCCGCGCTTGGAAATCCATCCGCCGTGATGCTGTTAGCGCGGCCCGCTGGGCACGGCGGTTAAACGAGCTAATGCCGCGCTACGGCGAGTCCATCAGAGGTCGCAGTTGGTCAAGGATTTTTGGGATGGCGTCGAAAGGAGATTCACTTTCTTCGTACTCCAGAGCCACGAAGCCACGATAGCCGGCGTCTTTAAGGATTTTGACTATCCGCTCAAAGTCGGCAGGTTGTTTTTCTTTGCCACCCGGTGAAATGGATGCCTTAATCTGAGCATTCACGGCGTACGGAGCGATCTTTTCCAGGTCAGCATAAGGATCGTCTGTCTGAAAATTACCGCTGTCGAAGTTGACGCCAAACCATGGCGAGGCATCAACTTTCTCAATGATTCTGAACATCTGTTCCGGCGTGGCAGTAATTCCGCCGTGGTTTTCCAGAGCCAGAAAGATGCCCTTCGTGGCTGCGTATTGCAGACATTCGTTGATGCCTGCGACACAGCGTTCAATGGCAGCATCCTCGGTGTCATCCTTCGGCACTTTGCCGGCAAAAATCCGGATCGCGGGTGCGCCCATAATGGCGGCGTAGTCGATCCATTCACGGCACTCCGCAAGTTGCTTTTGTCGCGCGTCACCTTCCGCCAGACAGAAATCATTGCCAATGGCAGTGCCGGAAATTGAGAGTCCAAGGCGATGCGTCTGAGCTCGCAGACTCAGAAGATATTCGGTGGTGATGACTTTTGGAAAATAATATCCGGTGAGTTCTGTCGCTCCCAGACCCTGAGCGGCACAGTAGTCGATGAATTTTTCGAGTGACATCTCCGCCTTGGCAATTTCATCCGGAGTTCCTCGTTTTGCAAACATCCTGTTGAACGAGTAACCGGCCAGACTCAGTTTCAGCAAAGGAGCTCCCGGACGTTTCACCGGATCGGCCGGGACGGCACCCCGCACAATTCGCGAATCGGGTTGAGAGAGCACAGCGACTGTTGTGGCGGCGGATGACGCCATCCATGTTCGACGTGAAAGATTCATAGCGCAAACTCCCGGAAAATGGGTGGAACGATCTCGACGCGATGCATCATAACGGTCGTCTGCGTCCAGGACCAGAAAGCGCCGGAAACGATCCACGGCTGTGTTGGTGCGGTCGCGATGGATTGTGGAAGTAGGTTCTTTCTGCCGAGCTCATCCTTACCCGGAAAAAGTGACAAGTATTTGTACAGGTTACAAAGTTGACGGCAATGAATCGATCAAAAGCCTGTGGATTCGCGGTGAGCCGGGTTTGGCGAGGCAGGTGCGGTATGTCCCGGAGTTGCCACTCAGGGACGGCGGGCAGGAAATCCGTGACGATGATGCGCAGGAGTAGCGTGTGGAGGACCTACCTGGGTTTCTCCACCGTCAGCTTTCTGCAATAAATCTTTGCACCATGGGCGATGTAAAGCGTGCTATGGTCGGGCCCTGCCAGGACGCAGGTTGTCATTGGTTGACCGAGATCAACTTTTGGAAGAACTCCGCACGGACGTCCCGTGGGGTCGAAGATTTGCACTCCAGGTTCGCTGGTGACGTAATAGCGGCCCATTTTGTCGATAGCCATACCGTCACCTTTGGCCACCTGACTGTACGGTGGGGCTTCGTTGAATTTGAACTCTCCTTTCGGATCAATCGGAAGACGCATGGGCATCGTCGGCATTTTGGCGTCGAGGATTCCGCCGGCGTTGACTCGGAAGGTCCAGGTGTGAGTCCCGCCGTAGTCAGAGACGGCCAGAGTTCCGCCGTCGTTCGACAATGCAATGCCGTTGGGTTTGGTGATGCCGGTATCGACGGGTATGACTTCGCCGGTTTTGGAGTTGATCGCAGTCACCTGAGACGCACCTGTGTCTGTGATCAGGATGAAGCCGTCATTTGTCACTGCGAGATCGTTCGGTTTGACTCCTTCGGCAACGGTCTTCACTTCGCCGTCAGCGATATTAATGGAGATCACGCGACTCTTTGAGCCCTGGCAGGCGTACAGCAAACCGTCCGGACCGAATTCAAGACCGCTGACGGATTCTTTGGCGATCTCCGTGCGAGTCCCATCAGCCGCACTGATGCGATACACGGCCGGGGCTTTCATGTCGCAGAAATACACGTTGCCGTCCTTGTCCGTACACAGTGCATCTGCGAAGCCAAGGTTCTCGGCGACGAGTTCCCAGGACTGGCCGGGGATCAGCAGGTTCAGCAGCGTCAGGTCGCCGCCGAGATCGCCGCTGGTGTCGAGCACGGGCTTGTGCATTTCCTTCCGCCACAGCCATTTTATGGCGTCTGGAAACAAAGCGCCTCCATGATCCGCGTTGTGAGCGTAACCTTCGGCCCAGTCGAAGCGTACGTCGTAGCCCATGTATTTCAGAGCGGATGCCATCTGCTGATTGGCCCATGGCCAGCTTCCGAACGGATTGTCGATGTCGCCGCTGGTGTCCGCCATGTAGATGCGAATCGGCTTCGATTCCGTCTTGCGAATCAGGGAAGGGTACACATCGCCTCCTCGCAGATTCGTAAAGCTGCCGATGGTGGACAGAACTTTGCGAAAAGCGTCCGGTCGCTCCCACGCGACCGTGAACGCACAGATGCCGCCGGAACTTGCACCGCAGATGGCTCGCATCTCCGGGTCCTTCGACAGAGTGTAACGTTTTTCGACTTCCGGAATGATTTCGTCGAGTACAAAACGGGCGTAACGATCACCGAGGCTGTCATATTCGAAGCTGCGGTTAGAACTCTTCCACGGGCTGTCTGGCTTCTGTTTGGACTTTTCGTGGCCGGGATTGATGAAAACTGCAATCGTGGGAGGCATGTCGCCCCGCGAAATCAGATTGTCAAACACAACGGGGACTCGAAAGCGGCCGTTTATATCTCGATAACTGTGCCCGTCCTGAAAAATCATCAGGGCTGCTGGTTCTTCTTTCTTGTATTGCGCCGGCACATAGATGGCCCAGTCACGAGTTGTGTTTTCAAAGGTCGTCGATTCGAACGTCGGCATGTCTTCGACCGTACCGTGAGGAACATCGTCGCGAGGCACGGCGTCAGCATGCGGTTGCCACTTGGGTTTGGTTTCAACGATCGGGATGTTGGTGGATTCGACGTTGTCGTCCCAGAGCCAGCGGAGAGCATCCGGCAGTGCCTCGCCGCCCCATTGGCCGCTGTGGCCGCCTTCTGTCATGACCAGCTTGTACTTGTAGCCCGCGAACTGCAGCGCGGCAGCCAGATCCTGATTTCCGAGCGGCCAGTTGCCGTGCAGGTTGTTGAGATCGTCTTTGCCTTCCTGTAAATACACCTTGATCGCTTTCGGCTTATCTTTTGTCTTGCGAACCAGTCCTGGATACGCCCAGCCACCGCGAATGTTGGTGAAGCTGCCGATGTGGCTGAGCACTTTACCGAACTGATCCGGTCGTTCCCACGCTACCGTAAAAGCACAAATGCCGCTCGACGAAATCCCGCACACCGCTCGTTTTGCCGGATCGGTAGAAACATTCAGGTCCTTCAGCGCGACAGGCAGAAATTCATCGACCAGAAACCTCGTGTGAAGATCGCCCATGGAGTCGTATTCGAACGATCGATTGCTGCGATCACTGGCTCCCGGTTTTGTGGCGGCGATGTTGCCCGGATTCACAAAGACAGCAATCGTGACGGGCATCGCCTTCTGGTGAATCAGGTTGTCGAATACCACGGGGACACGGAAGGCACCGTCGGCCTTTGCATAGCCCGAGCCGTCCATGAATACCATCAGGTTGGCTGGCTCGTCTGGCTTGTACTGAGCTGGTACATAGACGCTGAAGTCGCGGCGCGTGCCGGGAAAGATCTGGCTGTCGGTGAACTGCCCGGAGGTGATCGTTCCCTGAGGCGATCCTGGCTGGACGACTCGATCCGGATGATCATCCGCAATTGCGGGAACAGCCAGTATATGCACTGCGGCACACAGTACGATCGCGAGACGTTTGAGGCGCTTCATGGTAGGACTCCGGGACTCTTTTCAGGAACGACGCATTGAATCTTGTGGATTCTTGCAGACGGCGGAAACAATTTCACGCTGGTCGCTGCTCGAAAGAGATTTGGGTACCGACCAGCGAGTCCTGAAACACGCGATACTCATTTGGAGTGCGGCGACTTGTCGCCGCTTTGTCTTTCCAGCACGGCATTTTTGTCAATCGGCGTGGGACAACAGCGAACATTCCATTTCAATTTCAGTTGAAGTCGGCAGAACATACGCACGTCCTTCCCAGAGCCAAATTGCCTGCAAAGGAAAGCGGTGACGGGTCACCGCACTCCAAAGGTCGATTGTAGAGGGGTTAGCTGGCCGGTGCCGGCTTTGTTGCGGTACGTGCGTCAAGAAACGTTTGCAGCAAAATCTGTGCGGCGAGTTTGTCCATTCGCTCTTTGCGTTTCTTTTTGGACAGTTCCGCCGCGAGCAGAAGATTTTGGGCCTGAAACGACGTGAAGCGTTCATCCTGAAACGTATAAGGCAATCCGGTGACGGTCCCCAGCCACTCCGCAAACTTGCGTGCTTCGCGGGACTTTTCGCTCTCATCGCCGCTCAAATGAATCGGCAATCCAACCACGAGACCCACCGGTCGGTATTCTTCGACAACTTTACGAAAAAACCGTTCATCAACCTGGATGCCATGTCGGTCATGGTTGTGCAACGGACTGGAGAATCGTTGATCGCGATCGGAAACTGCTACGCCAACTCGTCTGGTGCCGTAATCAATTCCCAGCAACACGCCTGATAGAGGTACGGTCTGAGACGTATCGGCACCGGCGAGCGGGGCAGCGTCAACTTCCGGGAAACGTCCTTCCGGATCCGGCGTAGCATCCTGTTTCGTATTCGATTCGGTCATTTCAGCGAGTTGTTCTTCTATAAATGGCTGCAACAAAAATCGCATCTGAGAGACTGGTTTTGTTTCCGCATGATTGCAGGCCACGAGCGGTGGCATGGATTGCCGAGTGCAGTATAGTATCGGGATTACCCCATCTTCTCGACTGGACCAGCATCATGGCACAGCCATCAAAAAAAACCGGCCCTGTAACTCAGTTTATCAATCATCACTACCGGCATTTCAATGCTGCCGCGTTGATCGATGCTGCCAAAGGCTATGAAACGCATCTTGAACAAGGCGGCAAAATGATGGTTTGCCTGGCCGGTGCGATGAGCACTGCAGAGTTGGGCCTGTCGCTGGCGGAAATGATTCGCCAGGACAAGATTCATCTGATTTCCTGCACCGGTGCCAACCTGGAAGAGGACGTCTTCAACCTGGTCGCGCATGATTTCTACGAACGAGTGCCGCACTATCGTCAGTTGTCACCACAGGATGAACAAGGGCTGCTGGAACGCCATATGAATCGCGTCACTGATACCTGCATTCCTGAAGGCGAAGCGATGCGGCGGATGGAGACAGCGATGCTTGAAGTCTGGACCAAAGCTGACGGTGCCGGCAAGCGATTCTTCCCACACGAGTTTTTCTATCAGGTACTGCTGAGCGGCAAGTACAAAGAGTACTACCAGATTGATCCAAAGGATTCATGGATGCTGGCGGCGGCGGAAAAGAACCTGCCAATTATCGTTCCGGGCTGGGAAGATTCGACGCTCGGCAATATGTATGCCGCAGCCGTGATTCGTGGCGAAGTGAAGAATGTGCATACAGTCCGCACGGGCATCGAATACATGACATGGCTGGCGGAATTCTACACGGCAACCACACAGAAGAATTCGCTGGGCATGTTCCAGATCGGCGGAGGCATCGCCGGCGACTTTCCGATCTGTGTCGTTCCGATGTTGCATCAGGATCTGGATCGCCGCAGTATTCCGCTGTGGGGCTATTTCTGCCAGATCAGTGATTCCACTACCAGCTACGGCAGTTACTCTGGTGCCGTCCCGAACGAAAAAATCACATGGGGCAAGCTCGGTGTCAATACGCCGAAGTTTATCGTCGAATCCGACGCCACCATCGTCGCCCCCCTGATCTTCGCGCATGTACTGGGCTGGTAGTGGCCGACATTTATACCTTGCACGGTTGGCATTGACTCGTTTAACCGCGTGCCCAGCGGGCCGCGATTGTTCTATTTGAGATTTCGTATTTGAAATTTGAGATTTGAAACACAAAGCGCGGGGCGTTGCCCACGCGGTTAAACGATTGTGCCATCCTCAACCGCGTGAGGTATAACGCCAATTTTGTCGATGAATTCGTAAGAATGCGGATCGCATTGAATAATATGACCGTCTGAATTCTTACGAATTCAGCTACGTACCTGTGTTACCCCGAGCCGTTCTCTCCTGTCGAACGAAGTCTTTCATGAATTCTGATGCCAATCCGTTGTTGATCAAATGCGGTCTGCCTGCTTACGACTGTATTCGCCCGGAACACGTTGAATCTGCGGTCGAGACGATACTCGCACGCTGCCGGGAGGTCCTGACCCACGTCGAACAGTCGTCTGAGGCGACCTGGGCGGCTCTGATGGATCCGCTTGAAGAAGTGGATCAGCTGTTTGAATACGGCTGGTCGCCGGTCGGCCATCTGTTGAGCGTTGCGAACGCCGAGCCGCTCCGGGAAGCACACGATGCCGCGATGCCGAAGATTGTCGATTTCAGCCTGCAACTTCGTCAAAGCGATGCGATCTACAGGAAACTTGTGACCCTGCGAGAAGCACCGCAATGGACGGAATTCAGCGGGGCTCAACAGCGAATTATTACACGGATGATTCAAAATGCAGAGCTGTCAGGTATTAGTCTCGCGGGCAAGGATCGTGAACGGTTCAATGTGATTGAGCAGGAACTGACTCAACTGAGCACGGACTTCTCGAACAATCTGTTGGATGCCACGCGCGCATATCGTCTGGATCTCACAATCGCCGCGGACGTCGAGGGCTTTCCGGTAAGTCTGCGACGTATGACAGCCGCAGCGTGGTCTCGCGCAGACGAAAATATGGACCGGCCGGCTGCGACGGCGGAATCCGGCCCGTGGCGGATCACACTTGATCATCCGAGTTTTGGCCCACTCATGGAACACTGTCGCAATCGCGCGTTGCGTGAAACCCTGTACCGCGCGTATATCACTCGCGCCAGTTCCGGTGACACGGACAATACGCCGCTCATCAGCCAGATTCTGAAGCTGAAGAAAGAACAGGCGATGCTGCTGGGCTTTGAGTGCTACGCGGACCTGAGTCTGTCGCGCAAGATGGCCGGAGACCCTGCGGCTGTGCAGCAGATGTTTGACCGGCTACTGGAAGCGTCGCACGAAGTCGCCCGGCGCGAACTTGAAGAGATCACGGTGGCGGCTCAGCAGAATGGTCACGACGGTCCTTTGTCGCACTGGGATGTGGCGTTCTGGGCCGAACGACTGCGTGAACAGCGTTTCGCGTTTACCGACGAGCAGTTGCGACCGTACCTTTCGCTGGATCGCGTGCTCAACGGCCTGTTTGAACTCTGCCATCGACTGTTTGGAATCACAGTAAAGTCCGCTACTGACAAAGCTCCGATCTGGAATCCGGACGTGCGTTACTATGAAGTCTTTGACGAATCGCAGCAGCAGATTGCGGGATTCTATCTGGATCCGTATTCCCGTCCCAAAGACAAACGCGGCGGAGCGTGGATGGCGGACTGCATGGCACGTTCGGTAACTCCACAAGGGATCCGTTTGCCTGTCGCTCACCTGGTTTGCAACAGCACGCCGCCGACGGATGATGTTCCGTCACTCATGACGTTTCGAGAAGTCGAAACGCTGTTCCACGAGTTCGGACATGGACTGCAGCATATGCTGACAACTGTGGATTTCCGCGATGCGGCGGGAGTCAGTGGTGTGGAGTGGGATGCTGTCGAGCTTCCGAGTCAGTTCATGGAGAACTGGTGTCTGCACCGACCGACGCTGATGAAGATGGCCATCCACTACGAAACCGGCGAACCATTGCCAGAGGACTTGTTTCAGAAACTGCGACAGTCAAAGACATATCGCGCGGCAACTGTCATGCTGCGACAACTCCAGCTTGGCATGACCGACATGGCACTGCATTATGGATTTGACCCGCACGGATCAGAATCTCCGTTTGATATCGAACGTCGCGTGTTGTCGATCACCAGTCTGTTGCCGCCATTGCCGGAAAGCCGTTTTCTGTGTTCGTTTCAGCATATCTTTGCCGGTGGATATTCCGCCGGGTATTACAGTTACAAGTGGGCAGAAGTCTTAAGCGCCGATGCCTTTGGTGCGTTTGAAGATGCGGGTCTGGACAATGAAACACTCGTCGCACAGACAGGTCGTCTGTTTCGCGATACGATTCTGGCTCAGGGCGGCAGTCGCCACCCAATGGACATCTTTCGCGATTTCCGAGGCCGTGAACCGGATCCGAACGCACTGCTCCGGCACAGCGGACTGACGAAAGAAGGATCAGAACTGAAGTCCCATATCTGACCCAGCCAACTGACAACTGACCCCTGCCAACTGACCCCTGACCCCTGACAACTGACAACTTCCCCATGCACACGCCAGTTGAAAAAACGTATGACGTCATAGTGATCGGTACCGGCCCTGGCGGAGAAGGCGCTTCCATGGAAGCGACGAAGCAGGGGAAACGTGTCGGTGTGATCGAACGTATGCCGCAGATCGGCGGTGCGTGTACGCATCTGGGAACGATTCCCAGCAAGTCACTCCGCGCGGCCATTTATCGACTCATGGACGTCAACTCGGCCCCCGTGTTTCGCCAGTTGGGCGTCAATCTGGAAGTCAGTTTCCGCGACCTGCGCCGCAGCGCGCAGTCGGTGATTGATCAGCAGATTGGCATGCGGCGCAGTTTTTATGACCGCAACGACGTGGAAATTCTTCGCGGTGACGCCGGTTTTCTCGACGCCAATCGAGTCCACGTGCAGCATCAGGATGGCAGCACCACGATCGCGCATGCTGAGCATTTTGTCATCGCCACAGGTTCACGTCCCTATCGTCCGCCGGAGATTGACTTCAGTCATCCCCGTGTTTTCGACAGTGATACAATTCTGAATCTTCCGGAAACTCCGAAGTCGATGACCATTTATGGAGCCGGCGTGATTGGCTGCGAATATGCGTCGATGTTCCGAAATCTGCAGGTCAAACTCAATCTGGTGAATACTCGCGCCAAGATGCTTGAATTCCTCGACGACGAAATCTGCGACGCGCTGGCCTATCACATGCGCGATACCGGCGTCCGGATGCGGAACAGTGAAACGTATGAGAAGCTGGAGACGTTTGATGACCATGTGGTGATGCATCTGAAGTCAGGCAAGCAGCTGAAGAGCGACATCCTGCTGTGGGCCAACGGGCGCACTGGTAACACGGATGGTCTGGGACTGGAGAACATCGGTGTGAAACCGAATCATCGCGGGCAGCTTGATGTGAATCAACATCTTCAGACTTCGCAGCCGCACATTTACGCTGTCGGCGATGTGATTGGAGTGCCGGCGTTGGCGAGCGCTGCCTATATTCAGGGGCGGTTTGCGGCGCGACATCTGGGAGAAGGGGGTTCAGAGCAGTTTCGCATTGAGGATATACCCACAGGCATTTATACCAGTCCCGAGATCAGCAGTGTGGGAAAGACCGAAACTGAATTGACCAACGCATGTATTCCGTATGAAGTCGGACATTCGATGTTCAAAAATCTCGCGCGGGCTCAGATTATGGGACGTCCGGTCGGGATGCTGAAGTTATTGTTCCACCGTGAGACGCTGGAAATTCTGGGCGTCCACTGCTTCGGCGTCAACGCGACGGAAATCATTCACATCGGTCAGGCCATTATGGCTCAACCCGGCACCGCCAACTCATTGTTGTACTTTATCAACACCGCGTTCAACTACCCGACAATGGCAGAAGCCTATCGCGTGGCGGCGCTGAACGGCTACAATCGTGTGAAGTAGAAATTGGATCCAGTGCAATGGTTCGGCCCAATTTGTTGCTCCTGACCATCGTTGAATTGATCTCGGAAGGCACTGGCAGGAATATGCCGGGCAGGAATATGAACATGGCACAGAGCGGGTGATTCAATGCCAATTGATCTTACGAATTCTAACGACCACGAGTCTCGCAGGCGTTTTGCTGGATGGCCAGCTTCGACAAGCGTATATTGCCCGAGTCTGGTCGCACGAAGTTTGGACTCGCAGGAGACACGTTCATGAATGAAAAAGGCGACGTCGAAGAACGCCTGGCCGCCTTGGAAAGGCAAGTTACTGAACTTAGGAGAGAGTTCAACAAGCATGATCGAAATTGGCCGGACCGTTTTTTTGGGGGAATGAAAGAAATTCCGAAAGAGGACTTTGATGCGTTTGTGCGCGCGGGAAGAGAGTTTCGCGATGCTCAAACCGATCCGGAAGGGTTGTAGATGTTCATTCTGGATACGGACCATTTGATCATCGCGCAACGCGATTCTCAACCGGAAGCAGATCGTTTGCGGAGGCAAATGAAACAACATCGGGAATCAGATTTTCATTTGACGATCATTACTATCCACGAACAGCTTCTCGGCGCGCAGAAGAACATCTCGCAATCAAGGGCACTGGATTCAGTAGTGCGCGGTTATCGATTGATAGAATCAGCTATGATTTACTATAACGATTTCCAAGTCCTTCCGTTTGACGAGCCAGCATCGCTTCAATTTCAGCGACTTCGAACACAGGGTATCCGGATTGGAACGATGGATTTGCGGATTGCATCAATAGCATTGTCGCACAACTATACCGTCCTGACTCGAAACACAATCGACTTCGGACGAGTGCCTGATCTGCGAATCGAGGATTGGACGACCGAAACCTTTTAAAGTTTGTTCGGAAGCTGCGACCGCTGTTGCATCGGGGGAGCTCGTCTCAGCGAATTGGAGAGGGCTCATTTTTGTCTTATGGAGAAAGTGATATGCGTTCATTCTTTTTGATTGGTTCAGCGATATTTTGCGCCATGATGTTCGCGGGGTTCGCGGCGGCTGATGAACCTGCCAAACCGATGCGGATCGGGATGATCGGGCTGGACACTTCGCATTGTCTGGCGTTTGCCGAATTGCTGAACAAGCAGGAATCCGATCCGGAAGTGGCGGGCTTTCAAGTGGTGCTCGTGTATCCCAAGGGCAGTCCTGACATTGAAAGCAGCGTGACGCGTGTGCCGGAGTACACGGAAAAGATCAAAGCCCTTGGCGTTGAAATCTGCGATGACCTCGACACCATGATATCACAAGTCGATGCGGTGCTGCTTGAGACAAACGACGGACGGCCTCATCTGGAGCAGGTTGCGCCGGTGCTGAAAGCACGCAAGCCCGTCTTTATCGACAAGCCGATTGCTGGTTCACTGGTTGATGCGATCGCCATTTTTGAGCTTGCGAAGCACTATGACACACCGGTCTTCAGTTCATCGTCGCTGCGATTTTCCGCAGCCATTCAGGAAATTCGCGGTGGGTCGATCGGAGAGGTGACCGGCTGTGATGCGTATTCACCGTGTTCACTTGAAGCGACACATCCCGATCTGTTCTGGTACGGCATTCATGGATGCGAGACTCTGTTTACGGTGATGGGGGCAGGCTGTGAATCGGTGGTCCGCACTTCCACCAAAGACTTTGATCAGGTGACAGGCGTTTGGGCGGACGGTCGGATCGGGACGTTTCGCGGCATTCGCGCCGGTGGATCCGGATACGGCGGCACTGCGTTTGGAACCAATGGTGTCGTCTCGCTTGGCAAGTTCGACGGCTACCGGCCGCTGGTGGTAGAGATCGTGAAATTCTATCGAACCGGGCAACCACCAGTGTCTGCGGAAGAAACCATCGATCTGTATGCCTTTATGGAAGCGGCAGATGAAAGCAAACGTCAGGGATTTGTGCCGGTGAAGGTTACTGACGTGAAAGCGACTGCACGCGAGGCCGCATCGAAGAAAGTCGCTGCACTGACGGCGGTAGAAGCGAAATAGCCGTATTGGCCGTTGGCCAGCCGGATGCGTCAGCTTTCCCGGTACATTGCGATTCCTGCGTTCCCGCATGTTTTGAAGGTGGGCAGTCGTCGTCTATACTCCGCGCGGTTGGAAATGCGTCCGCGCGAGCGGAGCGGCGTGAGACCAATGGTACCTCGTTTTTGTACCGGCAAGCTGACGCATGCCGCTCGCCAATCTACAGCAATCACAGCACGTCCAGGAAAGTTTGATCAATGAAAGCGATTGCCGTTCGTCCCGGAACTCCGCACAGCGTGCATCTTGCTGAACTGGAAAAGCCGTTAGTGACTGATATTCCTGATGGCCGAGGTGTGCTGATCCGAGTTCTCAAGGTGGGCGTTGACGCCACGGATCGGGAGATCAATGACGCGCTTTACGGCAATGCGCCGCCAGGATACGACTTCCTCGTGATCGGGCATGAGTGTTTTGGAATTGTGGAAGAAGCAGGTCCGAACGTTCGCCGAGTAAAGGTTGGCGATTACGTAACGTGTACAGTGCGGCGTCCGGGCGGCTCGATTTATGACCGCATTGGCCGTTCAGACATTACCAGCGAAGAACAGTATTACGAGCGGGGGATCAATCTGCGACATGGATATCTGACGGAGTATTTTGTGGATGATGAAGAATTCGTCGTCCGTATCCCCGTGGGGCTCAAGCATCTGCATGTGCTGGCGGAACCCATGAGCTGTGCAGCCAAGGCCGTCGATCAGGCAACCCTGGCTCAAAAACGCTTGCAGGTCTGGGAGCCAAAACTCGCCTGGGTCACCGGTGCCGGTCAGATAGGGCTGCTGTCGACATTGATCCTGCGCCTGCGGGGCATCGAGGTCTTTACACTGGCTCGAGGTCGAAAGCCGAACCTCAAAGCTGAAATCGCTGAGGGATTTGGTTCGACGTACATCAGCACGCAGGATTATTCACTCAAAGAACTCGCGGCCGAACACGGTAAGCCTGATCTCATTATTGAAGCCACCGGCAGCAGCGAGATTGCGTTTGAAGCCATGCAGATTCTTGGCCACAACGGCTGCATGGTCTGGACGAGCATTACAGGCGGAACGAACAATGTGCAAGTCCCCGGTGACAGGATCAATCTGAACTGGGTCCTGGGAAACAAACTGCTTGTCGGTTCGGTGAATGCCAACTTCCGTCACTTCGAAGCAGGGATCGCAGACCTGGCTCTCGGGGAAGTGACGTGGCCAGGCGTGATTGAGAAGATCCTGACAACCCCCGTTGAGGGGCTTGATAACTACCAGGAAATGATGCGTCTGCTGGTCGAAGACAAGCACGCACTCAAGGTCTACGTCAACGTAGCGGAAGGGTGAGAAATCTCTATCCTGCGTCACTGCCACTCGGAGCCCAGGCTTTGCCCGCAAACCAATTCCCGACCTTGTGACTTGAGCCAACTTACTCAAAAACCGGCTGATTTTGTACAGTGTCCCGGTGTGGGCGGTTGCATATCGGCAGAACGTGCCGGTTTACGTCCGCTTCGGACATTTAAGTGACAATCAACGCTGAAACGGCGTTGCCTGAAAACTGCCGGAACCAGTATCCTGCGTTCCTCTCCGGCTTTTGATCTGAAAAATGGGTCAGGAACCAATAGCCAAATGGCCCAAAGGGTGCTCCGCACTATTGGTTCCTGACCCCTTTTTCAGAGCCCCAGTCTCGTGCTTTCTCAGCTCTCTCACCTTTCCAGAATCCTCTGAAAGGCTCCTCTCATGCGCTCCTTCAGGTTGCATCTGCAGCTTCCGTGCTTTGTCGTGTTGATGGCCATCAACGCTTCCGGCTGTCATACCATGAATGGCTACGCGACGAATTCGTCGGGTATGGGCTATTACGAGCAAGGAAATTACACGGCTGCTGCGAATGAGTTTCAGCAGGCGATGATGGCGAATCCTGCGAATCCCGACTACGTGGCGAACTACGCCAAGGCGAAAATGAAGCTGGGTGACTCGCAGGGCGCGGAACAATTGTATCGCCAGGCGCTGACAATGGCACCGTCGCATCAGCCCTCCTACCACGGACTGGCCGAAACGATGATCGTTCAGGGACGTAGCGACGAAGCCGCGAGCTTGTTGACCACATGGGCAGGAACTCAGCCCTACGTTGCCGAATCCCATGTCGAACTGGCCTGGTTGCAGCGAGAAATGGGTCAGTCAGAGGCAGCGGCTCAATCATTGGAGCGAGCGCTCCAGGTGAACCCCGGTCACACGACTGCGCTGGCGCATCTCGGACAGTACTACGAAGAGAACGGTCACCCGGATCAGGCTGTCGCCGCGTATCAGCGATCACTGCAATCTGACTGGAATCAGCCGGAAGTTCATTCGCGCATTGCCGCTGCATCACAAAGTGCAGGTGCGGGAAGCCCGATGGCCGCAACAGCGATGGCCCGAGGTGTGCATCCCTACAACGTGCCTCGACAGCAGACTGCCTTTGGCCCACGATCACGCGGCGCCCAAATGGCGCAGATGCGTATGGCGCAGACTCAAATGGCCATGGGTGGAAATTCCATGTATGGAGGCCAAATGGCTGCCGCTCCGAACATGAACCAGAGCATGATGTCTGCCTATTACGCGCCGAGCGAAATGCAGATGCCCGGAAACATGCCGTCCACAGGTGGCTGGCAACCTGCCGATTCGATCATGAACGTGCCACCGGATCAGACGGCATCCATGTCATTCGGAAATGGTGTCCCTGGCACCGGGATGCAGGAGATGCCGCCGTCCGGAGAAGAATGGTCATTTGAAAATCCGACGCCTGCGGCCACACCTTCTGCAGTCCCTTTGAATCCAACTCCCAACACTGCAGTCGCCCCGACACCGGATCCCGCGTTTTCTGAAACAGAGTCCTCAACCAAAGTTACCAATGTTTCATGGTCCGCCTCCAGCACGAAAACTCCGATCGCTGGCAGTTCATCAAACGAACGGCCATTGGTTGAAGCGTTTTAGGTCTGTCAACAGTGCTTTCGTTGTTCAGGCCGACTCGTGCGTGAAAACTGAGCTTCATCGCGTCTGTTTTGCTGCGATCAGATCTTTCACAAATCCCACGGCATCCGCCAGCGGAATTCTCTTTGCATCGCTTTCGGTTCGCAATTTGATTTCGGCGATGCCTTCGGCGAGACCTTTGCCGCCGATGGTGACACGCAGGGGAATCCCGATCAGGTCGGCGTCTTTGAATTTGAACCCCGGACGTTGGTCGCGGTCGTCCATCAGGACGTCGATTCCGGCAGCAGTGAGTTCACCGTAGATTCTGTTGGTGACCTTCATCACTTCCGCGTCGCTGACGTTCAGCGGAATGATTTGCACGGTATACGGAGCGACGTTGATCGGCCAGATGATGCCGTTTTCATCGTGGCAGGTTTCCACAATTGAGGCCACCACGCGTGTCACGCCGATGCCGTAGCAGCCCATGATGATGGGACGGGACTTTTCCTGCGCATCCACAAACATCGCGTCCATCGAGACACTGTATTTGGTGCCCAGTTTGAAGACGTGTCCCACTTCGATTCCATGAACCATGTGCAGTGTCCCCGGGCACTTTGGGCAGGGATCATCTGCTTCTGCGTTTCGCAGGTCAAACGTGTCCGTGAGTTCGAAATGCGTGCCCGGTATGACGCCGGTCAGATGTACGTCTTTCGAGTTCGCGCCGACGATTGCCGATTTGATCAGAGCCACATCGTGATCTGCAATCATCGGGCACTGAATGCCGACCGGACCAGCAAAGCCCACGGGTGCTCCCGTGACCTTCAGGATCGTGGTTTCATCTGCCAGCTCGACCGTCGTCGTATCAGTGGCTCGACGAATCTTGCCTTCGTTGGCCGTATGATCGCCTCGCAGAAGTACGGCGACCGGCTTGCCGTCGGCCATGTAGATCAAAGTCTTGATGAAACACTTCGCGTCGGATTTCAGCAATTTGCTGACTTGTTCAATGCTGCCAGCGTCCGGCGTATCGACTCTCGCAGGCACCGTCGCACCGTCCACTTTGGCCGGAATCACTGAGCGGCGACCTGTGTCTGCGCGTTCCTGATTTGCAGCGTAACTGCATGTCGGGCAGTGAATCACAAAGTCTTCGCCATTGCTCGCAGGCACCATGAATTCGTGCGAAGCATCGCCACCGATCGGACCGCTCTCCGCTTCGACCGGAAGATACTTCAGGCCGCAGCGTTCAAAAATACGGCAGTAGGCCTGGTACATCGCATCGTAGGCCGCGTTAAGCTGTTCAATCGTCGCGGCGAAACTGTACGCATCCTTCATCAGAAATTCACTCGTTCGCAGCACGCCGAATCGTGGACGCTCTTCGTTACGGAACTTTGTCTGAATCTGATACAGCGTGATCGGCAACTGTCGGTAGCTGCCAATATGTTTTGCCATCAGGTCCGTGATCACTTCTTCATGTGTCGGACCAAGTGCCAAATGCAGTTTGCGATCACCCTTCTTCACTTCAAAATTGAACAGCACGTTGCCGAATGCCTCGCGCCGTCCGGTGCGTTCGAAGATTTCCATCGGCTGCAACGCCGGCATGAACAGCTCAACGGCGCCCGCCTTGTCCATTTCCTGGCGGACAATTTCCGATACCTTGCGCACAGATCGATAACCCAGCGGCAGCCAGGTGTACGCTCCGGCCATCAACTGACGAATCAGTCCGGCGCGCAGCATCAACTGATGACTGGGTACTTCGGCATCCGCCGGAACTTCTTTCATGGTCGGAATAAATGATTGAGACCAGCGCATGGATTGCCTTGGAATTGAGCAAAGAGGAATTGAGCAAAGCGGATTCAGGATTCAGGATTCAGGATTCAGGATTGAGGATTGAGGATTGAGGATTGAGGATTGAGGATTGAGTGCCGACCGGGCGAACCGGGCATGTCAGCGGCACGGGCGCTGGCGGGCCGTTGATTCAGTGATTCACGTAGGGTGTGTGCAGCGCCAGCGGAACACACCAGTGTCTCCACGATTTGAATTACAGAAACGAACAGATGTAGTCAGCGACCTGCGTCACTCTGAGTTCAAAAAATGAGTTTCCGGGCACGTTGAAGGATTGTTCGCCTTTGACGTGATGCCACTGGGTTTCTCCAGCCAGAC
>CAZFDW010000057.1:0-7295 GCA_964517865.1 uncultured Chitinophaga sp.
GCATTCTCGCTCATAATTGCAGGGCAGATTCCCAACAACTAAGCGGGCCATTGTTAAAAAATGGGTCAGGAACCAATAGTGCGGAGCACCCTCTGGGCCATTTGGCTATCGGCTCCTGACCCCTTTTTTAAAGCCCCCCGGATTGTATCATTGTCCCGGTGAATTCTGAAGAAACTGTGAAAACTCGAACAGACCAATTCCAGCCACGCGCAAATTCGTTTAACCGCGTGCCCAGCGGGCCGCGTGCCCAGGGTCCCGGTGGCTGGATTCCAAACGCGGGGCGTTGCCCACGCGGTGAAAAGAATGTGCCATCTTTAACCGCGCGAGGTCTGGTCAATTGACCACTGACGTGCCCGCCCTGCGTCTCGGCAAATGCAGTCCGAAGTCGATTCTTCGCAGTGCAACGTCCAGAACGAGCAGAAATGCCGCCATCGACAACAGCCAGGACCAGAGCGGTGTCGGCCGCGTCACCCATTCGTTTGGGTGGTCGAAGAGACTTTCCGGTTCCGGATTGAACTGGCCGCCGGAAATACCGGCGACTTCTTTGAGCAATGCTTCATTCGTTGGCTGAATACGGAGCTCGTCACTGTATCCAACGATCAGGCCCCGAGACTGGCGATAAGCGACCTGTTCACCTTGCTTCAAAGCGATCTCCAGGTTGTACGCACCTGGCTGCAGCGTGGCGAAATCTGCCTTGTAACGACCGGGGGCCGTTTGTGTCATCAGCGATTTTTCGCGCCGCAATAAGGGATTGATGATCGTGAGTTCAACTTTCGAGTGATTCAGGAACTGCCCGATTTCGTTCACGGCATCAATGGAAATTTCCGCCTGCCTGCCGTCACGCGATACCGCCACCTGAATTCCACCAGTGTCGCTCGTTCGCATCGTCTGGCGAACAACCTGAGTCCAGAATTTTCCGTAGCCCGGCCATGTCAGCCATTCCGCTGCCCAGCGACTTTTCGCATCCGACGTAAAAGCCGCCGTCATCCCGAGACCGTACCGCCACCACACGAGGAGCGGGTCGCCCTTCTCGGTCGCCAGGATAACTTCACTGGTCGGCTTCGGCCGCGTCATCACGTAGCCCAACAGGAACGGAGCCGATTCCATATCGATCTCCTGCAGCGCATGAGTCGCTCGAACTACCTGCGGCACAAATGGTTCTTCGTCGATCGCCGACTTACTGGCGGTCACTGTTTCCTTTGCAAAGATCTGCGGAACCTGAGATGCGTCTTCTGCGAGGTAATAACGTCCCTTGCCGATGCGCGCAATGGTTTCCAGCAACTCTGTGGCTGCACCGCCCAGGGCCACGGTCGAGACGGTCATTTTTGCGGACAGCATCTGCTGTGCCATCCCTTCAAAGTCGCCGGCGTTTGAAACGCCGTCCGTCAACATAATGACATGCTTCAGCTTCGCCGATGTCGAATTGAGTATCTCAAAAGACATCTCCATCGCCGGGTACATGCTTGTTCCGCCGCCGGATTCGAGGCGCGCGATTTCATCGCTGATCCTGCCCTTATTGCTGGCGGACTGCATTTCGCTGATCACGTAGGTTTGATCATCAAAAGCTAACACTGCGACCTGATCCCGATGCCCGAGAAGTTCAACCGCCGATCGAGCGGCGGACTTAGCCATTTCGAGCGGGTCTCCGTCCATGGAGCCTGATCGGTCAATCACCAGCACCATACCCAGCGACGGTTTCTCTTTTTCTTTTTCGAAGTCGCTGCGTACAGGCAGAATTTCTTCGAGCGTGCTCTTGTAATAGCCGCCAAGGCCGAATGACTGTTCGCCACCGAGCATCATAAAGCCCCCGCCGAGTTCCTGAACCCAGGTGCGGGTGATTTCCATTTGCTGCTGAGTCAAGGCGGTTGCCGGCACATTGGACAGCATCAACAGTTCATAGTTCTGAAGTCCGGAGAGTGTATCCGGCATACCCTGCGGCGGACGCACATCGACCTGAATGCCTTCGTCTTCCAACGCATACGCAAGTTCCCGAATCAGATTCGGATCGCTTTCAATGATGAGGACTCGCGGTTTGCCCGTCGTATAAACGAGACCGGAATCTGCGTTGTTGTCGAGCAGCGTGTCATTCCTGAATCCTGAAAGACGCACTTTAAAAACCGCCATGCGATCACGATCGATGAACTGTTGAAAACGGAATCTGTTTTCTCCCGTTTTCAGCGTACGCATTTCGCTGATGACTTTGTGATCACCGCGAAACACCTCCACCAAACCTTCGTCGTCGTGATTGGAATGAATCGTAACATCGACAAAGAATGGTTCGCCTTCTCGCACCTCGGCAGGAACACTCACTTCGGACACCTGCACTTCCGGTTCAGCACGCGCTGGCAACGGAATCGTCGTGACGGGGATTCGGCTTCGCGACGCGGCCGCGAGGGCATTGCCGTCCGTCTGATTGCCATCCGTCAGCACGACAATCTGCGGCACATAACCCGGCGGCATGTAGCCAGCAGCGGACTCGATGGCCGCCGCCAGATTCGTGCCGTCGCGTTTGGCATTGTCTGCCAATGCTGCAGCACCTGTGGGCAGAATTTCCTCCGCAGGATCCTTTGGCTTCCCGAGAAGCGACGGGCTCGCACCATACACCACGGGTTCCTGCTGCACACTCCCGATCGTTGAGGCAAACGGAAGGTAAGCGATTCGATGCGATCCCTTATTCTGTGCGGCCTGCGTCAGGAACTTCAGCGCGGTCATTTCTGCGTTCGCACCAACACTCAGACTTTGATCCACAACAAACAGTACAAACTGTTCGTGCGTCCGGTGCAGCCAGGTCAAACCCGAGAGTGCCAGCACCAGCAGCAGGCAGATGATCGATCGAGTCACGAGTGACACGATCCGCTGCGGTCCGGGGAAATCGCTCAAACTGCGAACAAATCCAAAAATCAACGCCATCGCCATCGGAACGAGGAGGATCAGTAATGCAGGTCGAGTAAATTCCAATGGAGACATTACGAAATCAGTCTTCGTTGATACAGAAACCATTCCACTGTTGTCATGACGCACGCCAGCAGAACTAAATAATACCAAATCGGACGACTGAACCATCCGCCGGCTGTAAAAGATGCCTGTGGCGATTCGACAAGCTCCTTCAGTGGGCGCAAATCGGTTTCGCGATCACTGGCGAGATTGATGGCGACTTCGAAAAGGATGCTGCCGGAGGGTTCCGCCGCTGGCTCTGAATCACTTCTGCGCTGACTGACGGACCAGACGCCGACTTCATTCAGCGGGCCAATGGTTGCGGACAGAGTTGGACTCACGACCGATGAAGCCACGATCGATGACTCTGTGCCGGTGACAACAACTGGTGTTGTAGTTTTGCCCGGCGAATTCAGCATGAAACTTTTGACGGCACCGGCTGCATTCTGGATCGTCACGCTTGTCACAGCACCGGTTGGCAGCGCGGGCCGAAGCTCTTCCGTTGACCCGGAAAACCAGCCGAGAGAATTTGCCACCATGATCGGGAAAGCCGTGCGAAAAGCGAGGTCGCTGCGATTCAGATTCACACTCAGCACCAGACATTTTCCATTCGGTCGCCTGACCTCGGCATACACATCTCCTCCGGAAAGCGTTTTTGCCAGCGAATGCGGAGGCATCCTGAACTGCAACTGCCTCGCTTCCGGTATCATGACGTTGTCCAGTCGAATGTGATTCATCAGCGGAGACGTTTTGTCCTGCTCCGTCACGATCGGATTCTCCATTTCATCTCCCTGCTCCCATTGATCGCAACTACCGATCGGATCAATGACAAACACGTTTCCGGGCGGCAGGACACGCGGAACCGGGCCGTGCAGGACAATGATGGAATCGACCGGCCATTGCACTGGAAAATCCTTCCGAAGCGACACGTCCACCAGCGGATTGGCCTGGAACACTTTCTGCAAAAACAAGTTTCCCTGTGTCACAATCAGCACTCGCTGCGACTTCCGCCCTGGCAATAAGGCCCAAGCCGAATTGTCTGTGGAAAGTTGATCCAGCTTATCTGCATCCATTCCATTCGTCTTCTCAGGCACATCTGCCGTGTGATCGACGTGAATCTGTGTCAGCACGCCTTGTAACCGTCCACCTTCAAGTGAGATTTTTTCGATCGAACGACTCCAGAACTCTTCTGGCTTCAGTGTCAGCGGAATCACATCGACCGGGATATCGTTGAGGAGCAGTTCCAGGCGACATGCGATCTGGTTTGCGGATGCATTACGAACGGAAGCCAAAATCTCATAACCCAACGGATCAGTCAAACTTCGGCGGACCTGCAATTGAGTGATGCCGACGTTTGAAGCATCTGTGGCAAACAAACGGTACTCCACCGGGGATTGTTCCGCAGAACTTGTAATGCGTGAAGCCGAATCACCAACCCGAGGCGTCAGCGAAGAATCCAGCTCAATGTTGTTCCCCGGCTCAGAGCCCTTGCTGACGCTGCGGGTTACAATGGTTTCGACACAGCCGTCTGTCATCACGACGACCTGACCATGCGGATGCTGGCCGATCAATTGTCGTCCCAGCTCAATAGCGGCGGGTATCTGTGTCGGATTGTCGGAAAAAGAAATCGCGTTGATCGCGTCTCGCAGTGTCGGGGTATGTGCGGACATGCCAACGATGACTTCCGGTGTGTTCCCTGCCAGCACAATCGCCACTTCGTCGCGGAACCGCAGCCCATCGATAATCTCAAGAGCCGCCACTTTTGCCGCGCCAAGTCGTGACGGAGCAATATCGGTCGCGCGCATGCTGGCCGAATTATCAATCACCACGACCAGCCGCCGCGACTCCAGCAACTGCCATGAAAAGCAGGGATCGGCGATCGCCAGGACGATCAACAGCAGCAACAGCAATTGCAGCAGCAGGGAACTCAAATGACGAAAATGCTGCCAGATTGACCGCGGAGGCTTCTCGTCGTAGATCTGCTTCCAGAAAAGATTTGTCGATACTGGCACGCGCCGCAGCCTGACTTTCAGGATGTACAACGCCACGATGGGTAGCGCGAGGGCTGTGAGCGCGAAGGCGATGGGAAGTGCAAATGACATCAGTTCAAAATCATTAAAAGCGGGGATCAGCGATATGTTGTCACCAGACGAATCCGCATATTCCGAAAAGCGCGTCCACTGGAGAACGAAATTTCCCGTCGGTGGAGTGGTGGGTTAACTAACGGTACCGGCCTGCGCCGGATTCGCGCATCATCCTCATGATCAGGTCATCAAAGCGAATGACAGACGGTGATTGAGTGCAGCCCAGATTCCAGGTGCAGCAGTACTCGCGCACTGCGGTCTGGTGGTCGGTGAAAAGTTGTTTGTACTTTTTCAGGCTGCGTTCCGTCACGGTCACCATTCGTACAGATTCCGTTTCAATATCGACAAGTTCAGCGTCACCCAGTAATGCAGGGTCGGCCTCCCTCGGATCATGCAACTGAATCACATGCGCGTCGAAGCGGCGGTAACGAAGTTGATCGAGTCCTTTCTGAAAGCCGTGTTCGTCGAACAGATCGCTCACGACGACCGCCATTCCCGTTCTGGCACCTCGGTGCAGCAATCCCTGAACAGCCTTTTCGAGATTCGTGTCGTCACCGGAGGATGGCAGTTCGCCCAGAAACTTCATGATCGGAAGAATGCGGGCCTTGCCTCGCGTCATTGGCAATTCGGAAAAAATGCCGTTCGCATAGGCAATGATGGCGACGCGATCCAGATCGGCGAGCGCGATATAGGCCAGCGCCGCCACGAGATGTCGCGCCAGATCAAACTTCGCCGGAGTCCCAAACGACATACTGCGGGAACAGTCGAGCATCAGATAGACGTGCAGATCCTGTTCTTCCTGAAATCGTTTGAGCAGTAAATCACCGTGACGAGCGTAAATATTCCAGTCCAGATATCTCAAGTCGTCGCCGCTGTTGTATTCACGGTGGTCCGAGAACTCAATTCCTGACCCCATCTGCATGCTCCGGCGCTGCGCCAGCAACTGACCTCGGAACATGCGTTTCGAGGTGATCGACAGGTATTCCAGTCGCGTCAGAAAGTCAGCAGGAAACAGCATTGAGGGATCTTAGAATCGCAGGCAGGGCACGCATGCCGATTGCCATGGTTGAGTGGATATGTTTGAACCCTGGGAATTTCGTTTCGGAACGGATGAACCATACACGCGCAGGTTCGGTGCCGCAAATTCCGGGAGAGGGAAATCTCTTTAAGGTGGCTTTACGGCTTTTCCGGCCCATCTTCATCGGGGGTTCCTGCTTTGCCGAACGTCAGTGTCAGTTCCTGTTCTTCGCGCAGGCGGCGGGAGCGGATCTTGATGCGGTCCTTGACCAGATTTCGTGCCCCTGGCACGACGATGATGATCTGCACGCGGTTCTTAATCACATCAATGCTGCTGGAGGATGTGAGTACGACTTCCCGGCCGTTTGCCGCCGGAGCCCGGGCGGCAGAGGGCATCGCTTTGTCGTAAGGCAGAAACTGTTTGTAGCCATCGGTGCCGATGACTTCGCCCTTCAGGTCACTGACGCGATACTTATTCACGTCACCCGGCAATCGCACTTCGATCACAATCCGATAGGGCTTCAATGGTTCCGGTGCGGCCGGAATTGTAAAGGCTGTAAAACTGCCTTTCGTAACCGCAAAGCCTGCTTCCGGAACCTTCAGCAGAATCCCGCCACCATCACCAGCTTCGCCTTCAGAATTCACCGACGACAGACTTAATGCTTCTTCGGCGGAGGACTTCAACCATGCCGCATTCGATTCCTGCAGGTGCTGTGCCAATTGTTGTACATTACTCTCCTGCTTTTCCATTTCGACTTCCACGCTGCCAACGACCTCAAACTGCGGTAAATCGTCGAGGATCTCTTCATCGCCTAGCGATGCGGTAATCGGCTGCTGCGGGGTCTGTATGAGTTCCAACCAGTCGAACCCGAAGATCGGCAGCAGAATCAGCGCCGTGCCCCACACAAGCAGATGAATCATGGCGGATGAAAAAAAACTCATCGACGCCAGTGATGTCAGAGAGGCAGCAACACGCCCCGGGATGGAGTTTGAAGATTCCTCGTCAGCATATTCCGGTGGATCCACAAATACCGGAACACCGACGGCAGTATCCCGGTCGTCCATTGCGCGAGACGGTAGCGGAAGTGGCGACAGCATGTGTTTGCCAACCTGCAGTGAATCCGGCTCCGCAGCAGACTCCGGCATGAAAGTATTCTCGAGCCGCACGATTTGCAGTCTCGCCCGTTGAGTTAGTATTCAGATTGAGCCCAACCTTCTTCACCCGATTTCGCCGACCGGCCAACTGCCGATCTCAATCGT
>CAZFDW010000057.1:7395-20261 GCA_964517865.1 uncultured Chitinophaga sp.
GCCGCATGATCGCACATCGACGACATTTGTGTAAGTGTGACGTTCTGCGGCAGTTTGTCACACAAAAAAAGCCCGACCATTTGTGGTCGGGCTTGAATTTGATTGAAGCGTTCTCAGATTTCTATTGCACGGTGGGGCCGGCACAGCGAATCAAGTGGTCTTTGTCAATGTACACCACTTCCACAGACTGGTCTGTATGGCTGAACGGAACCGGCCAGTATGCTCGAATCGTTTTGTCGTAATACACCGTACACTTATAGTGACAGTGATGGAGACGGCAGGGGCCAACCAATGGATAGACTTTGCATTCATCAAGACGATCAACCATCGGTTCTACGACGATGCGGACGTTGTTGAACTGAGTTTCCTCCAGGAATGCAAAACCTCCATCCGGCGTGTCCGGCAACGATCTCATCACCTGGTCCTCACTTGGCGGATCGACGCAGAATACGTCGCCTTCCACGGGATCAAGCACGGGCGTGCGATCATAGCGTTCCTGAGTCCATAGCTTATCTTCGATCAGCTGACTCTTGTACGCAGAGACGGGAACGGCAGGCAACGTTTTCCAGAACGTCATGCCTGTCCAGATAACTTCAATAAATCCGCCGGTCAGCAGACAACCGCTGTTCGTCATTGTTGACAGACAGATTACTGCCACCACTGCGTTGCGTCGCAATTTGCTGCCGAGCGTCTGCATGGGTTTCTTCCCGGTTTTCATCGTAGGCGAGTTCATGAATCAAATCCTGGCTTGCGGACCTGCTGCCGCTGATCTGCGACTGACAAACCCAAAGACTGCACGCCAAAACTAAGGCGTCTTTCCTGATATCGAACGATCCTTTCCGGTGACTTGTGAAAATGTTTCGATTTTGCGAGTCAAGTTGTAAGAATCGATCGTATCGATCCTGCCGGTCATGCAGAGCGACACAGTTGCCAGGCGAAACCATGCGTCCCGACGCGACTCCGGCAGAATCCGCCACTGTGCGTCAGCAGGATTGACGTGCGCTGGGAATCTGTTTGACTGCAGGGCGGGACCAGCGGCCCCAATGCCTTGTCATTACCCACATTTCCTCTGAAGCCTCGGCCGTTTTCGTTTAACCCGAGCCAACGGCGAGGATTCCACCGGGGCAGTGCGTGGCAACGCCGCGAAAGGTTTTTCTGAGGGAAATCGTGTGCTTCAACCCTGAAAGGGTTTCACAACAAAGCCTGGGGTCGCCGCGTTGCGGCGCACCCCAGGTCAGGAAACCTGGATCGCCCCGAACCCCAACGGGGTTCCACAATTCCGATGGCTGAACGAAAAATGGAATTATGGCTGTGGAACCCCGTTGGGGTTCGCTGGATTTTGTGCGATTTTTCCTGGGGTGCGCCGTTGTCACGGCGACCCCAGGCTTTGTTGTAAAACCCCGTTGGGGTTGGGTGCGCATGGGAAAAATGTGGGTAATGACAAGCCCCAATGCTCCGCGCCCGCTCATCGGATCATCACTGATTTCTATCACGCGCACTTGATGCCTCGCTTCAACCTTTCAACTGTTGCTGAGCCCAGTCACCAAGCGCCTGTTGCACGTCTTTCAGTGCCTTGTCGCCTGCAGCGCGCGCGGCGTCGAGATCGCCGTTGATCACATCAGATTGGCAGAAAAGATAGAACTTAATTTTCGGCTCGGTCCCTGAAGGGCGCCCCGCGATCTGAACTTTGACGGACTGCGATGCGTCGGATTTGTAGACGAGCAGATCGCCGCGTGGCTGGGTAATCTCCGGCAGCGGACTGCCTGATGGAATTGAAATGCATCGTCCGGTACTGTAATCAAGGGCTTCCGTGAATCGGACTGATCCAAACCGGGCTGGCGGCGTCTTACGAAGTGCCTGCATCAAACCGTCAATTTTTGCCTTGCCGGTCGGCCCTTCGCAATAGATCGATTTCTGGCCTTCACAGTGATACCCGCAGTCTTTGTAAAGCTGATCGAGTTGATTCAGGAGCGATTTCCCGTCCGCCTGAAGCTCCCCTGCCAATTCCAGAATGTACAACGCCGCCACACTGGCATCTTTGTCGCGGCAGTATGACCCCGCAAGGAAGCCAATCGATTCCTCTGTGCCGAACACAAAGTGGTCAGTGCCCTGTTCTTCCATTGTCTGAGCGATGTACTTGAATCCGACAAGCAACTCATGGAAGCAGCGGGCACCGTGATGCTCAGCGACTGCTCTCGTTAACGGCGTGGTGACCAATGTTTCGACCACGTAATCCTGCGGCGAAAATCTTCCCGAGGCTTTTCGTTTGCGAAACAGATAGTCTGTAATCAGGGCCCCCACCTGATTGCCACTGAGTGCCGTGAATCCGCCAGTCGAATTTCGGACCATCACGCCGAGACGATCGGCATCCGGGTCGGACGCAAGGATCAGTTCCGCCGAGTGATTTGTGCCTTTGATCCAATCCACAACCGGACTGAACACTTCAAGGTTCTCCGGGTTCGGAAAATGATTCGGCACGTTCGGGAAATTGCCGTCCGCCGCGCGGTGTGGCTCAAAGATTGAGACATTCTGAAATCCGGCCGCTTTGATCACTGCGTAAACGTTCGTCTCTCCCACTCCGTGCAGAGGTGTGTACACGGCACTGATGGATCGTCCGGGAGATTCGGAGAGCTTCACGACCTCCGCAATATAGTCCTTGTCGATGTCCGAACCCACAATTTGAATGCGTCCGTCTGCGACGGCCGAAGCGAAGTCTACCGTGGGAATCACATCTGCTTTTTCGACTTCTTTCACAATGCCTTTGTCATGCGGAGAAATCACCTGCGCTCCATTATCCCAGTACGCCTTGAAGCCGTTGTCGGCCGGCGGATTGTGAGAAGCGGAGATCACCACACCGACGTTGCAGCCGAGCTTACGGACGGCATAAGACAGCTCTGGCGTTGAACGGTGTCCGTCAAACAGGAACACTTTCAGGCCATGCGCGGCCATGGTGCAGGCGGTGATCCTGGCAAAGTGCGGCGAATTGTTTCGTGTGTCATGGGCGATGACTGCAGAACCACCGGTTTCGCATCCGGTCGAACGCAGATAAACGGCCATACCATGCGCCGATTCAGCGATCGTACGATCGTTGATCGTCGCCGGCCCCATCTCGCCCATAGAACCGCGGCGACCACCGGTGCCGAACGGAATGGCCGTCCAGAACATTGCGTCCAGTTGTTTCCATTCACCGGCGTTGATCAGTTCCACGATTCGCGGACGATACCGGGCCAGACATTCTCGAGTCAGCCAGGATCGCAGATTTGCCGGAGAATTCGCGGTCAAATGCCCGTCTTTGGCAGCCTGATCGATCAAAGTCAGCATGTCGCTGGTCATTGTGGAGAGTTCCTGTGAATCCATGTAAACGGTCGTCAAAGCCTTCTCAAACATCGCCGCCAATGGCGTGAGCGGTGCGCGGCCGTGCCGTGAAACGCCGATAGCCATCAATCCGGGCGTCTCTGTTTGTCGCCGACAATCGAGCGACGACACGCGAATGCTCCCACGGCACCCCCTCCTGAACCAGTCCGACGGCTCGAAAACTGTAACTTCGGGAAAGGATTTCCCGCGATCAGAAGTGATGAAAAAGCCGCGGAGACGATTGACTATCATTTGACATCGCACACTCGTTCGAGCAACATATGCATGCAACACCAGCGTCGTTGGAGAAAGCGAAGCTGATTTTGCTCCGATCATTCGAAAAGTGTTGGCGCGGCAAGCTCCGCGAAAACAGCATTCGGAACCTCCCAAACCGGATTGTGCAGGGCAAAGGAACGCCACACCTCCGGCTGAACGACCCCATCTGAAACAGCTCGCACCCGCGAGTCACATCATTCACATCGATTTCCTCAGTTGTCCTCTGTTCTATCAGTTCCTGCCCAGTACGCGAACATTCCGGTCGTCGGCATTGTCGGTGGCGTATGCGCTGGCAAAAGTTCGGTCGTTCAGAATGTTCCGGGTCTTCAATTGTGCGTGATTGATGCCGATCGCATTGGGCATGAATTGCTGCTGACAAACGATATTCGAAAGAAACTCAGCCATGCTTTTGGAGAAGAGATTCTCGATAACAAAGGTCTGGTTCTGCGACGGCGGCTGGCGGAAAAAGTTTTCGGAGATTCCGATGAGCAGACAAATAATCGAAACCGGCTGAATGAAATACTTCATCCGGCGATTCGGAATGAAATTCTTCGTTCGATCAAACAGGCTCCGCAGGACGCGGACGCCATTATCCTGGATGCTGCCCTGCTGCTGGAAGCTGGCTGGGCAGACGAATGTGACGCAGTGATCTTTATTGACACTCCCGTTGAATTGCGGCGACAGCGTGCTGTAGCAGGTCGCGGATGGTCGATGGAAGAGTTTCAGCGTCGCGAAGCATCGCAATGGAGTCTTGTGAAAAAGCGTCAGAACGCTCAGTTTGCCATCGATAATTCCGGTGCAGCGGAAGCGACTGCGGAGCAGATGAAGTTCGTTCTGGAAAAGATCATTCAGCGGCACAACGCTGGCGGGATGTTGATTTAATTGTAGGGTGCGTGAAGCGAAGCGCAACGTACCATTTTGGGAAGGCGTGTAAGACTGGTGTGTTCCGCTGGCGCTGCACACACCCTACTTGAATCCCTAAATCAACAGAGAGCCAGCCGCCGGTAACTTTTTAAACCTGACCACACCAAAATAACAACTCTTCAGAACAAACCAGTCGGATCGCGCCTGCATTCGATTCAGCATCAAACCCCTGTCTTATTCTGCTGGTGAACTTTCCTCAAATTCCTTTCTGGAGGCCCGACGCGGCCATGTCAACACGCAGCACACGCCCCGATGATCCTCGCCCCGGCGGAGCCCCACGAATGCTTCGCCGATCTGATACTCGCCATGAGGCAGGCGACATCGGCAAACCCGTTGAAGAGACTTTCGCCCCGCCTGAGGGCACCGAAATCAACATCGCTGAGCTGCAGCGGATGTCAATGAAAGAACTCATTGCGATTGCAGAGCAGGAAGCACTGACCGAATACCACGGTCTCAAAAAACAGGATCTGATTTTCAAGATCCTGAAAGAGCGGACGCGCATGAACGGCCTCATGTTCGGCGAAGGGACATTAGAAATCCTGCCCGATGGATTCGGATTTCTCCGCAGCCCCGACTATCACTATCTGCCGTGTCCGGATGACATCTACGTCAGCCCGAGCCAGATTCGTCGCTTTGGGCTGCGCACCGGAGCAACCGTCGCAGGTCAGATTCGTCCCCCGAAAGAAAACGAACGCTACTTTGCGCTGTTGCGCGTGGAAGCGATCAATGGGGAAGACCCGAATGAGCTCACGAACAAGGTGTTCTTCGACGATCTG
The DNA here is from genome assembly GCA_964517865.1 of uncultured Chitinophaga sp. Taxonomy (GTDB): domain Bacteria; phylum Planctomycetota; class Planctomycetia; order Planctomycetales; family Planctomycetaceae; genus SXXK01. Next base: position 12,726 of record CAZFDW010000057.1, read on the forward strand.
ACGCCGCTGCATCCGGAACGCCGCCTGCGTTTGGCGGACAACGCCGAATTTCTGAGCACGCGCATCGTCGATCTGATCGCACCGATCGGACTTGGCCAGCGTGGCCTGATCGTGTCACCGCCGCGGGCGGGCAAAACGATCCTGTTGCAACAGTTGGCAAAGGCGACACAGCAGAATCATCCGGATGCTTACGTGATCGTTCTGTTGATCGACGAACGTCCGGAAGAAGTGACGGACATGGAACGCAAGCTGAAAGGGGTGAATTGCGAGGTCGTGAGCAGTACGTTTGACGAGCCTTCATCGCGACATATTCAGGTGGCGGAAATGGTCATCGAAAAGGCCAAACGCATGGTCGAATACGGCCAGGATGTCATTATCTTCCTTGACAGCATCACACGCCTTGCCCGCGCATGGAACACCGAGATCCCGAATTCCGGCAAGACACTTTCGGGTGGCGTTGATGCCAATGCTTTGCAGCATCCGAAGCGATTTTTCGGTGCCGCCCGCTGCGTGGAAGAAGGCGGCAGCCTGACGATCATTGCGACCGCACTGGTGGATACCGGCAGCCGGATGGATGAAGTCATTTTTGAAGAATTCAAAGGCACCGGCAATACAGAGTTGCATCTGGATCGGCGCATGGTTGAAAAACGCATCTGGCCGGCGATCGACGTCAATCGTTCCGGAACTCGCCGTGAAGAACTGCTGATGAACGAGGAAGAGCTGAAACTGGTTTGGGTCCTTCGTCGAGTACTAAACGACATGAATCCGGTTGACGCAATTGAACTGCTCGTGAACCGTTTAAAACGCACGAAGTCCAACGAAGAATTTTTACTGTCGATGAACCTTGGATAGGTCGAATGTCTATGCCAACCGAACTCTGCGGACAACTTACTGCTGCCGACTCATCATTCGCCATCGTGGTGTCGCGATTCAACGATCTCATTACAAAGCGATTACTTGAAGGTGCGATCGACACAGTCGTGCGTCATGGTGGCAGCGCCGACAGGATTACAATCGCATGGGTGCCGGGTTCATTTGAAATTCCACTTGCGGCCTCAAAGTTCGCAAAGTCCGGGAAGTACGCTGCCGTGATTTGTCTGGGAGCCGTGATTCAGGGATCAACCACGCATCACGAATACATCAACAGTCAGGTCGCGTCCGGCATCATGAGTCTCACTCGCGAAACGGGAATCCCGGTGACTTTCGGAGTCATCACATGCGAATCGATGGATCAGGCCCTCGACCGGGCGGGCGGCAAAGTCGGCAACAAGGGCCAGGAAGCCACACTGGCCGCAATTGAAATGATTAACCTGCTCAAGAAGATCTGAGCTTAAGGCGAGCGGCTGGGCGTCAGCCCTCCGTGTGCCTCGTTGGATAAATCGCGTCGGAAAAACAGCTGAAACATGCACGGAGGGCTGACGCCCTGCCGCTCACCGAAATGATCTGCGCACCGTGCGCAATTCTGAATTGTTAAACTTCTAACCTGATTCCAACTCCAAATGGCCGGACGTTCTGAAGCTCGTCGTTTTGCTCTGCAAATGCTCTATCTGTTTGACCAGAATCCGGAAGCCGATCAGGATCGGATGCAGGTAGAACTCCGCAAGCAATTCACGGACGCGGCGTTGCGGGATTTTGGATGGTCACTGATCTCCGGCGTCATCGCGTCACGCGATGAACTGGATGAAGTCATCTGCCGCACGGCGACGAACTGGCGTCTGGACCGGATGGCTCCGACAGATCGCAACGTGCTTCGGATGGGCCTCTACGAAATGACACACATGGGCACTCCAGCGGCTGTCGTCATTGACGAATCGATCGAAATCGCCCGCGAGTTCGGCACTGAGAACTCCAGCAGCTTCGTCAATGGCATTCTGGATAAACTTATCCCCGCTTCCCCCGTGGTCGAATGAACCAGAGCACGATTCCTGCGATCGCCAAAAAGGGCAGCGCATATTTGATTCGGCTCCAGAACAGTGCCCCGATCACAATCGCCACTAATCGCCCCTGAGTCAGCACCGCCCACGCAGCGGGGCGAGTTTTCGTGGGAAAGCACAGCCAGAGTGCTCCCAGCACGAATCCGATCCGCATCGCTGCGGCCGCCCAGACGCACTCTTTTCCTTCAGTCGCGAATCCGACAACAGCCACGCAAAGACAGACCAGTGTGGTCCAGCCGACCCGGCGGCGGCGATCAAAGAGCGATGGATCAGGGGTATTCATCAGGAATGCAGGTGCGAAAATGGGCTGAGCAGTTGAGGGGTTCACGCCAAGTCTAGCAGAATCACGCCCAGGTTTTCTCTGATCCGGCATAAGACGCGGGCAATAGCTTGTCTTCCAGACGAAAGCCTGACACAATTTACACCCCGGAATTGCTTGGAAACAGTGAACCTTGGCCCCCACACAATGGTCATGCATCAGGCAGAATTTCCTGCCCGGTTTGAGTTTTCTTTGGAAAAGCTCAGGCTGGAATGTCCTTGGCAGCACAACGAAACAGAACGCCTGATACTGGTTTGTCCGAAATTATGCTGAATTCGCTTCGAGCCCTGACTACTGCAGCTTCCCGGTCAACGACCGCGGATACGTCGGATGCTGCCGTCGCTTGCTCGCGATTCGCGGCGGACGACCTGGGCGAAGCGGTCAAATCAAGGATCAATGTGGGAACGAAATGCGTGGCCGCATCCAAACGCGCCATCCTGCCACCACGCTGAGCTGGTACTGAATCTGTGTGTCAGCGAATTCCTGGTGGCGAACTCAACGCGCACGTCGCTCCGACCGGTTTGTCGGAATCATTCTTAAGGCACGAATCCATGGAAGACATCCGCGGCAATCAGTATCCATCTCCGTTTCGACCATCGTATGGCGCGCCGGAAGCGCGCGGGCTGTATGATCCTCGCAACGAACATGACAACTGCGGAGTCGGCTTCGTGGCGCACATCAAAGGCGTCCGAAGTCGTCAGATCGTCGATGACGCCGACCGCATTCTGCGGCACATGGATCATCGAGGTGCTTGCGGATGCGAATCCAACACTGGCGACGGTGCCGGAATGCTGACTTCTCTGCCACACAGCTTTCTGGTACGAGTCGCGAGGGAAGATATCGAAGTCGAACTTCCGGAAGTCGGTCGTTACGGTGCCGGCATTGTCTTCCTGCCGCAGGATACAGAGCAGCGAGCCACCTGCAAAAAAACCGTTGAGGAGTTTATCGCTCAGCAGGGACAAACACTGCTCGGTTGGCGAACACTGCCGGTAGACTACAACACCGCAGACATTGGCAAGGCGGCGCGAGCCTGCGCGCCGCACATGGAGATGCTGTTCGTCGGCGGCACAGATGGACTCGACCAGGACGCATTGGAGCGTCAGTTGTTCATCATCCGGAAGTTGTCGAGCCACAAGCTGCGCAACAGCGACATGTCGCAGGCATTGCTGTTCTACGTTTGTTCGTTATCGACCAAGTTGATTATTTACAAGGGGATGCTCACGTCGCATCAGGTTGTGCCATTTTTCAAAGACCTGCAGGCGACTGACTACGACACGCATCTGGCCATGGTGCACTCCCGATTTGCGACCAACACGTTCCCCAGCTGGGACCGTGCTCAGCCGCTTCGATTCATGTCGCATAACGGAGAAATCAACACCGTCAAGGGTAATTCGAACTGGATGTTCGCGCGGCAGGGCATGATGAAGTGCGAACTGTTCGGGGACGAAATTCAAAAGCTGTTTCCCATTGTCGAACCTCATACGTCTGACTCCGGGTGCTTCGACAACGCCCTGGAAATGCTGTATCACTCGGGTCGTACGTTACAGGAAGTTGTCATGATGATGGTGCCGGAAGCATGGCAGAATCATCAGACCATGCCCGAACACAAGCGCGCGTTTTACGAATACTATTCGGCGTTGCAGGAACCGTGGGACGGGCCGGCATCGATCTCCTTTACCGACGGCCGCTTTATCGGTGCCACATTGGACCGCAACGGCCTGCGTCCAAGTCGCTACTATGTGACGAAAGACGATAAGGTGGTCATGGCCAGCGAAGTCGGCGTGCTGGATATTGAACCCACCAACGTCGCATATAAAGGACGCCTGCAACCTGGTCGCATGTTCCTTGTGGACTTCGAACAGGGCCGGATTATCGACGACGAAGAACTGAAGGCGGACATCGCGGCGCGGCGGCCGTATCAGCAATGGGTTCAGGAGCAACGGATTCGACTCGAGGAGCTGCCAAAGAAGACTCCGCCGGAACGACTCACCGGTCAGGATCTGTTGAACCGCATGCAGGCGTTTGGATACACATCCGAAACGATGAATTTCATGCTGCTGCCGCTGATCAAGGCTGACAAGGATCCGATCGGCTCGATGGGCAACGATGCCGCGCTGGCCTGCCTGAGTGATCAGCCGCGCATGCTTTACGACTACTTCCATCAGCTCTTTGCTCAGGTGACAAATCCGCCGATCGATTCGATCCGCGAGGAAGTCATCATGTCCCTGGAATGTTACATCGGTCCGGAAGGCAATCTCCTGGAGACGAAACAGGAAAGCTGTCACCGACTGGCCGTCCCGCATCCGATCCTGACAAACCATCAGATGGCAAATCTGAAGGGCATCAAGCATCGTAGCTGGAAGGCCAAAGTTCTGGACATCACGTATCCGAAGTCGGAGGGCGTCAGTGGCCTGCGACCGGCCCTGGATCGTATCTGCAAAGAGGCGAGAGATGCCATTCGCAATGGCTTCAGTCTGATCGTGCTGTCTGATCGTAAGATCAGCGCCGATCGTGTTCCCGTGAGTTCACTGATGGCGACCGGTGCAGTGCATCATCATCTGGTGCGGCACGAAGAGCGCACGCAGATCGGTCTGCTGGTCGAATCCGGCGAAGCCCGCGAAGTGCATCACTTCTGTCTCCTGATCGGTTTCGGTGCGGACGCTGTCAATCCATACCTCGCCCTCTACGCCCTGCGTCAATCGCGTCTGGACGGAAAGCTGACCGATGATTGGGACGACGATCGCATTGTCGCAGCCTATCGCTCCGGGGTCGCCAACGGCATGCTGAAGGTGATGGCAAAGATGGGGATCTCCACGCTGCAAAGCTACAAGGGCGCTCAGATCTTTGAAGCACTTGGATTGGCCGATGACGTCGTTAACCTGTGTTTTGCGGGAACATCCAGCCGGATCAAAGGCGTGAACTTCGACGTGCTGGCTCAGGAAGCGCTGATGCGGCATCACATCGGCTTCCCGGAAAACCCCGATAGCATCTCGCACGAACTGCCGAATGCGGGTCTGTTTGCATGGCGGCGTCTGGGTGAAAAGCATGCCTGGAATCCGCACACCATCGGGCGGATTCAGCAGGCGGCCCGGACCGGCGACAAGTCGGCGTACAAGGACTTTTCAAAACTTGTCAACGCGGAGACAACGCGTGCGTGCCACCTGCGAGGATTGCTGAAGTTCCGAAAGGGCGAACCGGTCGCATTGGCTGAAGTGGATTCTGTGGCTGACATCGTCAAGCGTTTCTGCACAGGTGCGATGAGCTACGGCTCGATCTCCGCCGAAGCCCACGAGACTCTGGCGATTGCCATGAATCGCATCGGCGGCAAGAGCAACACAGGTGAAGGCGGCGAACGCTACGACCGCTTTGAGCCGATGGACAACGGAGATTCGCGTCGTTCAGCCATCAAGCAGGTCGCCTCGGGACGATTCGGTGTGACCTCATGGTATCTCACGAATGCCGATGAACTGCAGATCAAAATCGCGCAGGGTGCGAAACCAGGTGAAGGTGGTGAACTGCCGGGTCATAAGGTCGACAAAACGATTGCAGAAACTCGGCTTTCAACGCCTGGCGTGGGTCTGATCAGTCCACCGCCGCATCACGATATTTATTCGATCGAAGATCTGTCACAGTTGATCTTTGACCTTAAGAACGCGAACCGTCGCGCCCGCATCAGCGTGAAGTTGGTCTCAGAAGTCGGCGTCGGCACGATTGCGTCCGGAGTTGCCAAGGGGCACGCGGACAATATTCTGATTTCGGGTTTCGAAGGCGGCACCGGTGCATCGCCTTTGACCAGCATCAAGCACGCCGGTCTTCCGTGGGAGCTCGGCATCGCGGAAACGCATCAGACGCTTGTGATGAACGACCTGCGCAGCCGAGTTCGATTGCAGACAGATGGACAACTCAAGACAGGCCGCGATGTCGTCGTCGCAGCGATGCTCGGTGCTGAGGAATTTGGTTTTGCCACCGCGCCCCTCATTACGCTCGGCTGCATCATGATGCGAAAGTGTCACCTGAATACGTGTCCGGTCGGCATTGCCACTCAGGACCCCGTGCTTCGTAAGAAGTTCCAGGGCAAGCCCGAGCATGTCATTAACTATTTGTTCATGGTGGCTGAGGAAACTCGGGAAATCATGGCCGAGCTTGGTTTCCGCACCGTGAACGAGATGGTCGGGCGTGTTGACATGCTGGAACTTGACAGCGCGGTGACTCACTGGAAGGCACGTCAACTGGATTTGTCGCCGATTCTGACCCCGGCGCAGAAGCCACATGCCGATGTGCAGACGTATTGTACGATTGAGCAGGATCATTCTCTCGGTGCTGTTCGCGATATGGAGTTGTTGAAGAAATGTGAATCGGCATTGAAAGAGAAAAAGCACGTTCGCATCGACACGACAATTCAGAACATCGACCGCGCATTCGGCACGATCCTGAGCAACGAAGTCAGTCGTGCTCACGGAGCCCACGGGCTGCCGTCAGACACGATTCATATCAAGGCCAAGGGCTCCGCCGGACAAAGCGTCGGCGCCTGGCTGGCGCATGGAGTGACGATCGAAATCGAAGGCGACGCCAACGACTACGCGGGCAAGGGATTGTCCGGTGGTCGCTTGATTGTCTACCCGCCCAAGGAAGCGGATTTTGTCGCCGAACAGAATATCATCATTGGGAACGTGGCGCTGTACGGCGCGACTTCGGGCGAAGCCTACTTCCGTGGCATCGCGGCCGAACGGTTCTGCGTCAGAAATTCCGGAGCCACCGCAGTGATTGAAGGCTGCGGTGATCATGGTCTGGAATACATGACCGGCGGCCGGGCCGTCGTGCTGGGACCCACCGGTCGTAACTTCGCTGCCGGGATGTCCGGTGGAATCGCATACGTCTACGATCCGGATGGAACGTTCCTGGTGAACTGCAATCTGGAAATGGTCAAACTGGAAGAAGTGACCGATGCCGCTGATATTCACGAGTTGGGAACTCTGATCAAAAACCATCATCACCACACCGGCTCTGCGGTGGCCCGGAATATCCTCAACCACTGGAATAAGTCGCTCACACAATTCCACAAGATCATGCCGGTGGACTACAAGCGAGCTTTGAACGAATTGGCCGCCGAGCAATTGATTAAGGCGTAAGTCAAACTCCGCGCGGCCGGAAATGAGTCCGATTCGTACTCTCCGTTAACGTTGTTCACGTTTTCTGTATTCGCCTGAACCTGCGACGGAGGAGTTCAACAAGGCGTTGAATTTTTACAAATCCAGCGACGCAGCTGACACTAAAATGGATAGG
>CAZFDW010000058.1:0-12182 GCA_964517865.1 uncultured Chitinophaga sp.
TCGGTTGTCTCATGTCGTCCTTTCAGGACTAAAAATCACCGGTGTTTCTCTGACCACGGGCTCACGCCCGTGGCTACAACCTGCCGCCACATTCGTGGCTCAAACGCAGGATTGATTCACTCCCCTATGCCTTTAACATATCCCGTGTATTGACGAAAAAAATGCTTCACGGCGTTGCCCTCCGGGCCATTTGGCTATTGATGACACCTTTTTTCAGCCTGCCCCATTTTTTTCAGAAAAAAGCACGTTCCCTGACCACATCAATCAACCTTTGCGACGATACTCCTGCAATGACACTGCAAACCACCGGGCCCTTTCCATCCGCCGGATCTCGGCAGTCAACTGGTATCCCTCGACTTGATCAGGCACTCGGCGGCGGACTGATTCCCGGCACCCTCGCCGTCGTCATGGGAGCCACCGGTATCGGAAAGACACAACTGGGAGTCAGCTATGCCTTTGCCGGACAGCAACAGGAACGGCAAACCGGGATCGTGTTTGACATGACAACCCGGGGCGATTCACAGCATCAGCCCGAATATGCAGATCGCATGTTCGGCTGGAAGTTTCGCCCACGAACGCTGGCGGATCATTTTGATCCTGAGGTTGTCTGGAATCGCGACCAGATTCGATCGGACTATCTGCATGCTTTTCATCGCGGCGGGCGGCGAGTGACAATCGGCGATATGCAGCCGGAAGAATGGCAGGAATTCAAGGCCGACCTGATGCGGCGGCTGGATCAGACGATCGGTTTCTTTTACGGCAACTTTGTGCATGGTGTTCGCCGCTGTGTGATTGATGGTGTCGAACCGACAACCAAAGACTCGGATTCATTCCAGTTTCATCTGTTCGACTATATCTATCATCAGGTGTTACGTAAGGATTACGACTGGTTAGCGCGAGATCTGTTTCGAGTCCACTTCCGACAGCAGGAGCCGCAGGTGATGGCTCATCCGTACGACCATCAGGCGATTGGCGGGATGCTGCTTTACACCAGCCACGAAGTGATGCTTGACGAGCTGATCAGCCGTCCGATTCAGTCGGGCGACGTGCTTTCCAACGCAAATACGATCCTGTTGTTGGGGAAAACTCGCATTGGTAATCAGATTGGCCGTGCAATCTATGTGGCAAAACATCGCGGCAGCGCGTGCGATGAAGCGATCCTGCCATTCAGGATTACCGAGCGTGGTCTTGAATTTGGTGAGTAAACCGGATCAAAACGTTGTGCGAATTCTGCTGGAGTGACTACAATCCGGTATCCCGATGTCCGGGATATCGGAGCGTGGAAATGGCATTCGACCGAAATTTTGATTCCAGATTCGACGGGTGGCGACTTTGTCGCGGTCCCGCAAACTGGTTCACTTTTCTGTGTCCGGACTCGATTGAGGTCCGGCAGACACAGACGGTCATTGAACTGCGGATGAAGGGCGTGGCATCCGATGGATGGTCAGTCGCATCGAAAGGTAAATCGGTACCGCAGTCCATCGGCGCTGAACTGCCGCACGTCTTATCCATCGTGACATGGTGGGACGATACCAGTCGCGATCAGCTTCGCCGGAATTCGCCCGATTTGTCCGTCCTCTTTCCTGAAGTGGTGGCGCTGCAGCCGGCGAGTCCGCTCGACATCCCATCTGTAAACGAATCGTGGTCAGGCACATCGCGACGGCTAAAATCTGCCTGCTGGCTCGCACGTCTTTTTGGACGACGATCATCGTTTGAATGGCGATTGTGGACCGTGCGACATGAAAAGCTCATGATCGTCGCGACGGTTCAGTCTCCCGACCGGCGACCATTGGACGCCGGATTTCTGAAGTTCTGCGAAATGGTGCTGTCCACTCTCGAACTGGCCGATCAGCCCGCATGGCCTCCGGACGTTTTTCTGAAGCAGGTCATCGATGTCGCACGCCATCATTTCCCGCTGTTGCAGTCTTCAGCCTCGCGCGGCTTTTCGTTACGACTCGGTCAGTCGGAAATCAGCCTGTCGAATTTCTATCGGATGTACCTGCAACAGCCACAGAATTTTCGCCGGATCATCGTCCCCGGACTGACGACCGTTGTGCGTCTACAGGAACTTGGGCCCGATCAACTGGCACCGACGCTGGAACAGGTGAAGCAGCGAATTCTGCCAATTCTTTCTTCTGAAGATGAACCGCGTTCGGACGAACGAGTTCAGATGCCGTGGGTCGGTGGTCTGTGTGTGGGATATGTCGTCGATGAAGATGATTCCTACCGCTACGTTCATCAGCGAATGATTGAAGCATGGAATCTTTCTCCGGACGATCTGCACGATCTTGCTTTGCAGAATCTACGCCGTTATTCCGCCGCGCATCCGCTGGAAGTGACGATGGTTGGCGATGATAGAAATCCGCGACTGCTGATGCCGGTCAAACCAGATGCATATAACTGTTCGCGCGTGCTGGATCCGGATTTCCACTCTCAATTGAGGGAACTGTTCGGGCCGGAACTCATCGTCGGTGTGCCGAATCGCGATTTCTTTGTCGCAGCCACGTTGAAAGATCCTGATTTGATTTCGCAGATTCGCAAGCGTGTCGATGACGATTTTTCGACGATGCATCATCCACTGACGCGACGACTGCTGGTCGTGTCAGCCGACGGCGTCAGTGAATACTGTGGTCCATAGCCAACGCTGCACGGCTCTGCGCGTCGCGTTTGTCGGTGGAGGTTCAGGCGGACACCTGTTTCCTGCCGTCGCGATCGCTCAGGAACTGCTCAGTCAGGATCCTGACTCGCGTTTTCTGTTTCTGACCAGTCATCGAACCGTCGATCGACACGTACTGGATGCTTCCGGGTTGTCTGAAGTTGAGGCGAGGGTCGAACCGTACGCATCGTTTACTTCAAAGCGCGGACTGTGGAGTTCTGCCATGCGGTTACAGTCGCTCTGGCGTTCGCTGCGGCAAGCGCACGTGTCGCTGAAGGCGTTTCGACCGGACGTCGTTGTCGGCCTGGGAGCGTTGGCAAGTGTGCCCGGCGTTGTGGCCGCCAGTCGACTGGCTCTGCCCATCATGCTGCTGGAACAAAACTGCCTGCCCGGCAGAGCCACACGCTGGCTGGCGAGGCGGGCACGGTTGACTGTGTTTGGTTTGCCAGTGGCGGATAGTCGATTGCAACACTGGGCGTCGCCCGTGCAGACCTGCGGTACGCCGGTGCGCGCCGGCATTCGTGAATTGGCAGGGATGCCTGTTGCCATGATTTCCGAACGCAGACGAATTCTGATCCTTGGTGGCAGTCAGGGCTCGCAAGCGATCAATCAGATCGTTGCTACGGCGTTCAACCAGGGACTGAAATTACCACCGGAGTGGGATATTGTGCACCAGACCGGTGAACCACAAGTCGCATCGATCCGTGATCAGTATCGTCGCTGCGGCGTCGTCGCCCGTGTGGAAGCATTCCTTCCCGACATGCGTGCAGAGCTGGCCGCAGCCGGCATCGCCGTCAGTCGCGCCGGTGCCGTGACGATTCAGGAACTTGCCTGTGCCGGATTGCCATCAATCCTGATTCCGCTGAGTACAGCTGCGGACAATCACCAGTTTCTGAACGCACGTCTGCTGGAAGGCTCAGGAGCGACGTTTGTGATCGACGAAAAAATGGCGGATGCCGTAAACACGTTCAGAACATCGCTGGAAATTCTTTTTGGCGCACCCGACCATTGGCAGCGCATGTCCCATGCGATCCGGTCACTCGCAACGCCAAACGCCGCCACTGAAATCGCCCGATTACTGCGCAATATTGGTATCCCAAATGCTTGACGCTTCGGGTGCATGCCAATTATCCACGGTTCGTCCATACCAATGGTTCAACCACAAATCTTGTGCGCGGCCTGGAAATAGATAACGACCGAACGCAAACCCATTGAGGATCGCTCGACGCATCCTCGTCGCTGACCCCTTTTCCATGCCGGGACAAACATTTTAGATATTTTTTGCTTCGATGATCGGTGTGAACTCCAGCTCCCCGAAATCGGACCATGTCACGCCAAGCTGGTAGAGTGCTTTTTCATCATTCGTCTCGAGAATTGCGAACCCAACGCCGGAACCGATTGCGATCCACACGCGCTCGGCCTTGACCGTGGCTTCACTTTTCAGCGCCCCTTGATGCAACAACTGCAGCACCTTTTCACGATTCTCGCAGCCGTAGGTGAATTTGACATGGAATTTCATCAAATGCTCATTTCTTTGTAAGATCCGCATGGGAAAGAAAATAAATCCGGAAGGACCGGCGCAGAAATAACTGCCGAGCTCCGGACGTGGAGCACGTTTTTAACGTGCTCGGCACGATGGAATCGTGCCCCACGTATTTCTGCCTCACTCTTAAGTCATACGCACAACGATGAATTGCAGGTTGTTGAATTCTGCTTCGACGATGTCGGGAAGCGTTCACGATACGTTCCGACTCGACGGGATTCAAGCGTATCGCTGGAACGCGGTTTGGTGACAGTTGACCGAATGATCGGAAAATGCAGATTACACGGGTGTAAACGAATTGGCAGAACCCGAGGCCTGATTCGTGTCGAGGATTCTTTTTGCAGTTGGACGCAGGTTGTTGGTACACTGCACGGATGGTCGGTTCAAACATTTTTCGGTAACTACAGGCATCAGCTTTCTTCACGCAGAGGTCTTCGATGACGTTCTTTCCCCGACGTACCGCGGTATTTGGAAGTGTGGGTTTGTTGGCCGGCTGCGCGGTGTTTTGGTCGGAGAATTGCGTCAGCGCAGCTCCGCCGGAAGCTCCCGAAGAACCAGCAGGGTTGGTGTGGTTTATCGGGACCGTTGAACAGGTCGTTGATGGAGTTCCATTGATTGATTTGGGCGAAGTTCAATCGCTGCGCCGGGGAAGCATGGTTGCGGCGATTCGGTATCGCGACAACCATTTTGCACCCTTGGGTGTCCTGGAAGTTCGAAACAGCCACCCCACCTGGTGCCAGACAAAGAAACCTGATTCGTTTGCCGCTGAAGTTGGTGACCTTGTGATGTTTGTGGAATCGCCAGGTGACTTAGGATCCGGCGATGCGATCCGCGACGGGTTTATCCGGCATCGGATCGTCGCAAATTCCAACGGCAATCGATACTCAACCATCCGAGACTCAATCGAAGCGGACACGCTGCAACGCGTGACGGAAAAACAACCGAACTGGGTTGAAGGAAAACGCAGAATCGCAGGTGTGATCCGATCACCTTCCGTGACAAAGGACATGCACACCAGACTCAAACCATTCATGAGTCAGATGATGACGTTTCAGGATTACCAGGACCGGGGAGTGAATGTCGGTCTGGTAACGTCAGAACCGTGGCAGAATGTGCTGAAAGAACTGCGTTCCAGGAAGGACTTGACCAACACAAAAGTGCAGGATGCCGATCCCGATGCTGTCGCGGAATCGATCGTGACGCAGAACACGGTCGATGAGAGCCAGCTGGTCGCGGTGCGCCGGGTCGTGGACGAGTCCATGTTTCAGCGTTTTCCGGAAGAGCGCAATACGATTGCCGTCATCTGTGCGACATTGCTCTACACCAAAACCTTCAACGAACGTCAGTGGATCGGCCAGCAGCTTGCCAAAAGTCAGTTCCCGTCGCTTAGCAATCAGGAGCAGACGCTGATAGACATGGAATCCATCATGCGACGCATTCGAAAAACTGAGTAAAATAGGGATTTGTCACAAATCTCCAGACAAATATCGTGCCCCGGTTACTCTGTTGCTTTCGGAGCGATTCGCTAGAATTGAGCGGGAACGAATTGAAGCTCATGATGGAAAATGCGTGAGCCGCGAAGACCGAGTGGGGTTCCGGAGCCGTCTGGAGAGACAGCACATGCCGAAGCGATTTCACCACAAGCGGAACGATTCAGGAAGCTTGCTGGCCTCCGTGTTGATTCTTGCGCTAGGGTCGGGATGCTGTCTGTTTCTGGTGTCTGCCATGTCGCCGGCCTCATTTGCCGGAACAGCGTGGGGCCTGGGCGGCGCGCTCTCCGTGTTCCTGACACTGATTGTGCTCCAGCGCTTCGGGAAGATGCCGAATACCAATCTGGGATTTCAGTTTTCATCTGCCCGCAATCGCCGCGATGACGGAGCCGCCGACTACGAACCCCGCATCGCAGGTCAGACGCGGTCGTCATCAACCGTCGGAACAAACCAACCGATCTCGGCAAAGGAAGCTCACGAAATCAAAGTGACAAGTGCGAATACCTGGGTACCCGCGAAATCAGGTCGGAATCGCAAGAAGTAGCGGACAGCACAAATCCGTCGCAGGATGGACATTCGTGTCCGTCACTTCGCCCTGATGCAATATTGAAACGGTGTGCAGAGCGCTGCAGAAATCCTGCGATTCCGGATGTGTCTCCGGCGGTGCCTTGGACATGAATGTGCAAAGTAAGGGAATCACATATGCTGCCCCGAGCTTTCCGTTAGGCAAATACTTCTTTAACGGCTTTCCCGAGGCCGTCCTGCGTGACATAGAACGGTCGGCCTTCGATATCGAAACCTGTCTGAGGGCTGATACCCATCGCCGTCATAATGGTGGCGTGCAGGTCGGCGATCGAGACCGGGTTTTCCACCGCGATCAACGGTCGTTCGTCGGCCGTCCTGCCATACACAAATCCGCGCTTCATGCCACCGCCGAACAGCACCACGCTGGTTCCGCCAGTAAAGTGACGGTGGAGCCCATAATGCTTGATCTCCGAGATCAGATCCACTCGATCTGTTGCCTGGTCGGTCGCAGTCGAACCGGGCACGCCCTCGATCAATGCATCGCGACTGAATTCAGACGCGATGACCACCAGAGTTCGTTCCAGCATTCCGCGCTGTTCCAGATCGCGAATCAACCGAGCGATCGGCAAATCCATTTCTGCGTGCATGCGTTCCAGCGTCTCGTGTCCGTTAGAATGCGTATCCCAGTGCAGGAATGGAACGTACTCCGTCGTGACTTCCACAAATCGAGCGCCGGATTCGACCAGTCGTCGCGCCAACAGACAGCCCTGCCCGAAGCGACTTTCTCCATACGGAGTGCGACTCGATTCAGGTTCCAGACTGATATCGAATGCGTCACGATGCCCGGAACTCAGCAGGCGATAGGCGTTGTCGAATGACCGCAGCATCGATTCCTGTTGGTAGTCGCTCATAAATCTGCGTTGCGGATTCTGCTGGACCAGTTTCTGAAACAGCTTGTTGCGATTGACGAAGCGCCCGCTGGTCATCGATCCCGGCGGACGGACAGACTGGGCCGCATCTGCGGGAAACGGCAGGTTCATCGGGCCGAACTCGGTGCCAAAGAACCCGGCCGTGGTAAAAGCTTTCAGCTCTTCACTTTCTCCGACACCTTCCAGCCTTTGCCCAATGTTGATGAACGCCGGAATGACGGGATTGAGCGGCCCGAGAACCTTCGCGATCCATGCACCCAGATGGGGACACGCAACAGTTTGCGGCGGAACATAGCCGGTGTGCCAGTGATACTGATGCCTCGAATGCAAAATGCTGCCCAGATCCGGCTGGACAGCAGAACGAATGAGCGTTGCCCGATCCATGACCTCAGCGATCTGCGGAAGTCCGCGACAGATCTTCAGCCCACTCACCGACGTATCAATCGCCGGAAAAGTACTCAGCATGTCCTTTACCGGCAGGCCGCGTCGAAAAGGCTCATAGCGTTTCGGATCAAACGTATCCGGTGCGGCCATCCCCCCGCCCATCCAGATCAGAATGCAGGCATCTGCAGTCGATGCCGGCTGTTCGACCGGCAAATGCTGCTCCGCACGTAAAGCCCGCGGGGCGGAACAGGCGAGGGCCGCTGCGGAGGCCGCCGAGAGTCGCCGGAGAAAATCGCGTCGGACAATGTGTTTCGGCGCCGTTGGATCAATTTCACATAACATGACATGACTCTTTGCTTCGCAGAAAATTCAGTGTAGCCTGCAACGTCATCGCACCAACATGAATTCAGGCATCATCAGAATCGCCCAAAGCACGTCTTCGATTTCCTGTGCCGTGGGGGCAGGACTAAGATAGCCTTCCAGCACGATTCGTTCGTCAGCGGTCGGCATTCGGGAAAATGCAAATTGATTCAGATGACTGATCAGGCCGGACCTGTCGTTGCTCCATCGATCGGCCAGTCGGGTGGCTCCCTGAGTCAGATAATTTGCGAGCGTCGACCCGTTTGTCAGATCAACAGCTTCCAGAGTCGTGAGTTCGGAAGGTCTCATCGACACGATTTGTTCACGCATCGGTCTGCCAAGCGATCGCATCAGGAAGTCGCTTTTCAGCAGCGATGTCCTGGTCATTCGGATCTCACCGTTGACAGACTGCAAAAGCAGGTGTTTACCGCTGCCTTCGATGGCCGTGGTCCATGCCGCAATGGCTGGCACAATCACGACCGGTTTCCAGTCGCCTCTGATTGTGCCCAGCCTTCCTTCCTCAGACTGCGGACCGTTTGGATTCCATTCCCACGTCGCATCGGTCGCCAACGTCAGTTGTTCGCGATTGGCCAGCGTGACACGCGCATCAAAAAACAACGCCGCAGCATTGGGATCGTTTCCCGCATTTGTCGCGACGATCACGATTTCGTTCTTCCCCTTCCTGAGCAACTTCTTCAGGGAAACGGCCAGTGGCTTCGACCAGTCATCGCCGCTTTCTACCTTACGTCCATTGACGAATAACACAAAGCTGTTGTCACATGTGATGATACCCGCGCCGGATACCACATCGTCCGACAGCGTGAATTTCTTCCGGACACTGATCGTCTCACCTGCCGCCGGCACGTTCCCATTCGCTGCAGAGTCACCCCAGATCCAGGCTCCGGCCAGATCGAAATTCTTCAGTTCTGCTGCCTCTACGATCGCTCGGAGCACAGGCGCGTCAAACGCGGCCGGAGCTGATTCCGTGATCTGCCAGACAGAATCCAGAAATTGTTCCGCGGTCATCCGCCGTGCAATCGGCCCTTGATAGATGAATTCCGGCGGCGCGCTGTCAGTTGCCTGTTCACGGACGACGCTTTCCGACTGATACGCTTCCGAATCTGCGATCAGAGACAGCACCGACTTGATGTCGTACTTCTCGTCCTGCAGGTGTATGGCAAGCGCATCAAGCAGATCCTCGTTCCATGGTTTCGACTGCATCGCATCCAGCGGATGCACTATGCCGCGTCCCATCAGCTTGTACCACAAACGATTGACAATTGTTCTGGTAAAGCGTCCGTTATCCGGATGCGTCATCAACGCCGCGAGTTGTCGAAGCCGTTCTTCCTTTGCCGCTGCGGGATCGATCGCACCAAGTTCCGGGAACAGCCACTTCGCCTCCGATTGCCGACCGATCGGTTTGTCACAACGATGAATCTCCATCGGCTGCGACGCATAAATCGCGGCCAATCCGTACGCTTCGTCCAGCTTCCAGCGATCAATGAAACTGTCATGGCACGAGGCACATTTCATGTTGATGCCGAGAAACGATTGCGACACGCTCTGCGCGAACTGAATCTCAACCGTCTGACCCGCGCTGACTTCGCCACGCCACCTGATGCCGTCAATGTAACCCTGACTCGCGGAAGTGGGTGGTGCGATCAGTTCCCGTGCAAACTGATCAAAAGGCATATTCGTCAGCAAGGCGTCGTAAAGCCAGGTGCTGACCTGTTGACGACCGCCGGTGATAAATCCCGTGCCGCTGTAGTCATTCCGCAGCAGATCATTGAAGAATGTCAGCCAGTGGTCGGCGTAGGAGACCCGATCGTTGAGCAACTGCCGGACGACCTTTTCTCGCTTGTCAGCTGTCGTGTCTGCCAGAAACGCGGCAAGCGTTTCTGGATCCGGTAACAGCCCCACCAGATCCAGACTCACACGCCGCAGGAAGACAGCATCGTCGATGCGTTTCGGTCGTGCGACCTGATGGGTCGCCAGGTCTTCATCCAGAATGCGATCAATCGGATTGTCACGCCTGTCAACAATCGGAGGAAGTTCCGGACGGCGTGGTTTCAGTGGCGGCTCCCAGGCGACCGGAGCGAAAGAAAATCCATCGTCCCAGGGCACGCCATCGGCAATCCATTTTTTCAATGCCGCGATTTCGGCGACTGTCAATCGATCCATATCCTCAGGAGGCATCTGAATCTCTTTATCAGTCGCCAGAATCAATTCGACCAGTTTCGATTCGTCCGGCTTGCCGGGCTGGACGTTGCCGGAATTGATCAGGAGTTCCCGCGTATTCATCGAGAAGCTGCCCTTCGCTTCCCGGCCTCCATGACAACGCACGCAATGCTTTTGCAGAATTGCAGAAATGTCGTGCGAAAAATCCGTGGCGGTCTGATCGGTCCCGGCAAAAGCAAATGATGGCGGACCAACACATGCCAACAGGCACAAACACGTTTGAATCATGATAATCTGCGGTCGCATCAGCAACTTTGCTAAACCTCTGATGAGCCACGGGCGACGGTTTATGGTCATGTCGTCGCCTGTGCGCAGGGCTCTAAATCCACAACGCGACTCAATTTACAACATGTTCTGAAAAGTAAGCAGTACTACAACCTCATCACGATCCGACACCCAGTAAGCCTCTTGCTTCGAACTGACCAGCAGCTGGCTTTCCGAATTCACTCGCCGTCACGCGAGCCAGCGATGTCAGGTGTCGCCACCGAGCTGATGGTCTTGTGGCGTGGAAATCATCCCACACCGTGTAGAAATATTTTTCGGCATGCAAAGCGCCGTCTTCGCTGACAGCGTATTTCAGCATTGTGGCGAACAGACGGTCGTCCGGAAGTGACAATTCCCCGTAACGCTGCGCGATTGCGGTCGCATGTCCCTGGAGATTATTCTGAATCGCTGCGTCCAGTTGAGCCAGCAGGCCGTCTGCATCCGTTGCTGTCAGGCGATCCATATGATACTTCACCGGCAACGGACTCGCGAGGAGATTGCCGGGCTGATTCCGATCCCTAGCCACCTGCCACGCTCCGATAATCAGACACGCAAAGACGTTGCGACCGCTGCTCACACTGGCCAGGTTTCTCCAGGCATTTGCTGCGTCACTGGCGTGAACGCCGACGGAATCGCCATGCACGCAACCTGCGGGTTTGAGTCTGTCTTCGTTTTGCGGCAACCGTCCTCCATCCCGTAGCACCAGCAAACTGGCTGCCAGTGAAATCGCTTCACCGATCGCGGCTGGCTGATATCCTTCTGCCAATGCACTGGCGGCGGCTCGTGCAGCATCGATCGGTGTCGCCGTTGCGAACGTTTCGCTCAGGTGTTGCACGAAGGCGTCCTCAGCGGACTTCGTCCCCGGCTCTTTGCCAGCTAGGTGAAACTCGTCCAGCAGGCTCACCAGCATCTTTCCATGTTCGTCCCAGTCGGCTGTACGGTGCGGTTCCAGACGAACACAGTATCTGAGCGATTGTCGAAGCAAGGTCAGGGCGTGCTCCGTTCCTACAATCTCCTGCATGTCCCAGGCGCGATATGGCAGGACCGTACGATGCACTTCCGGAGCGTCCTCGATCGCCGGAATCAAAGCATCCAGCGCGCTGCGACGATCATTGGCGACCAGGCCCGCAAGGATTTGTTCCGCATGATTGGTGTCCTTTGCGACGATCGCATCATGCAGCGCCGCCGCTGTGGCCTCGTTGGCTGGTGCCGAACCGGACAATGCATGCAGTACCTCAGATTCCCGACCTCCGAATTCCTGAATCCGGTTGCTGTTGCGGTAGAGTACCTTGAAGACCGGCAGAGCTTCCGAACCCTTCGGCATCAGAGCTGACATTTTCAGTGCCGGCCCAAGTGCCATGAAGGTATGGAAGCCGATATAATCTTCACCGCCGAATGTGCGGGCATTCGCGAGAGCTCCCGCAGCAACCAGCGTTCTGAGCGGTAATCCGCCCTGCAACTTTGTCGCGAGCGCAGACTGCAGTCGCTCGACAGGCGTTTCCTGCAACTCACACACGAGGGATTCTAAATCTCCGAAGCGGAGCGTGCTGTCGAGTTCTTCAGCAAACGCCTTCGGCGCCAGCCCCAGATCCGTTAACATTGCCGGGCCCAGCGTCGCCAGCAAAGTCCCTCGTCCTACATCCGCCAAAAAACTACGACGTGAACGGTCTCGAGCCATCGGTAACTCCTTATGCAAAGCAGAATCGTTGCGGTTGAAAAAGGTGTCTGGAACTTTGGAGGCATCAGAATACGCGGCGAAAACCTGATGCCGGAGAGTTCCAGACACCTTTTTC
>CAZFDW010000058.1:12282-19967 GCA_964517865.1 uncultured Chitinophaga sp.
AGCGTACACTTCCAACGAGCGAAAATGCAACTGTGGAACCGAACTTTCGACGATGGACGACCGCCATCAATGCCATCCGATTTCACCCGATCAGCCATTTGCACCAAATCGTTTCCAGATTCCAGCCAAACCGTGGGAAATGCCGGTGCGGGAGCGATAGAAAACGGCCACAATCACGTCTGACGAGTGCTGGCGGAGGTTCTGCTTTTCCGTCGAACCCTGTGAAAACAGGGCGTTCTTGCTGCGTTTCGCACGGTTTCCACTGAAAATGCACGGCCCATTTCTCAATTTATTCATCGCGATCGCAGTGACCAATCTCATGGTGACTTCAGCCGACGCACAGAATGAAGAAAAGGAAATCGTGATTGACAGCGCGACGGAATCGCAAGTCAAGGTACTGATCGAGAAGCTGGCTAGTGTGAGTTTTCTCGAACGGCAGCAGGCCACCAAAGACCTGCTCAACGTCGCCCCGGAATCCGTCGTACTATTGGAAACAGCCGCAGTTTCATCCACAGGAGAAATGCAGTCACGCCTCCGGATGATTCTTTCGCAGCTGCACAAACGCCTGTTCGACGATCAACTGGAAGCCTTCGTTGCGAAGCCATCGGTTGAAACTGCTCAGCGACTTCCGCAATGGGATCGCTTCGAGAAAATATCAGGCCACGATGACGAAGCGTTACAGGTTTTCGGGGAGATTCTTGCCGCCGAACCGCAGCTCTTTGCCACCCGGCTGTTCGCCCCGAACGACTTTCCTGCGCTGCTGGAAAGCCGCACGGCGACGCTTGCCAGGGAATGCAATGGACGCCACGACGAAGAATTTCCCATTGCCTCTTTTGCCGCTGTCATGCTGCTTGGAAGCGAACCGGAAACACGACTCATTCGTGCCACATCGACAAGTATCTCAAGCGCTCTGGACGAACCGCGTTTCAGCGAACTCATCACAGACGGCGTCCATGCGAATACACTTCGCGCGATCACAGAGGCATGGATTGCACGACCTGGAATTGCCGCAGAACGACCGCTGCGTTTTTCGATGAAACACGAACTGCAGTCAGGTCGCACGGTGGCCATCCGCATTATTAAGAGCAAATCGAATCGACCGGACATGATCCTGTCGCTGCTGTGTCTGGCAAAACTGAAGAGTACGCAGGACCTGCCGCTGATTGAATCATTGTTCGACAATGAAACGATCCTCTGGCCTCAACGCGGTCAGGTCGTGCAGGAACAGGTCCCGGGCGGGCCGCCAGTGGATACAAACTATAAAGTCCGGACCCGTGACGTGGCTCTTGTGGCTGCTGCCTGGCTGCGAGAGATTCAGCCCGAAGATATCGACTTAAAAGCCCGCACTTCGAACGTCACGCTGTTTGCTTATGATTCGCTGGGTTTCCCCACAGATGAAGCCCGCAACAAGGCTTTCGCAGCCTACCGCCGCCTCGCCGCCCAATAGTACTCGGTCATTCATTGAATGATAAGTTGATCGATGTCGCAACAGTCGGCGGCATCACCTACAGTGTATCGGAGGCAGGAACGACACGGCAGCGGCGCATGAGATCTGAATATGAAACGGCTTCGACTGGGTGCGGCGATTTTGAATCAAACGCCGCTCGACTGGGAAGGAAACACAAACCGAATTCTGGCAGCGATGCGACTTGCGCGGCTGAAGAATATTCATGTTTTGTGTCTCCCGGAACTCTGCATCACGGGCTACGGCTGTGAAGATATGTTTCTGGCACCGCATGTCTGGCGTACCTCCTGGGAAATGCTGCAGAGGATCGTTCCCGAAACGGACGGCATGATTGTGACAGCTGGATTACCGCTGTTCGTAACCAACGGCGTTTACAACGCAGCCTGTGTTATGGCACACGGTCGCATCGCTGGATTCATCCCGAAGCAGCATCTGGCAGGTGACGGGCTGCACTACGAACCTCGCTGGTTTCGCGCATGGCCGGCAGAAACAAGGAGTGAGTTTCACGCTGACGGTCAGACCTGGCCGATTGGTGATCTGCTGTTCGACTGCGATGGGGTGCGGATCGGCTTTGAGATTTGCGAAGATGCGTGGGTTGCCGGACGACCGGGCAATAGAATGGCCGAATGTGGCGTGGATATTATTCTTAATCCAAGTGCCAGTCACTTTGCATTCGGCAAACACGAAATTCGTAAGCGTTTCGTGCTTGAAGGATCACGTTCTTTCGGCGTCAGCTACGTCTACGCCAATCTGATCGGCAACGAAGCTGGTCGAGCGATCTATGACGGAGGCGCGTTGATTGCTTCGGGCGGTGACATGATTGCCGCTGGTCCGCGTTTTCGCTTTCATGAAGTGGATGTTGTGGCAGCTGACGTGGATGTGGAATTGACTCGGACCCGGCGTGCGGGCATTCATTCCATGGCTGCTCATGTCACCGAAGATGTTTTTGATCGCATTATTCTGATTCCCGGAAAGTTTGTTCCCGTCGAGAGTCCACTGGAATCGCCGTGTGAGTTGCGGACGACATCCAAAGTCGATGAGTTTACTCAGGCGATCGCGCTGGCATTGTTCGACTATCTGCGAAAGAGTCGCTCCTGGGGCTTCGTAGTCAGTATGAGCGGCGGGGCAGATTCTTCCGCGTGTGCCGTGCTGATTCGCAGCATGGTCGAACGCGGAATTCAAGATCTGGGACTCGAAGAATTCAAGTCCCGACTGAGCTACATCCCAGGACTGTCTGAGGCGTCCACCGTAGATGCACTGATGCACCTGCTGTTTGCCGGCATGTATCAGGGCACGCGGAACAGCTCTGAGGTGACTCGCCACGCAGCGGAACAGGTGACGCGCGGAGTTGGCGGAAATTACTTTGAGATCAGCGTCGATGAGCTTGTCCAGCGTTACACGGCTGCGATTGAACAGGCGATCAACCGCAAACTCACATGGCAACAGGACGATATCGCGCTGCAGAATATTCAGGCGAGAACTCGATCGCCCTCAGTGTGGATGCTGACCAATATCCGGAACGCACTCCTGCTTGCGACCAGTAACCGCTCCGAAGCCGCCGTTGGTTACGCCACGATGGACGGTGACACATCCGGAGGACTCAGTCCCATCGCAGGTATCGATAAAGCATTCTTGCGAGAATGGCTGCGGATCGTTGAGGTCAACGGATCAGCAGGCGTCCAGCCAGTTTCTGCCCTGCGTCTTGTCAATGCGCAGCAACCGACCGCCGAGTTGCGACCGAGTGAATACGAGCAGACGGACGAAGGCGATTTGATGCCGTATCCGCTGTTGGATCATATCGAGCGACTGGCAATCCGTGATAAGCTCAGCCCCGCAGAGATTATGGAAACTTTGCGACGTGAGCATCCGGAATACAATGCCGGTCAACTGACCACATGGGTTCGTCGCTTCTTTACGCTGTGGTCGCGAAATCAGTGGAAACGCGAGCGGTACGCGCCCTCGTTTCATGTCGATGATAAGAACCTGGACCCTAAAACCTGGTGCCGCTTCCCGATTCTATCTGGTGGATTTCAGTTCGAACTTGCACAACTCCCGACCATCGACCGCGAAGGCTGAACTCAAATTCTGCGACCGGGCTCTATCGCAGGAAGTGCAGAATCAGTTGCCACGGCGGGTACTGAGGTCGGGGCGTTTCCTGAAGTCACTGCGGCTGGACTCAGACGTGGCCACATCGGCGGCTGCACGTTTCGTTTCAAGGCATCCGGATTGATTTGCTGAGGCGCAGTCGCAGTGGGGGCCTGAGCTGGAATTGCCGGTGTTGTGATTAACCTCGTTGCTGATTCCGGCATCGGGATCGCCCGCGTGGGCTCGGTCACTGAAACATTCTGCGGCGGCATTCCATCGGTGGGTGCTTCCAGCGTTGATGGCAGATCCAGCAATTCGTCCGGGGAGAACCCTGGATCGGCAGCGCCACCGTGATCATCCAGGCCGTTTTCCCTGAGTGGATCAGCCAGACTGCCGCCGTGGTTTCCCTGTGGCACTCTGCCCGGACCAGCTGATCCACCGATGGACTGCTTTGTCACTGAAGCTGAAGGGGAATATGATTTGCTGCCCTTCCCGGATGAATTGCAGCCTTCCGGCATGATAAGGCCGGGGTCACAGGTCGTTCCTTCACCGCACTTATGCCGCGTTTGGTCGCGTTTAGGTCGAGGTGTTTTCGCGCGATGATTCCAGCCATGCATCATGTCAGCAAGAGTTGTTTTTACCCGACTTTGACAATGTCGCGGCGACACTGCTTCGGGCGGTGTGCCGCAGCCTGAGCTAAAGTATTCCGGCGGCAACTGCGTCTGCTGTCCTGAACAGCCATCGTCCGCACAAGCATCGTCCGCACAGTTGTTGTGACCAGATGTTTTGCCTGCGCCTCGCAACCAGCTGACGCTCTTCACGCGAGAAACGCCAATGGCCGGCGGTGCTGGAACTGGTTCACGCATGGGAGCTGATGGCGTGATTTGTGTTCGTGAAGGTCGCGGTCTGTCACCGTTCGTTGTTTCGGGCTCGTACTCGTAATCCCGGGGACCGGAATCGTATTCATCAGCATGACGCATCGGCATTGTGACCGGATCAGTCGAATCGGACAGATTGTCGCACTCACGTGCCTGCCGATTGACGGAGCAGCCTGCCATGAAAAGCATCATAACGGCGATGAGTGAATTCCGTTCAAGTCGCATCCGACATCCCTCCTGGTATCGCGTAACGGGCTGCTGTTGAGCAGCGCAAACGCACGCATTCCATCATGACTCCATGCAGGAGATAGTTTCGGCGATTTCTGCAAGTGTTCTGCCAGATGCAACTCGAAAACGGCAGTCTTCCGGCAAACAAGTGGCGAAAGCGCACAAATTGCCGTCGTTCCGGCCTGGTTCTATTAAGCCGCTCGAACCGGCGTTGCCGAAAATTCAGGCGCTGAATGAGACCTGAATCTGTGAGTGTCCGTGATATGTGACAAGAATTCCCTCGTCTGCCATAATCCACGCTGAAGTGCAGAGGAGAGACCTGGGTGTCCGGGTGTTCATAAATCTCGGCACATGAGACAAAGCAGGCAGAACCCTGCGCGTCAATCGATTCAAATTCAAGATCACGAGTATGAACATATGAACTATACCTATCATGATATTTCACGCATGATCGATCATTCGCTGCTGAAGCCCACGTTAACTTTTGCGGACTTTGAAGTTGGTTGCCGCATGGCAGTGGTTTTCGGGGCAGGCAGTGTGTGTATTCAGCCACACTATCTGCAGCGATGTGCTCAGATCCTGAAAGGGTCGGGAGTCAAGGCAAGTACCGTGATCGGGTTTCCGCATGGTGGCCACACGACAGTCATGAAAGTTGCCGAAGCGCGGCAGGCACTGGCGGACGGCGGAGAAGAACTGGATATGGTCTGCAATATCAGTCGAGTTCTCAGCGGCGACTGGGACTATGTGCGTCAGGAGATCAAGGCGGTGATCGATGTGACTCATGCCGCTGGCCAGAAAGTCAAAGTGATCTTTGAAAATTGCTTTCTGGAAGACCAGCATAAGATCCACCTGTGCGAAATCTGCAGCGAACTCAAGGCCGACTGGGTCAAGACATCTACGGGTTACGGGACCGGTGGGGCAACAATGGACGATCTGCGACTGATGCGAAAACATGCCGATCCGAATGTGCAGGTCAAGGCCGCAGGTGGCGTGCGGGATATGGACAGTTTATTGCAGTGTCGTGAAATCGGCGTGACGCGCGTCGGTGCCAGTGCGACTCAGGCAATGCTTGACGAATGCCGTCTGCGTCTGAAACTGGAACCCATTCACTTCGACGCAGATGCGGTATCCGACGGTTATTGATGCGACAATCAAGATGCGGACAGGCGGCCGATATTCCATGACCCAACGCTTCTGTATTCTGCTGCATGATTATCCATACCGGCACTGGGATTTTTTGCTGGAACATGGCGATCATGCGCTCTGCTGGCGACTGCTGCGACAACCGTGTTGCAATGAACCGATCGCGACTGAAAAGTTATCGCCACATCGCCTGTTGTATCTGGATTATGAGGGTCCGGTGGGTCAGGACCGAGGAACCGTCACACGTATCGACAGTGGTACGTTTCAGATCACAGCAACGGAGCCTGTTTTCGTAATTCAGCTGGAGGGCCTGACATGGGCTTGTCAGGCATCGCTTGACAACGTAGACGTCAATCAATCGTTTTGGCGATTCAGTGTCATGCCTTCGACGTAAGTTGGGACCAACGCTGCGCCGGCCCACCATTTCCCGGCGTCCATGACCACGACTCGCGTCAATTGCCGTTTCCCTGAAATGCAGTCACTGATAGACTTCATGCCTCAGATTGAACCAGAATCGCCGATTTTAGCCAGGTTTCGAAATCAATGAAAAGAATTGGAATCCTGACCGCCGGTGGCGACACTCCGGCGCTGAACGCAACGATCTACGGCGCGGTCGAACGAGCGAATTCGCTCAAAATCGAAATTTTCGGTCTGCAACGTGGTTATGCCGGACTGCTCGACGGCCGTGTACCACATGTGCATCTCAATCCGCTTTTTACGGCGATTCCGGAACTTGATCCCTGCAAAGGTGGCACGCTGCTGGGATCGTCGCGTACCTATCTTGATGAGACACATCACGACCTGCTTGAACTGGTCGCAGCGCATGTTCGTAAACTCAGGCTGGACGGCTTGATTTGCATTGGTGGCGACGGCACGATCAACGGCATGCAGCCGATTGCCGATATTCTGCCATGCGTACTGGCACCGAAAACGATTGACAATGATCTGGGACTGAATTACATCGACGAAGCAAATGAATGGATTCGTCAACCGATTGATGGACTCCTGACGTGTCGCGAAGAGTTATTGCGCACTCGTGACTCGATAGAACTGGAAGACATCATCAACTACGCGACGCCAGGCTATGCGACTGCCGTCTTCGTCGTTGCGCAGAGCATAGAACGCTTGCGAACTACGGCGGAAAGTCATCGCCGTGTGGCGATCGTCGAAGTCATGGGTCGTCAGTCCGGGTACATTGCTTTGGGTGCCGCGTACGCTCAGCCCGACATTATTCTGATCCCTGAAGTACCGATTAACCTGGAACAACTGACTGCGCGGGTTGTGCATCTGTATGACCTGCAGCAGCATGCGGTGATCGTGGTTGGCGAGGGTGTACGAAATGCGGACGGCACAGTACTGGGCGCTGCAATGCCAACGTTTGATCCGGCTGGCAACTTACATTACAGCGGTGCGGCGGATGCGATTGGCCAGATGTTGACCAATTCGCTGGGAGAGAAAGTGTTTGGTGAAATGCGGGCATTTGAGCCGGGATCGTCGTCAGTGTTCATTCGCAAAATCGGCCACACACAACGCGGCGGACGTCCGATTCTTTTCGACCGTTTCTATGCTTCGCAACTGGGTGGTAAAGCGGTCGATCTGCTCGTGTCGGGAGAATCGAATGAAATTGCCACTCTGCAGTACGAACGCGCATCCGGGTTTCGAGTCGGATCAATTTCAGCCAACAAACTTCGTGATCAATGGGGAGAAATTCATCCGCGATCAGTCCATCCGTCCTTCTATGACGCAAAACGCATGCTGCTGTCACCGACCGGAATCGACTATCTGCATCCCATCTTTACCAACGCCATTGGTGCCGACGATGTCGAGTGCATCCGGACTCAGATGTTCAGCGCCGGCAGTGTCAGAAATCGCTATCAGAGCGTCAA
>CAZFDW010000059.1:0-19953 GCA_964517865.1 uncultured Chitinophaga sp.
CCGATCTGGACGAAGTTTTCAGGGTTGGAACCAGCTGCCTCGGGTGCGGTGTTGATGTCCTTCAGCAACTGAATGTCGGCAGCCAGTAATTGCCGGTCTTCCAGTCGTTCCGTCATCAGGAGGCGGCGACGATGCATTGCACTGGGACGGCGGGAACGGGGCTTGCGTGACATAAATTACACAGACTTTAAAAGAATTTGGGATCGAATGTGGGATTGAGCGAACTAGTTATTGAGGGCGGCACCGTGGGCGGCCTCTGAGCTTGAAGTGACTAAGGTATGGAAGGCAATAAAATCTCTTTGCAGGCCCATCTGATTAGGCTCCCGCTAAACTGCGAACACGTTTCGGCTGGGGGGCCGTGACAGGAACAAGACGATCAAGATCGATACAATGTCATCGGCATGATGATCGACGGCGGACTGTGCGGGTCCGTGACAGGAGTAAGACGATCAAGGTCGCCACTGGGCGGCGGTGCAACCCAGATTTCTGCTTCATCAGGATCTGCCGAACTGAGTGATGGTGCCCGAATCGTCAGGCAGCGGACTCCAAGGACGACCTCGACGGCAAAAATCTCTTCCACACCACTTGAGAACTGGAAGCTGGCTAACTGCTGGCCGCTGCGTAGATCGACCACGCCGATCCCGCATTTCAATTCCTCTTTTTGCGAGGCAATCGGTAGCCCGCCAAATACCGAGGTTTCCCGGATTCGCGACAGCCCCACAAAGGCAAAAGGGCCGCAAAACGACAGACCTCGAGTGTAACCCGGAAAACGTGTGACAGTTTCGCGTTGCCCGGTGGCGACATCCACGACCACCAGTTCGCCCCGTCCCGAATCAAGCGCCCACACGCGTCCACCGTAGACCCGCGGTGAATGAGGCATGGCAAATCCGCGACTGACCACTTCATTGCTGGCCACATCCATCAGCACGCCGGTCTCATGCTTACGCTCTCGCCAGGCATTGGGGGAATCGGTTTCGGCCATCGCCGTTACGAAGCGAGGAACTCCGCCATCCACTGCCAGTCCGTTCAGGTGACAGCGATCGCCAGGCTGATGGCAATTGCTAATAAAACGCGGCTTCCAGCGCGGCACAAAACTGTAGCCAGGCTCGATGGTTGCCAGACAGGAGAACAGGGTATTGACAACCCATAAATGATCGCCAAGAAACGCCATCTCGTGACACTGAATGCTTCCGGAAACGTGCGCGGTACGCGGCAATAAAACTGCGTCGTAGCGGCCTGTCGGCTCGATGGAATCTGCGATTGCACGTCCCGCAGGCTCAAGCTGCCAAATCATTCCGCGGGTTCCAACAGCCACACGCCGGGGGCTGACGGCGATTCCCATCGCCTGCGCGTACGGCTGCAGATCGACCTGCAATTTCCCTTCATGCGTACCAAAGGCGCAAAGCTGACCTGCCTGATAGGTACTCACCAGCAGGGAACACCCCGCCTCGGTCAGCAGATCTGGAAAATTCGAGGAGTGAGTAAAACCTGCGGCCTGTTTGGGGGGTGAGAATTTCTGCATTCACTGTTCCAGAACGTGCAAGCGGGGCCAATATATGGTCAATAATGTCAAGAAATACTTTCGTCAGGACAGGCGGTAGATTACAGCAGCGGGATTCTGCCCGTTCTCTCGCAATTTGTATGCGGATAGTCCGTACAAACCACCCGCACGCGCGTTTTACAGGGCGTTGCCGGGATGTTTCCCACAGGGGTACAATTGCCTATTGGCGACGGAATCGATAATCTCCTCAGAAAAAAATAGAGAATCAGAAATTACTTTCTGATAGACTGAAGAGGCGCCCCTTTAATGAGCGAACCGTGAACTGAAAGGTGCTGAAATGAATGCAGAAAATACAGCACGCGGGCAGTGGCCTTCGACGCATCGGTCGTTGCTGGCGCGGGTCCGGCAGCCTGAGAACGCCGAGGCGTGGCGGGAGTTTGTGAGCCTTTACGAGCCCCTTCTGCATACCTATTGCCGGCGACGGGGACTCCAGGATGCGTGTCAACAGGATGTCGTACAGGACATCTTGTGGCAGGTACAACGAAGCATCAGTGTGTTTGTCTACGATCCGCAGCGAGGACGATTTCGCGGATGGCTCGGGACCATCGCGTCTCGAGCGGTGGGTCGCTATTATGCCGCTCAGAACACGCGGCAGATGAGTCCGGCCGAAGAGTCCGATCTGGCTGACCAACATGGAACGGTGGACCCTCTGTGGCTGGATGAATTCCAGAGCTTAGCCCGTGAAACGGCTTTGGCACGGATTCAAAATGAGTTCTCCACTGAAGTCTGGCAGGCTTTCGTGCTGACTTGGGTTGAAGAAATGCCGATAGCCGAGGTCGTGGAGAAGCTGGGACGACAACCCGACTGGATTTACCGAGCCAAATACCTGGCACTCACGCGACTCAAAGAAGAAGTCGCAAGGCTGGCGGAAGACTGGCCTGCCTCCGGCTGGAATCCGAAACTGGGTTCCTCAGATGAAGAAGGATAAATTTTGGGAGCCGGTATGTTTCCCTGTATTTCCACGGAAGTGCTCATTGAATTCCTGTCGGGGCGACTTGAAAAGTCGGCAGCGCTGGATGTAGCGACACATTTCAACACGTGTGCTGCTTGTCAGGTGGCCGCGGACGCGATGACGTCCGGGCGAGAACTGGGCTCAGATCCTGCGGATGTCGGACCATCGGATACCTTATCGACTCTTGACTCATCCAAAGTCGACTTTCACGTTCCCGGACGCAGCCCGACCCGACGCGCTCAAACATCTGCGGAGCAATCTACCAGGGTTGGTCTGGAAAGCGTGCCCGAAGGCCTGACATCGATTTCTCCTCGCAGCGTTTTTGCGCGCGAGTTTCTCATCCTTGGAGAGATTGCTCGCGGTGGGATGGGCGTAGTTTATAAAGCTCGCCAATTAAAGCTGAACCGCATTGTCGCCCTGAAGATGGTTGCTGCTGGACAGGCAGCAGACGACGATGAGATTCGCCGCTTTCGGGCGGAAGCAGAAGCGGTGGGACGACTCGACCATCCAAATATTGTCCCTGTCTATGATACAGGCGATTATGACCGACAGCACTATCTCATCATGGGTTATGTTGACGGTGGGAGTCTTAAAGGCCGCCTTGCAGCAGGGCCTTTGGCTCCGTTTGATGCCGCGAAAATAATACTGGCTGTGGCGCGTGCGGTTGATTATGCACATCAGAAAGGAATCATTCATCGCGACCTGAAGCCTTCGAATATTCTGCTTGATTCCCAAGGCCAGCCGCGCATTACAGACTTTGGTCTGGCTAAGCGGTTGCACGAAGCAGGGGATATGACAACAACCGGCCAGATCATGGGCACGCCAGGTTACATGCCGCCGGAGCAGGCTCTGGGGCGGTCGGAACTTATCGGTCCGGAATCTGATGTTTATTCGCTAGGCGCGACGCTTTATCACCTGCTCACCGGTCGTCCACCTTTCCAGGCGGCCACACCTCTGGAGACTTTGCAACAGGTGGTGCAGCAGGACCCGCTTTCGCCACGCCAGCTGAATGCCTCAATTGACCGGAACATGGAAACGATCTGTCTGCAATGTTTGCAGAAGGAGCCAGCGAACCGCTATCGATCGGCGGCGGCGCTGGCCGATGAGCTGGAACGGTATCTCCGTGGGGAAACAATTCTGGCGCGGCCGGCCAGTCTTCTTGAGCGCAGTCTGCGATGGTGCCGACGCAAGCCGGTCCTGGCCGCGCTGGCTGCGTCTGTGGTCGTTTCTGCTGTACTGCTGCTCGCAGGAGGCGTGCTGTGGCAGCGTTCTGCCGCCGCGGAAATTTATGGTGAACAACAACGACAGATTGCCATGCAGCAGAGCAGCCTGGCGCTTCAACAACGCGAGATCGCAGAGCAGCAGACCAGACTGGCCAACACACAGGCTTATTTTTCTCTGGTAAGTCAGATTCGTGAACAGTCCACGAAACGCCGGCCTGGCTGGACCTGGGACAATCTTGAAAATCTGGAGCAGGCCTCGCAGTTGCAGGTGGATGTCCGGGACTTTCGGGAGTTACGCACGCTTACAGCAGACGCGATGAGTTCAGTCGACCTGCGGCAAGTGGCTGTTTTTTCGGACATCGTTCCGCGGAACGTGGCCTTCAGTCCGGATAATCGCCTGCTGGCGATCGCCCAGTTTAAAGGGGATGTCAACGCCTCAGTCTATACATACGATCTCGAAACTAAACAACGCAAAGCGGTTTATTCGTTTCCGACATTTGCCCATAATTTCGCCCAGCTTCTGACACGCAGCGATAACCAGTGGCAGGAATCCATTTTTTCGCTCGCCTTCAGCCCTGATCAGCGCTGGCTGGCTGCCGGTACGCGGCATGGCTATTTGTATGTATGGGATACGCTGAATCCTGACAAAGCCCCATGGAACTGGCAGCAGGAATCAAACGATGTGCCGCTGCCGACATTCTCTCCTGACAGCTCGCAGCTTTGGTTTTCCTACTGGTACACCGGCAAGGTCTACAGGCGTCGCTGGGATCAGACGCAGGGCTGGATTGACCAGTCGCCGTCCCCTGAGGTTCATCAAAGTCGTACGGTGGCGATCAGCCCGGACGGACGGCACATCGCCTTTGGATCGACAGGAATTCGCATCTGCGATCCTGAGGGAAATGTTTGCGCGGACTGGCTGCAGCACCCATGCTGGAACAGCTATCTGGAGTTTACGAAAGACGGTCAATTCCTGATTGCGCCAGAGGCGGGGCAGGTCAAAGTTGTTGATCGACGCAACGGACGGGTTTGCCTTGCCATCCCGGAGTCGGCCCAACAATACAGCACCTCTGCTGACGGGACATTACTCGTGGCCTCGGGTCCGGATGGATCGATTCGCCTTTGGGATCTCGTTCAGGGTCGGCTGCTTTATCGCGTTCAGGTGCCATCCGCAGGTGATGAATCGCGGGCACGGATAAGTCCCGATGGGCGTTGGCTGGCAACGACGGTGCAAAACGAAACGTATTTATACGAAGTGCGTCGTCCAGGGGTACGGGATGTTGTTGGTCCGTTTTCGCAGGCCGTCACGGCAGCCACGATTTCGCCGGACGGCACTGAGATTGCTGTTTTGACTGAGCAGTCAAGTCCACGGCTGGTTGAGCCTGTCCATACCGTGGAAGAGTCTTTTCACTTTTGGAACATTGACCAGGCTCGCTCAACCACGAGCCTGGATGTCGTCAGCTCCGCAGAAGGTGCAGTACACGCCCTTTCGGCACCGGCCCATGCCAGCTGGTATTCCTCGCTGGGAGTTGCCACTTCCTCATCGATGCTGGGCTTACATCTGACCCAGGGCAATGGCCTGGCAAATGCGTTGCCACCAGCTCCCTCCGGACAACGCGAGATCCAGGAAGACCGTATGCTTTCCCCGGAGGGCGATCCCGCTAAATCCCAGGCAGACAGTCTGGCCTCCAACGGTCGGGCTTCAGTAGTGGACAGGCACACTCGGTCGGTTCGAGTACGTCTGAACGACATGTTAAGCATGCAGGATTTCGTTGATGCAGACGATGCAGACAAAAGACGACTTTGGAGCCTTTACGCCGCTGTGCGCATTGTGGGAACGAGTGAAACTGAGTCGGCCCTGACCGTCACCAAAAAGTCATCTTCCGGTGAGACTCGTCGTTCGCTGCGTTCCGGATGGCCGCAAACCAGTTATCACTTCTACGAAATCGATCGACTCACAGAAGGTGCCTGGGAAGCAGGAACGGAATACACAATCGAACTCGGAGAGAGTCCTCAACTCCACGAGTTCTGGATTGACCGCATCAAGCTGGTCCCCGGACGGACTCTTTATCACCTGGGTGGTCATGGTCGATTGCCGATGCATGGGCTGATATCCATAGCGCCGCATGAGCAACTGTTGTGGTCCATCAACGGAGGGTCTGAAGACGTCTATTCGTCAACGTTTCCGGGCATGCAGCCGGCAGCTCGCTGGAGCAACGCGATGGAAACATATCTTTCCGGGGAAAGCGAACTACACAGTCTTGCTGCAGGCAGTCAGCGCGTCGCCGTTGGTACGCAGGCGGGAAAAGTCATTCTTCTGGATGCCACGACCGGGAAGCGAGCGAAGGTCATCGGTGGTGCCGAGACTCCTTTGGGCGGCCGCATGATCACCGCATTGGCGATGCATCCCTGTGAAACGCATCTGGTGGCGGGCAACGAGGATGGCAATCTTTATATCGTCGGCCTCGATAAACCCCATACAGTGTCTGAGATTGGCTTACATGCCGGCGTTGTGACGGCGCTTGCTGTCACACGGGATGGAACCTGGCTGGCAAGCGGAGACAGCGAGGGGGGGATACGTGTGTGGAATTTTGCTCAGGGTGAATACGAGGAAATGTATTCCTTTTCTGAGCAAGGCAAGGCGGTAAAGTCTGTTGATTTCAGCCGTGACGGCACAAAGCTGCTGGTTGTCTACCGCGGAGAACGCGGCGCGAGGTTGTGGCGGCTAGATGAACTTCATGCTGCCTGGAAGGCGCTGAAGTTGTAAGGCGTTTTACGAGCAGAGCGTACTTCCGAATGCGTGAAGAGACCAACTGCAGCGCAAACGTTTCGTCTGATCTCCTGCATTTTCTCGCAAGGAGGCCATTTTATGTCCGTGTCGTTTTAGCAC
Organism: uncultured Chitinophaga sp.; assembly: GCA_964517865.1. GTDB lineage: Bacteria > Planctomycetota > Planctomycetia > Planctomycetales > Planctomycetaceae > SXXK01. The sequence continues at coordinate 6,624 of CAZFDW010000059.1, forward strand.
ACACCCGAACGGAATGATTTCACGAGTGCTCAGGAACGCATTTCCGATCTGATGTCGGACCGTCTGGTTGGAGTGCGAGCACGCGATACCGAACTGCTGTAGAACGATTTGTTGACGGAGTTCGTGCGCCAATCAGAGCAATTGTACGCGAGATGTCAGGACCTACTGTTGGTGAAGACGACAGGATGTCAAGCGTGATCGCGCAAGCCTACGCTTTCGCGACCATCAATCACGACGTGTTGAGGCGGAAATTCGGAACACTGATCTTCGCTGCTTAACGCTCATGCAGACTCGGGATGCATCTCACAATACCAAGCCGTTCTCGTAGAGATTAATGGTTATCAGCGGAGATTAGTGTTCAAGAAATTCCAGATCTTACTTCTGACTTCCCAACCCGTGCTTTTCCATCGCACGCAGACGAAGATTGTTGACAGTCGAGTCGAGAGCTTCGCGTTTCCGGGCTACTCGTATCGCGGGGACAGGATCTATCCCCGTCGCGAGAGTCTTGCGAAGATGAAGGCTCGCCTCAAAGAGCTGACGCCGCGTAAACGGCCCGGTTCGCTGAAGTCGATTGCCGCCGAACTCACGCCCGTGTTACGCGGCTGGTTCGGCTACTTTCGACACTGTCGCTGGACGATTTTCAAAGAATTCAGATCGTCGAGCTGATTGCTGCGATCAACGCGTGATTGCTTTTCAGATTTCTGCCCGAAGCGTTCGTCTTTGAGCTGCCGAATCTCGGCCTTCGCTGCATCAAGTTCGGCCTGCAATTTTATATTCCGCTCAACCACCCGAGCATGCATGCTCTTCCAATAGCCAACCTCACGCCGCAGCTCGATGTTTTCTGCACGCAGTTCCGCGACTTCGTGACGCAATTCCGCCATCAGAGTCCGTAACGACTCCAACTGCTGCTCAACCGGATTCCATTCCAGACCTGCGGCACTCATTATGCCGAAAACTGAATCATCCCGGCAATCTCCGCCATCTCAGTTCCAAAAGCCCACGCCTTCGGCGAATGTTTATGCCGCTATCGACGCAACCCATGGGGACGCTTGCGGTTACCATTCAGGCTGCGTTGTTCGTCATCGACGGGGTGGCCCGTCTCTTCCTCTCTTCTTGCCTGAATCGCAACCACAAACGTCGCGGCTCATGCAGGTTTTCTCAGGGGTTCTAAAACGATTGGGTTGGATAGCGACATCCCAAACACTCCCTGAGCCTGCGGGCACTTCAGCGCAGATCTACGCTCCAGGCAAGTCCACCAGCGCTCACGCCGCGGGCGTTGAGGCAAAACTTGCCAACTTTTCCGGGTCACGTATGATAGCTCATCGTGTCCCGAATACCCAGAATTGAAAAACAGCCAGCGACGGAAACCTGGCTTTTTTTGCCGATGCAGATTCGGAAAAAGTCAGCCTTTCCCGAGGGAGGAAGTCGCTTTCCTCCGGAGACGACTTCCCAGAAAGGGTCACGAGTCTGTATTTTACATCGTGGAAGTACCGGGGATATTCGTACTCTTCAGGAGCCCCGAACCGAATGAACAAGGCCACCTCGATGCTGCGCTTTTCGATAATCCAGAGTTTGCCAGTTGTGATTCGCGTCGTCGGTGCGACGCTCACCGTCTTGTTTTTACAAGCCGCACACGCTCAACAGGACGCCGACGGTTTGCTCGGTGGCGCAGCACTGTTTGGCAATACATCCGGGCCGGATGTTGACGTTGAGATTTCCGCAGTGCTGAAAAACGTCGATGGTGGCGGGACAGAGATCCATGTCACGGCGCTCGTGCCGGAGGGCTACTACATCTATTCGATGAATCCATCATTCACCGGAGCGACAAAGATTGTCCTGCTCGATACTGGATCGTTAACAGCTGGCAAACCAGAGTGGCAGGCCGATCATGAGCCCAAGTCCGTGTTCGAAAAAGACCTGGACCAAACGGTTGAGAAGTTCTTCGACAGAGTGACGTGGAGTACCACACTTGAGGGAACCGCCGATCCCGGTACGGTTGTCACGGGGAAGCTGAGCGGAATGTACTGCAGTTCGCCGGAGTTCGGCGGCAATGGTGAGTGCGTTCCTGTCCGCAACAGAAAATTCACCGCTGAGCTGGAAAATGCTGAGGCCGAAGCTCCCGCGACTAACGTCGTTGCCCCTGAAATTAACAATGACAAAAACCCGATCACTGTCATCCCGAAGATCGGCTACGGCAAAGCAGCTAATGAAGGGCAGATTCGTTTCGAAATCGGACTTACGCCGCAGCGGCCTCAGATTGGTGACGAATTGACGTTGTCGATCCGCGCGGTGCTGGAAGAACCGTGGCACACCTTTGCGCTGGATCAGGATCCGGACATGGCCGGACAGCCGACCACGATCGAATTCGGAACGATCAAGGGACTGGAACCGATCGGCAGTGAATTCAAGGCCTCTGTCGAGCCTGAAATCGAACGTCCGCTGGACGACATTGTGCAGCGAGTGCATTTTCACGAAGTCACCTGGACGCATCGTTTTACGCTCACAGATCCAGCTGCCGAACTGGATGGACTGATTCGATTCCAGGTGTGCAGTAACGGAAGTTGTCTGCCACCGGGCAAGGCAGAATTTGCTTTGACGCTGACGGCCGGACAACCTGGTTCTGTCGTTGTTGGTTCCAGATCGCCCCCCGGTCCTGCGGGTAACCTACGACTGTCAAATGCGGCGAATTCGAACAGCCAGAATGAAAGCCAGCAGGAAGGCTTCTTTGCATTCGTGTTCACCGCTGCTGCGGCTGGATTTCTGGCACTGCTCACGCCGTGCGTGTTTCCCATGATTCCTGTGACGGTCGCATTCTTTCTGAAACAGGAAGAGAAGAGGGCAGGCAGCTCGATCAGGCTCGCCATTATTTACAGCTTGAGCATCATTGGTGCATTTACGGTGTTGGGTCTGATCACAGCAGCGGTATTTGGCCCTGCGAGCCTGAATACACTTGCCAACAACAAGTGGCTGAACCTGTTTTTTGCCGCATTGTTTCTCCTGTTTGCGTTGATGCTGTTGGGTGTGTTCGAGATTCAGCTTCCATCGTCGCTGCTCACCTGGACTTCTAAGCGTGAGGCGACGGGCGGAGTGGTTGGTGTTGTGTTTATGGCTTTGACTTTCACTCTGGTTTCGTTCACCTGCACGTTTGCGTTTGTGGGTAGCTTGTTGGCATGGGCTGCGAAGGGGCAGGTGTTCTGGCCAGTCGTCGGGATGCTGGCATTCTCATCAGCGTTTGCTTCACCGTTCTTCCTGTTGGCTTTGTTTCCTTCCATGTTAAAACGGCTTCCCCGCAGCGGCGGCTGGATGAATGACGTGAAGGTCACGATGGGCATCGTTGAGCTGGCACTGGTGGCCAAGTTTCTGAGTGTGGCTGACATCGGGTTTTCCGTCGGCAGTATCCCGGTTTACATCACGTACAAGACATTTTTGGGGTCGTGGATCGTGCTGTCAGTTGTGACCGGCATTTATCTGCTGGGGTTTTTTCGAAAGCCAATGGGGCCAGTGACTTCAACCGTGAAGTTGGTGAGGAATCTCTTTGGTGTGCTGTTTCTGGCATTTGCCGGATATGTCACGGCCGGAATGTTTGTCCACAAGATGCCGCTTACGTCTATCTGGCACAATGTGGCTGCGTTCGCTCCCCCTGACGTGTTCGTCAGAAATACGGAGGCGTTGGGGTTTGTGATTTCACATCACGAATTGGACTATGCGCTTGAGTTTGAAAGAGCGACCGCAACGGCCGAAAAAGAACAGCGGCCGATGTTTATCGATTTTACCGGAGTCAACTGCGTCAATTGCCGGAAGATGGAACGATCTGTACTCGTGGATGAAGCCGTGCTGCAGAGACTTGATCAACTGGTGCGGGCTCAGCTTTACACCGACATCATTCCTGGAGTCAGCGACAAGGAGTTTGCTGAAAAGCTGCTCGTGCAGAATCAGGAACTGCAGGATGCTCTTTTGAACAGCTCCGCTCTCCCGCTTTATGCAATCGTTTCCGCCAATGGTAAAGAACTTTTGTCGAGTTTCGCAGGTCTGGACGGTTCTGGAGGTGCAGACTTTATCACTTTCCTCGACAAAGGGTTGAAGAACTGGGAAGCACAAAAGAATACCAGCATCGCGGCACGAGATGGAGTCACCGAGGAATAATAGCCGGCAGGAGTCCGTTGGAAAATCGCTGTTCCGGTGAGCGGCCGGGGAGCTGGCAGTCTGTTGATTTAGGTGCGTAGTCAGCGGTTTTGTTTAGCTCTGAGCCCTGAAGAAGCGACCTTTGGAGTGCGGTGACTCGTCACCGCTTTCGTTTTCATGTACTTTAGCCTTGCGAACGACATTTGTTTGTTCTGCGGACTTCACCTGAAATTGAAAGGGAATGTTCGCTGTTTTCCCACGCCGATTGACAAACAGGCCGTGTAGGAAAGGCAAAGCGGCGACAAGTCGCCGCACTCCAAATGACCGTCGCCTGCGGCTCAGCGGTTCTAAGTCAACAGACGCTGGGTGAGTCTTTCCAGTCGTGATTACAAACAGGGTGGCATATCATGAAAATCGAACATCTTGCGTTGAACGTTGCTGACCCATTGAACATGGCTCGCTGGTATGTGGAGCACCTCGGTTTCACAGTCAAGCGACGCATGATGGATTTGCCGTTTGCACATTTCATTGCGGACGAAAGCGGCACGGTCATGTTGGAAATCTATGGCAACACTGGTGCGGCGAAGCTCGATTTTCCGAGTGTCGAGCCGCCTGCGTTGCATCTGGCATTTGTGTCATCCGATGTGGCGGCCGACGTCAGACGGCTGACGGCTGCTGGCGCGACGATCGTGGCGGATGTGCATGAACTGCCGCCTGGTGACACGTTCGCGATGCTGCGTGATCCGTGGGGTGTGCCCTTGCAGCTGGTGAAGCGCAAGACGGCCATGATTTAGAGACCTGGCGAGCGGCATGCGTCAGCTTGCCGGTACAAAAAACGAGATACCGGAGGGCTCACGCCGCTCCGCTCGTCGGATTCATTTCTGGCCGCGCGAAGTATGATTTTCGTGGAACTATGGAGTTGCGGTCGAGATTTGTGTCACGGGCTTTGAGGCCTTAGCCGCCATTTCCTTGACGCTATCGACAAGCTTCGATCGATTGGCAGCAGCCCGCTGGATGTTGCGACGAATTGAATCGACCGCGACCTGTATGGCGTTTCGTTCTTCTTCCGCATCCTCAATCGCCCGGACAAGTCCCACCTTGAACTCTGGTCGTTCGGCCACGTCGGCACCTTCCGCATCACCCAGCAATTCATTGCGACGTGACTGGAGTGCCTTGTCTGCATCGACCTTCAGCAGCTTCTGATCTTCTGTGCGAGTATTGAGCTGCGTCAACTGTTCGACCGAACGCTGAATCGTCTGATTCAAGCTGTCAATTTCAGCGCGGCCACCCGGTGGAATCTGAGTGCGAATGCGAACGCCATTGTTGAAGTTCCACGATGCCATTTCCTCCGGTGAGACTTTCCATGTCGGGTACAATACGCAGGTTTGTTCACCGAGTTCATTCGGGCCAATCCCGAGCAGAAATTCGCCCGTATAGACAACTTTTCCCTGACCATTATCCGCGAACACATGCATCGGCGGTGCAGCCATCTTTTCCTGACCATCGGCGGTGACTTTTCTTGGTTCCAGTGCTTTTGTGGACGAACCCAGCCCGGTCACAAAAAGCTTTCCTCCCTGATTCTGCACGGGAGCTGGATTAGCCGGAGCAAACGGAAATTCGTATCCCCAACCCAGCTTCAGTGCGCCGAGATTGACTTCGGCGGTCTTCAGTTCGCTGGCAGCTTTGTCAAATTCCACAAGCGCCTGTTCACTTTTCAGCGTGGCTTCGCGCAGCTTGTCGGCAACCTCGCCACGACGATATCCCAGCTTTGCAACGAGCCAGAATTCCACGAGCAAGCCGATAATGACAAGCGTACCGCAAACAATCCCAAGCCTGCTCATCAAAATGACTCCGGCGGAATCTCAGGAACTTTTTCGATCCGCGAACACAGAGCTGCGAATTCGATTCAACAAAAGACCGTATCTGGAAATCGGCGAAAACCGGCTGTCATCTTCGCCATAACCGCGCGGCGGCGATAAGGCAAAGCGATTCAATTTCCGGGAAACGCCAAAGCATGGTCAGTTTACCTGACGTGCAGACTCATCGCATCCTGCCAAATCCGGCAACTCATGCTAATAGGACGAAAACCACGGCGTCAAGCGCATTCCGGATCGATACAGGTCCTACATCCGGAATGGCTTAACTCCGGGAACCTGGACTACTCAACCGTCGGGCGCGGCGGATTCGCCCAGTGATTCGTCGGGTCAGTCCCTCGAATTACGATGCCTTTTTCGTTCCACTGCATTCCCGCTCTGACATGAGCGGCCGCATACCGCAGTGTCAAACCGCAGCGGCGGCGAGTAGACATATTGGCATCCGAGCCATGCAGTAACAGGTCATTGTGAATCGATGCCTGACCGGCCTTGAGATCATCCACGACGATTTCGCCGTAGGATTCAGCATCTGGTACGGTCTGATCCAGCACGTTGTGTTCTTCCGGGCTGCTCTTGCGATATGTCAGATGGCCTGAGTGATGCGAGCCGGCGATAAATTTCATGCAGCCGTTTTCGAGGTCTGCATCGTCGATTGCCAGCCAGACCGTCACGGCATGCGATGGTGTCAAAGGCCAATAGCTGGCATCCTGATGCCACGCGACTGCGCGACCATCGCCGGGCATCTTGCAGAACAAATGGGATCCCCAGGCGACGACGTCTTCGCCCAACAGATCGGCGACGGAATCAATGATCCGTCTATTCGTCAGGATGTCATAGACTCCGCCATACTTCATGTGCGCGGTGCTGATGGAGTAACTGTTTCCCCCGGATGCGATGGTCTTTTCGAGCAGCCTGTCGAAATACTGCCGAATTGTGGCAATTTCATCCGGTGCATAAACATCAACCGGCCGGATGAACCCGCGGGCGTTGTAGTCTTCTACCTGCAATCGCGACAGCGTCTTTGCGCTCGCCGGATTGGCAGGATGAAATGTCAGATTCCTCCTGAGCGTTTCCAATTCGGCATCGGAGGGAATGACCTTGAAATCTTTAGTGGCAGACATGGATGAGGATTTTTCCCGTTGGAGTGCGAACTTTGAGTGATGTGGCTGTTGGTGTTGAGTCGGAGTCAGTGAGGACACGGAGGGCTGACGCCCAACCGCTCGCCTTTTCTGCGGTCAAATGTGACGCTTCGGGTTACAATCCCGGGCTCGCAACAGTCTCATTTCAGGCCTCGCGGAGTAAATTCTATTCGCGTTCAGTGCGAACGCGAACCTGCAGAGCCCCGAGCATTTTGGTAATACGCTCTTCTTTGTCGTTGATGAACAACACGTTTTCGAGCACGATCGCCCGACGTTCGTTACTGGCGTGGATGATCAATCGCCCGGATCGCAGCAGCAGGTACTCGAACACATCATTGATTTCTTTGTCGATCCGAAGATTCGGAGCGGAGAAGCGTTCAAGATTGCTCAGAAATCCGTGATGATGCAGGAGTTCGTTTCCTTTGACTTCCCAGTAATCAAATCGTCGGCTGACGAGCACGCAGATGTACAGAAACAACATGAGTCCGGCGAAGATCAGGTAGAACGAGGCATTGGCTGCCGGCTTGATTTTCAGGAGTGCATTGACGATCTGGGGAGCGAGCCATGGATTGAGTTTCAAAACGAACCAGATTCCAATCACCATCGCGACGATCGCGAAGAACCAGGTGAGCGACGTAGTTCTTGGAAAGTCGAACGCAATCACGACCAGGTTTAACGCCATTACCAACAGAAAAATCCGGGCAACGACATTATGGTAAGTTTGTTTGCCTGCCAAATCATCGACAGCGGGCGCGGCCTCTTCGGCTTTTGGAGTCTTCGTGGACGATGCTGCATCGGTCACTTCGGGCGTTTCGCTTGCCTGCAGTTCCGCTGATTCAGTCGCTGCGCGCGTTGTTGCGCTTTCATCTGCCTGCGAGCCGAATGCTGCTCGGGCGAACGCGGCTGTTTCCGACACATCTGCTACGGCGTTGCCTCGCACGGCCGCCACGCGGATTTCTTCCTGCGGAATGCCGCCTTTGGCCCACATGAAGATACCGCAGAACAGCGCCGTCACGACCGTGGGATACAGGTACATGATTTTTGGATAGGAAACGAGATACACATGATCCGGTTTGTCATTCACAGTGGCCATTGCGGTTGCGCCTGCATCGCTGATTGGTGTGTCCTGACTCATAGATTCTAGCCCCTGGAATTTCTGGATAACTGGGTCTTAAAGGGACGGCATTCAGTCGCGCAGCCGCAGAAGAGCGTCTCATTGAAACCGGAATTTAGCGGCTGAAAGGCTGAGTTGCCAGGCTTCCGCACGTTCGTCTGCCAATTTGCAGTTCGCTGAACGCAGGGAGTTCCTGGTCGGATCAAGCGGAAATGCCGTCGAAGCTTGACATTTGCTTCCAAGCCGCATTCCGTATAAGTTGCCTGCTCTCGCTGATCTCCCACCGAAAAAGGGCCCGCCATGGAAAACTCAGCCCCGAGCCAGTCTCACGCGCCCGCAACTCGTCGCAGGTTTTTGAAAACATCGACGGTGGCCTCAGCCGCAGTCGCCAGCACGAGTGCAGCCTTGGGCGGGGTAGAGTCGGAAGACGACAATATCATCGTTGGCATCATGGGTGTCAGTCGTGGTTCCGCTTTGGCACAAAAATTCGCGGCGGTTCCCGGTGTTGAAGTGCGTTATGTGTGTGACATCGACAGCAAACGTCTGGCGGCGTTTCATGAATCATTTTCAAAGACCGTTGATTACGAGGTCAAAACCGTCGGCGATTTCCGCAAAATGCTCGACGATCCGGAACTTGATGTCATGGTCTGTGCCGCTCCAAATCACTGGCACGCTCCCGCCAGCATCCTGGCCTGCACCGCGGGCAAACATGTTTACGTCGAAAAACCGTGTAGTCATAACGCTCGTGAGGGTGAACTGCTCATTGAGGCCGCTCGAAAGAATCTACGCTGTGTGCAGATGGGTAATCAACGTCGCAGTGGTGAGAAGATCATTGAAGCGATGAGGCTGCTTCACGCAGGGCGAATCGGCAAAGTTTATTACAGTCGAAGCTGGTATGCAGCGAATCGAGGGCCGATTGGGACGGGCACTCCGGCGGATGTCCCTCCGAATATCGATTACGAACTCTGGCAGGGACCGGCACCGCGTCTGCCTTACACGTCCAACCGCCTGCATTACAACTGGCACTGGGTCTGGAACTACGGCAACGGGGAACTCGGCAACAACGGCATCCATTCAATCGATTTGTCGCGGTGGGGACTGCAGGTCGATTATCCGATTCGCGTCGTGTCATCCGGAGGCCGCTACTGTTTTGAAGACGATCAGCAAACGGCCGACACGCATGTCGTTTCGTTCGAATTTGAAGGCAGGAAACAGATCGTCTGGGAATGCCTGAGCTGCAATCGTTACGGAGCAGATGGGTCAGGCTTTGGTGCCACGTTTCATGGCGACAATGGCACGCTGAGTCTGAGCGAATGGGGCTACAAAATCTTCGATGAAAAAGGCAAAGAAATTACCCGCGTGGATGGCAGTGATGGCCTGACGCCCCATATCGAAAACTTTATCGATGCGGTTCGTAATGATGATCCGAAACGACTGCATTCGGAGATCGAAGAAGGCCACAAATCGACACTGCTCTGTCACCTGGGCAACATCGCTCACCGCACAGGCGATTCGCTTCGCTGTCATCCCGCCAACGGTCATGTGCTGGAGAACGACTCGGCCATGAAACTGTGGCAACGCGATTACGAACCAGGCTGGGAACCGAAGGTATAATTTCGTATCCATCCAGACGGTTACGAGTTCTTCCAATCCAACAATTATTCCGGAATGCGGCCGTCCTTCAAAGAACTCATCATGTCCACCACAGCCACTGCCCAACCGAAATCTGTTGCACCAGGAATCGCCGGGAAACGTCCTCGATTCCCTGTCAAGATGACGCTGCTGACCATCCTCATTTTGGCTGTCGCCGTGCTGGCCCAGGTGTTTGTCAGCGAAATTGAAGACGCCATGGATCTGGGGCTCGACGTGATCATGGTGGTGACGGTCTTCACTGCCGGAGCTTTGATCGTGCTGTGGCTGGCGTGGATGCTGTTTTTCAGCCGCTGGCGGTGGTGGAAAAGACTGGTCGGTGCGGCGCTGTCAGTGCTGACGATTTTCGTGTTGCTGAAAGTCTTCCGTCCGGTACACGGCGGCGACGTAAATCTGCTTCGATTCGAACCGATCTGGGCTGAGCGTCGTGAAATCCTGGCAACCGATGCGCCCCTGAAGGCCCGGGTGGACCTGTCGGTCGAATCAAATACAGATTTTCCGCGGTTTCTTGGCCCGGGGCAAAACGGCCTCGTGACGAATGGTCAGCAGATTGACGCGGCCGCATTCGCCCGGGAAACTCGTGTCGTCTGGAAGCAGCCGATCGGAGCAGGCTGGTCCGGATTCTCTGCCCGTAACGGTTTCGCCGTCACGATGGAGCAGCGGGGAAATCAGGAATGCGTGACGTGTTACGAAATCCGCACGGGTGAACTCAAGTGGATCTACAGTCACGCCGCACGCCACAAAGACAAGATGGGGCTGGGGCGCATCGGACCTCGTTCCACGCCCACGATTCATCTGGGCAACGTCTATGCCATTGGTGCTGTGGGCAATCTTGTGTGTCTGAACGGCGCTGATGGTTCTTTGATCTGGCAGACAGATCTGAATGCAATCCTTGGCATCCGACTGAGCGAAGTTGAAGACTCAGATGGCTTCCAGACACAGGTCGAAGGGAACACCAGACTAACCTGGGGCCGATCCGGTGCTCCATTGATTGTCGATGATGCGGTTGTCGTACCCGGCGGTGGACCGGAAGGCGCCACGCGCGCGACTCTGCTGGCGTTTGACCTGAAAACCGGGGAACTCAGATGGAAAGGTGGCGACGCCATGATTGCCTATGGTTCTCCAGTGCTTGCCACGCTTGCCGGACAGCGTCAGATTCTGTTGACGTGCGAGTCCCAGGCACAGGGATTCAGTCCTGCAACAGGTGAAATTCTGTGGAGCCACGCGCGCTCCGGTCAATCCGACGGGAGTGCCAACACGTCGCAGATTTCTGTCATTTCAGATTCGGACGTGCTGACATCCAAGGGGTATTTAGACGGCGGCGGAGACCGCATTCATCTGGAGCGACAGGACGGCAAGCTGATCGCCTCGTCGGTCTGGAGCAGTTCGAAAGTTTTGAATACCAAACTGACCAGTCCCGTCATTCACGACGGTTTTGCGTATACTCTTTCCAACGCCTTCATGGAATGTGCGCGACTCTCCGACGGCAAACAAATGTGGAAACGCCGTGGTCGTTTTGGTCACGGCCAGGTGCTCATGGTGGGCGACCACATTCTGCTCCACAGCGAATCCGGGGAACTCCTGCTCCTGGAAGCCACACCGGATGAATACCGCGAACTCGGGACTCTGAAGACCATTGACGGTGTTTGCTGGAACACGCTTTGCCTGACCGGCAACACACTGCTTGTCCGCAGTGAAATTGAAGCCGCATGCATCGAAATCCCGATGATCCCGGCGCGGCAGCTGTGATTTCTGTAGCCTGGACAGTCATGTCCGAGATACGGGCCAGACACTTTCGCGTTTTCGAACGACTGTCAAGGCACAATCATCTTCGCTGCGACATTGCTTCATGGTCATGCGACGGACATAAATGACCATCCTACGCGCCGGGTTGTGTGCGATTATTGAACAACATCACGATCTGCAGCGGGGCGCTGCAGTGACTCGACAGCGTTGCGAGCGGCCTGTTGTTCGGCTTCTTTCTTGGTTTTGCCGCAACCTGAATCAAAGACGGCATCACCGACTCGAGCAACGATGCAGAAGACACGCGCGTGATCAGGGCCTGATTCTTCGACGACAACATATTCCGGTGTCTTTCCCAAATCGCGCTGCGTGATCTCCTGGAGCTGACTCTTGAAGTTCTCAGCATCTTCCGGGCGGCAGAGTGCCAATTCTTCACGGAACGAAGTGTGAATAAACTGTCGAGCCGCTTCCATGCCACCATCAAAGTAAACACCGGCGATCAGCGATTCCACCACCGCCGACAGGATGGAATCCGGAATACTCTGCAGACCACGTCCCACCAGAATCAATTCTTCGACATCTAATAATCTGGCCACCCGCGCACAAGTCTGGCGACTGACAAGCCAGGACTTCATCTGAGTCATCTGGCCTTCCCGTTGATCGGGAAAATTCTGAAACAGATACTCGCAGATGACGACCCCCAGCACCGAATCACCAAGGAACTCGAGGCGTTCATTTGAGTCCAGGCGGGTTTCGGCTGAGGAACTATGTGTCAGGCAGCGGCGCAACAGGATCCGGTCGCGAAATTGATAGCCAATCCGTGATTCGCAGGCCGCGAGGATATCATCAATTGAAGGCATACCGGCTCAAGAGTCCATTGGAAACGGGAAGTGGAATTCCATATGAGTATAGCGAATGATTTTGGTGGACGAACCGTCCGAAGAAACGGATTCTGCACTGAACGCTGATCGGCATTACGGGCGGACTCGAGTTGGTGCAGACGTGGATGAGTTGGCAGCGCGGGTGCTGAGACGAAAGATTTGCAGGTCGAGTTGTTCGTCGCCAAAGAACAATTCAGCGGAAGATACCGCTTCACCGGTTCGGCGGGGCTTGACGACCAGCTCAAAGTCGCGGGTTTCACCCGGCGCAATGCGAGCGATGGGGGCGTCGAGCTGACGGTCAAGGTCATCGTCGGACAGCGCGTGATGATCAAGGACTTCATCAAGGATCAGTCGCAGCCGGACGTCCTCGGCACTGGTGTTGCCGATATTGCTGATGCGAAACATCACGGTTGTCCAGGCTCCAACGGTCACGGCTGAATCAGGTGGAGCAATCCGCAGTCGCAACTTTGGTGCACGAGCGATTTCCGGAGGGCTTGTTCCGATGGGTGGGCGCGGGGGCAATGGCTGGAACATTTCTTCTGTCACGACGGTGCGCGTCGTGACCGCCGTGATCGCAGAAACTTCGGTCTGAGATTCAAACAGTGTATCGCGGCCACTGATCGGATCGTCTGTGGGAATCACAGTGAAGCGGAGGACTTGTTCTTCCTGAGGCCGCAGGTTGCTCACCAGCCAGGTCAGCGTCGCATCACGGAGGATGCCTTCCGGATCGGTCCCGCGCACCCTGGTACCGTCCGGCAGCAGTTCCCGCACAAGCAGCCCATCAATGACGTTTCCGGCCAGATTTGT
>CAZFDW010000060.1:0-19795 GCA_964517865.1 uncultured Chitinophaga sp.
GGCGCGTTGAGTGCTTCTTTGAGAACTCCGCCGATGTTGTCCGGTGTCAGCGACGTCAGGCCGGCGTTTCGCAGTATCGGAGTGTCGAAATTGCGCCGCAGCATTTCGCCAAGCAACGCTGCTCCTGTGTCACCCTTGGCTTCACCGAGACTGAGCATGAGTTGCAGGCGAACGGCGTTGTCCTGATCATTCGGCGATGGTGTCAACGCTTCAAGTAGGCCGACTCTCATGTCGCGTCTTGCAGCGGCAAGGCTCTCCGTCATTTCCTTTCGCAGAGTGTCGTCCTGATCCAGCAACTCCTTCAACCCTGCAAGCAGAGGGTCCTCGTCTGTCGTCTCGCTGTGAAATGCAGGCTCCATCAATTGAATGGCGAGTCGGCGGATCTCCGGATCGGGATCCAGCAGGAGTGTCGCAGTCAGCGAAATCAGGGTCCCGGAATGAAAATCACGAACCGGTAATTCTGGAATTGTCGCAAGCAGCGCGCCCGCCTGAATTCGATTCTGCGAATTGCCGACCGTAAAGATCCTCAGGACCTCGAGGATCGACTGCTGATTATCCTGCAATTCGGCTGGCCGATGTATCAGAATTCGATGTGCCGTATCCCGCCACCAGCCATTGGGGCTTTCCAGTCGCTTCACAAGATCTGCGATCGGGATCTCGTTCCATGGTTTTTCAAAGTAGCCATCTCGCTCGGGCGAGCGGTTGGGCGTCAGCCCTCCGTGTGCGTACTGCTGGCCGACTCCGTTCTGTTTCGATTCGCCATGGACACGGAGGGCTGACGCCCTGCCGCTCGCCGAAATTTCGCCGCAGCATTCCGTCGCGGGAACAATTCGATAAATCCGCCCCTTATCATTTCCCGCGTACAGATTCATTTTCCGCTGATATTCCGGAGGGATCCATTCCGGATGTTCAATCACGGCGCGGTACATGTCGGCGACCCAGATCGCTCCATCCGGGCCGGTGCGGATCATCGTCGGTCTGAACCAGTTGTCGCTGGAAGCAAGGAATTCCGACGCCTGTTCATCGGCCGCTCGTTCGCCTTTGAAGCCGTAGCCATCGCGCGCCATCACAAGCCGCGAAACCAGGTTGTGTACGGGCTCCGACGTGAACGCATTGCCGTAGTACTGTTCGCCGAGGTAATTGTCGCGATAGATCATCGTACTGCACGCCGACGTAAACCGATTTGCGTACGCAAAATCGTTGAAACGAGCCAGGGTGCGGCTTGTCGGATAAACCGGTGCGGCTCCGGGAATTGCCGCAACCTGAGCCGTCACCTGCGAAATTCCGGCGTGAGGATTGCGTCGCACGTAGCGATCCTCGAGCACATACTGATAGATTGGGTTTGAATTATTGTTGCCGAACCAGTTTCCAAAGTCGTCACGTTCGCGCCCAAACTGCGTCTGCCCGCTGACCGTGTCGAGCCCATTCGTGTCGGGGTGGATTCGAAGATCGCGACCACGAAGAGAAACCGGCGAGCGGCTGGGCGTCAGCCCTCCGTGTGCGTTCTGCTCTAACTTCGTTTGCGCGTTGACACGGAGGGCTGACGCCCTGCCGCTCGCCGGGACGTACCCCGTCCCCACAATTTCCCCGCCACTGTCTCCGTTCGCCAGATACAGCCATCCATCCAAGCCCCAGCGGAGCCCGTTGACGCGGTGCTGCTGGTTGCCTTCGACGAATCCCTTGTAGAGAGTTTCCCTGACATCGGCAGCTCCATCCCCGTCCGTGTCTTCGGCGTAGAAGATCTCGGGAGCCATCGTGATGATCACTCCGCCCCGCCAGCAGTGGATCCCATTGGGAAACGCGAGCCCGTCGAGAAACGTCGTGGCCTTGTCGTAAACGCCGTCTTTGTCAGTGTCTTCGAGCATCTGCACGCGACCAGAGGAGGATTCAGGATTCGGGATTCGGGATTTAGCAGGGCTCGTATCCATCTGTGATTCGCCGGATCCCGAATCCTGAATGCCGAATCCTCCTTCCGGATAATCCCCCATTTCCACGACCCACAAACGCCCACGTTCGTCCCAGTCGAATGCCACTGGATCATGGATCAGTGGTTCAGACGCCGCGAGCACCACGCGCAGGTCCGGCTTCGTGGTCATGCATTTGAGTGATTCCTCGGCGCTCTTCGGAGCCGGGAAGTCGCGTTGCAGGGCTTCGGAATAGAACTCATGCGGCATGATTTTTTGGACCGCGTCACAGAGCACATCCTCTGCTTCCGGTGCCAGACGCGTCGGTCGGCGATAGTAGAGCATCGACGAATCGGCTTCGTAGCCGCCCTCGCGAAGCACTCGAGACGATGCAATGTAGCACGGGACGTCATTGCTGTAGGCGTTAATCCACAACCGGTCGCTGTCGAACATGTCGTTCATGCGGATCGAATAATCCACCACGACCTCGCCGCCGAGAAATACCATCGCAAGGTCTTCACCGAAACACCATGTTTGCACGGGATAGTTCGGAATGGTCGATGGGATTTCTTTGCCCTCGTCGAGCATCTTCAGAAAGTAGCGGGCGCGTGAACCGGTCACTCCGGGTTGAGTCGCCTGCTGTTCCCAGTCGGCTCGGGGCGGCAATGGTCCCAGCGGCAGATCGATCCGAGCCATGCGGCAGGTGATGGTGGGATCAATTGGATGCATTGCGGCTTCCGGCGAGCGGTTGGGCGTCAGCCCTCCGTGTGCGTTCTGCCCTGATTCCGGATTCGCGTTTACACGGAGGGCTGACGCCCTGCCGCTCGCCAAAACTCTCGTCACCTCGTCCGCCATCGTGCGTCCATGCACTTTCGCCTGTTCATGAGTCCCTCGTGGCGACGGATTCGCATCAGCTCCGCAGCCGATGGCAATCAGAGCCACCGCGCCGGGATGATCGGCTTCGAGCATGTCTGCTGCGAAGCCAGCCCAGTCGCCGCTGATCTGATTGAACTCGCCGGTTTCGGTGGTGCAGTGACAAGCATAATTTGCGAGCACGGCGATCAGTTTTCCCTCGGTGTCATGCGCTGCCAGTACGGGGACTCGTTTATCGGTCGGTCCATCGGGAACTTCGCCGAAGTTGGTCCATTTTCCGTCAGCAATCAATCGTCGGTTCATTGCAAAATTCGTTTCGCCAAAGCCTGAAGACAAGTGCCCCGGTCGCCGCGCTGCGATGGCGTTATCGACGACTTCGACGAGTTTTTCGATCAGCTCCGTTTCGTACTGAGCGAGGTGTGCGGCATGATCATCAGGAATCGCGTCGAAAATATTCGGCGCGAATCCCCGCAGCCATGGCGCGGAGTGGGAATGTGTGGATGAAATCGTAAACCGCTCGCGGGTGAGCCCATGTTTTTCTTTGAGCTTTGTAAACACGGCTTCGGTGATTTGCATCGGGACGCCGCAGTTATCGACAGTGACTATCAAGGCGAGCGGTTGGGCGTCAGCCCTCCGTGTCTCCTTTGACGTGCCACGGAGGGCTGACGCCCTGCCGCTCGCCGAATCCCCAATTGCCAGCGCCCTTGCATGAATTCTCGCGGCAACACCTTCGGATTCCTTCATACGATTGCCGTATCCCGTGAGCCGCACGGGGTACTCGGGCGTAATATCGACCACCGCAGCGCCGACGGGAACGGGTTCGTACTCAGGCGAGCGGCTGGGCGTCAGCCCTCCGTGTACGTCCTGCTCTTCGTCATGCGCGTTCCCACGGAGGGCTGACGCCCTGCCGCTCGCCTTTTTGTGTTCGGCAAGGATTTCGTCGAAGGAAACCCGATACATCAAATCCGGCAAATGAGCCGTGTCTTCATTGATCCAGCAGAAGTGGCGGTCGTGGATAAAGAGACCATTGTGCGGTTTGTCGTAACCAATAAATGGAATGAACGAATCCGAATATCGACCACCCGCCATCATTTGCTCCCCGGTCCGAACATAATCAAGGGGATACTCAAGCTGCTTGCCTTCGGGATTCACAAAATGAAACTTTGGCGAATGCGCATATAGAAAACTCGCCATCGCGTTCGGTACATCGATGACAGTGAGATCTTTCTGCGAAGGAATCAGCAAACTCTTTACTGTTGAAATGCGGTATGGCGTGTCGCCTGACAACGCGTGATTCAACCTCTCCGCCACCTCCTTGAAATTCAAAAACTTCACTTTCTTTCCATGCTTCGCCACGGCATGGTCAATCATCTCGACAACCTGCTCCGGTGAAATCCAGCCGTGAGGATGGAACACGAGGCTGAAGCACCCCTGCTTGTGAACGGTCAGATCGATCGCGGCTTTCCAGTCTTCGACGGTCGTCGGATTGTTGGCTCCGTGAAGATGCTGAGCCGACCAGTCGCTGGGGGCGATACAGGGGATTTCCCAGCATGAGTTGTTGATCACGTAGGGATACGGATAGTTCTTGATGTAGTTCACAAAGTTGTTGTGGACATTGCCGCCGTACTTGTTGTTCTTCGGCAGGTACTTCCAGAATCGCTCCTCGCCGTTGGCGTCGAGCACCAGTTCCTTCGGCAGCGATTCATCTTCCGACGTGAAGAACGTGAAGACCGACGAATCGATCTGCAGGAAGTTTCCGCTTTCGGTGGTGCTGTCAAAGATCTCGGCAAAGAACCTTGGGCTTACAGTGTTCAGCGAATCGCAGCACGGCGTTCGGAACGCGACAGGCTTGTTGTCGGGGATCGTTCCCATCAGGTCCACGCAGCGGTCGTAGGTGGATTTGGCCTTCGCAAAAGCAGGCTCAAAAAGGTGTCTGGAACTCTCCGGCGTCACAACTTCAGCCGAGGGTATCGACGCCTCCAAAGTTTCAGACACCTTTTTGAGACCATCGCCGCCCTGCAGAATCGGACAGGGATGATCGATTGTGTGGCATTCGATGCTCAGGCCTTCGCCGAGCCAGCTCTGCAGTTGCGGATCATCCGGCTTGACGTCACACGTCATAATACTGACAGGGGATCGACCGTCGATCTGCTTGAGGCGATTCAGGATCGGTCGCAGATACTGTTCGTACTTCGCCGGGTCCCGCATGTCGTCGATGCCGAGCACAATTACGGCCTCAACACCTTCCTCACCGACCCACTGTGGAGTGATGAGCTTTGGGAAATCCCTATGCGGATACCACGGATTGCATTCGTCGAGATACGCCAGGCGGTTGCCGTCTTTGGTTCGAGCGACCGCCTCGTCACCAGACCGGGCTACGCCATTCCAGAAAATGCAGCAAGCAGCCGCAACGGCCAGGCGCAACATCGACGTGGACATTGAAGAGTCTCCGAAGCGAACACCGAAAAACAGGCAGGATAAATGGCGTTGCAGATTATAGACGCCTGGCGATAAAGTCGCACGCCACCGCAGGATGGACATTCATGTCCGTCGAATTACCAACCAACTTCGCCGAAGCGAAAAGCATTGTTAGTAGTACCGCCTTTAGGCGGAAAGTCAGCCTGCGCCACCATGAAACGTCGGCCCCTTTTCCGGCTTAAGCCGGGACTACAAGCGGATCTGGGACATTCGAACAAAGACTTGGACAAGAATGTCCAACGTACAGGAATCGCAGCTACGGCACGCACAAAACCTCACTGCAATCCAGCAGCGCGCGAATGAGCGGGGCAAATTCCATTCGACGGCAGATTGTACTCAATTCACATCAGTCCCTGTCAGTCGTTCTTCCACGAAATCGGCTCGGCAGCCCAGTTCGATCACGCTACGGCGAATTTCTTCACCGCTCACAGTGCCTCGAGGGTACGTATCCACCATCACAAAGTACGGTTGGCCATCGATATTACGAATCGAAATGCCTCCATGATGAACAACCGCATTCAGCCGCAGTGCGTCTTCGTAGAAGTCCGGACTTGCACGACAACACAAACTGTAGATCATCAGCAGACGATCACCGGCCGCGTGTTCGCTGTTTTCAATGTACACAGTCTGAGTGCGATCTCCACGCAGAGTCAGGCAGACGCGAAAACGATCGCTCTGGTCACGTTGCCAGCGGATATTCGGAAGTCCATTGAACGCATCATAAATCAAATTGTCCAGATCCCGCACGGAGCCCAGGACGGCCTGCAATAATTGAGAGACGGCCCCGCCATCGCGTGGGCGGTGATCTGGTTCGCGATGCAACATCTGCGACACGCATTCTGCGATGTCCAGCGGAATTGCATCGTTGATGCGGCGTACGCTGGTATACTCTGCCGTAAGAATGGACTTCATCAGAGAATTGACGGAGTCGCCTTCAAACGGATACCGCCCCGTGAGCATCAGGTAGTAACACACACCGAGGGCGTAGACGTCGGTCGAAGGCGTCGCCGGTTGTCCCTCAAACAATTCCGGAGCCATAAAATATGGCGTACCGGCAAGTGCGTGTCCTTCAACATCCGCGCCGACGATGCGTTTCGCGAGGCCAAAGTCCACAATCTTCGGAATTCCGCCGGGGGTCACAAGAACGTTATCGGGTTTCAGATCCCGATGAATGATGCCCAGTCGATGCGCCATCGCCAGACCGGACGCGATACCAACAGCCATTGTCGTCGATCGAATTGGTCCAATCGCTCCCTGCATATCAATTTCGTGCTGGAGAGCATTTCCCGCGACGTATTCCATTTCCAGAAAATGAAAGTCGTCAGCGCGGCCAATCGCGTGTGTCGTCACGACATTGGGATGCACAAGTGCGGCTGCGGCACGGCCCTCGTTTTCGAAGCGCGCGACGTAATCAACGTCTGTCTGAATCCTGCGAGGCGACAGCAGCTTGAGCGCGCAAAGTCGCTGCAGACTTGTGTTGCGGGCCAGATAGACGACACCCATGCCGCCACGACCCAGCATTTTCTCACACTTGTAAATGTCCAGTACCTGGCCAGGCAGCAGCAACTGGTCGAGTTCGATTTCTGTGGACACCTTGTCAACATTCGTGTTGCCTGTGTGCACAATGACAGTATCACACGTCGATTCACCACGATCTTTCAGTATCGGTTTTCCACAACGTGGGCATCGTCCGGAGTTCAGCGCGACAGCATGTTGGCAGTGCGGGCAGACATCTGTCATTGAAGTAGACTCTTCCACGGTCGGCGAATCGCCATGGGCAAACAGGCCAGATTCTCAATCTCAGATTACACGGTCTGATTCGCAGAGTGTGACAGAATCCTGGAATTTCTGAAGTTCCAGTTGCTAACCGGTCAGGCTTTTTTGATGAGACAACGCAGCTGCGAAGTCCGTCAGATCCTTTCCGATGCTGGCAGCCTGTTCATCTGTCAGTTCCGCTTTTCCAAACCGAACTGCATTAAACGCCGTAACAATGCGAATCGGCAACTGACGAAGTTCTGCGGAGTGCAATCGCTCCCCGAATCGCAGAACCGATGAACGCCCGTTTTCCAGAGCACTATCGGCTGCCGAAAGTCGCATGCCGTGTTGTTCGCATAAACCACAGAACCTTGCGTAGAAGCGGATCACCGATCGGCTTGCTCGTTGCTTTTCGGAAAATTGTGTCAAGAGAGACCGCACCGCCCGCAGCAGACGCGCCAACGGATGCAGTCGAGAAAACAACCCGCCCATAAGGAGCAACAGGAATGTTGCTACGCCCCCGCGCCAGCTGAACCAGGATTCCGGTGACGTCAGAAACGACTGGATTCCGTTCCATATCGCGGTGAAAAATCCCTGTTGGCGAATCGAGTCAAACATAGACTTTGACGTAGAGATCACGGGCGCGAAAAACGCTTTTTGCCGTTCTGCCGACATGTTGTGCACGCCATCATTCCACAAATCTGAAATCGCCATCTGGAGATTACTCATCAGCGAATCCGCCTTTCCGGCTGAAACCATCTCACGCCGTGGCTCCGCAGGTGTGGGTTCCAGCGTCTGCCAGCGATCATCCAGAAATGCTTCGACCCAGCTGTGTGCGTGCCGCTGGCGGATTTCATTCTTTCCAGTCATGGAATTGACATCGCTGCCGTAGTATCCATTGACCAGCCGTGCCGGAATCTGCACCGACTGCAGCATCAGTACGCAGGCAGATGCGTAGTATTCGCAATGGCCCGATCTGGTATTGAACAGAAAGTCTTCGACCGGATCGATCGACCGGTCATGTCGAGTCTGTATTGTTGAATACGCAAATCCATTTTCGGTACTCAGATACTGCAGAACCGCGCTGACTCGTGCTGCCTCGGAAATTCTTCGGCCATCCTTCGTACACAGTTGATTTGTCAGCTTCTGCAGACGTGGCAGTTCGTCGGCGATGTTCGGTGCCAGATAGAAATCGCGTGCGACGCGACGAGAGAATCGCTTCATGTCCTGCTGAGAGTCGTTCAAGGCCTGATCAGGGGTCAGGCGGGATTCAGATGCCGGGTTTTCATCAGATGTCGCATCAATGCGCAGGCATTCCACGGTGAATGTCCGAGGCTGATCAGTGGCAGACGTTCCGCTCCAGACCATTGTACCCGTGATCGGCCGTATGCGAATCTGGCTTTTACCGGTTGTTCGGATGCTCGATACCGGATACGGGGCAAACGCATAGGTGCCGACCGGTGCATCCTGAGTAATCTCAACCTGGAATTCAGGGACCAGTCCTCCGCTGTCTGCAAAACGATCGATTGGATAATCCGAATCAGCAACCGCTCGTGCACGAACCGCGCCACCCCAATTTCCATCATGGTAGTTCCCCAGCGTATTGCCTCGAAATCGGACTTCATCCATGTCGATCGCTGCGGCAAACTCTTCGGCGGAAACCGGCTTTTTGGACTTCAGACTGGTGACGCTGAAAAGCAGTACACGCTGTTGACTGAGCGTGATACGTCCGACACGCCCGAGCGACACTTTGTCATTGAAGCCGCTGCGAGACCCGAGCCCGCCTTCGCTTGCCGCATCCGCCGCAAACGCGGCTCCCGCCGGGACCCAAACACGGGGAAACGCCGCGAATACAAACACCGCCAGCACCAGCGACACCACAAACGAGCCGCTCACCATACTGCGAAATCGCCAGCCGACCCATGTTTCAGAAGTATCACGCTGTAAACCATCGCGAACCTGAATCAACGAATCCTTGCCGTTGTTCTGCAACGATTTCGTGACTGCCGCGGAATCCTGTCGGGGACGATCACTCAACGCTCCTCGCTTCACTTTCCGACTGACATGCTGATCCATCACGCGATACAGCGAAAACACCGACAGCGTCCACAACAAGAGTGCCATCATCAGCAGCATGGAACCGCCAAAGAACACACCCGTCTTCAGCACTGCTGCAACCGCCATCTGCAGCAAAGTCAGGGCCATCAGCCACCAATATTGACGATGCCCCTTGTGCATCATCAGCACAATGCATGTCAGGTACACGAGCATGTGCGCTCCGGACAGCAACTTGCCCTCCACGTTGCCCCGGCTGAATTCGTACATGGAAATTGCCAGCGCAGCCAGACCGCAAACATTCGCGAGCCAGGTCGGCAGTCGAATCCACCTCAATTGATCGACAAAAATCCACGCCATGACGGCGACAAACGGCGTGAGTACCGCCGGAAAAAAACTGCCTTCACTGTGACAAAGCACCAGCCCCGCCATGGCCGTGGTGAGCGTGATACTGCGATAGAAGGCGGATTGCAGTTTTCGGTCGCTTGTGTCCAGGACCGGAACCTCGGGGCCGGCCAATGCTGTGACTGGAAATGGAACTCTGACAAAATCTGCTGAGGATGACGTCACGTTGGTCGTCGGTCCTTGCTGCAAAACGGGAATTGCGTCCACATCCATGGCCAGTGTTGCATTCAGTGTCTCCTCATCTGCCGTGAGGATCATCAGACGTCCGATGAACTGTTGCTCATACCGCAGATTTTCCTGGGCGATCGAATCGGCCAGCAATCTGGCGGCTTCAGGCCGTGGAGTGATGAGCACAAAGCGACTGTTCGGTGCCAGATAGCTCTGGCACACTGCCAGCAGCATCGACGCCAGTTGGGCCTTCGGAGACGATTCGCAAACCGCCAGCTCCTTCAGTGCCGCGTCGCGGAAGCCTGCGGAGCCGGAACATTCCACGTTCTGAAAATCCTTGCCGGCAATCATGAGCCGATAGCGACCTGATGATGACTGGCGGGTCTGCTCAACGCAGATCGTCGCGGCCAGACTGATCGCGCGTTCCTGCAGCGGTTCTGAAAACTCCTTTGACGAATACAAATCAAGCAGAACGATCAGGTCCGCTTCCCGATGCTGTTCGTGCTGTTTGACCATAACGTGCCCGTGTCGAGCCGAACTGCGCCAATGGATGGCTCGCGGATTGTCGCCGGTACGGTATTCGCGGATTCCGTGAAACTCGTCATCGAACAGACCGACCCGTGCGTTCGAGCGCGTGACGGATTCGGCCAGTTCTCGCTCGCGCCGTGTCCACGCCTGCAAAAGCCGTCCGATCTTCGGATGCACGATGACCTCGTCGCCAGCAGACACAACATGGCCGCGTTCCCCGATGCCCAACGGAAAGCGGGAACTCAATCGTAACGGGCCGAACTTGTACAAACCACGGCGAGAAATGCAGATGTCGTAGTGAGCCGAACGCCGCTCTCCCGGTGCGATGCGCACAAAGATCACTTTGCCTTCAACCCGGACTTTTTTGCCTTGCACGACGTCACGGACTTCGACCAGCCGCGACGAGAGTAATTTTTTGTCGTTCCTCATGCGGATTTCAACGGAAAACCAGGTTTCTGCTGAAACGGAGACCGGCAGATGCCGCGACACATTGACGCGCGCC
This sequence comes from uncultured Chitinophaga sp., assembly GCA_964517865.1. Taxonomy (GTDB): domain Bacteria; phylum Planctomycetota; class Planctomycetia; order Planctomycetales; family Planctomycetaceae; genus SXXK01. Next base: position 10,669 of record CAZFDW010000060.1, read on the forward strand.
AGCATGGCCACCACGATCCAACCGTTGAAGACAAACGGTCCTGCCATCATGCCAAAGATCAGCAGCAGCATGTTGCCGGTATCGGGATTGCCGCCGGTGAGCGCGGCGACGGCAATGACCAGCATGATTCCCAGATAGACGATGCCTTCGCGTGGCAGCAACATACGAGATCGAATGCCAATCTTCTGAGCGATCATGGTCAGCCATGGACGCAGCAGCATTGACAGCACGGTGAAGACAAGGAATCCGCCGCCCAGCACCAGCAATAAATATTTCGGCGATCCTTCAAATTCCGGGAAGTTAGCCGGCAGCACAAACGCCGCCAGAAAACAGGCCATCGCCGCCAACAACTGCAGCACGTTGCTGGCACTGAACGAAATCGGAATCCATGTACGTTGAGATTCACCGGTTGACATATGATCTACCAATGGCGATTTATGCTGACCGCGCACGGGCGTGGTTGTTCAAACATTGCCACACATTTCTGTGCAGGTATGTTCTGAGCGATATCTGCAGGCGGTCTACGGCTGTCGGGCCTCAGGTTTCCCCATTGCGTCAACGATGAAGTTGAAGCACAGTTTGTTGTAATGTTTGCCATAAATTCCGTGGCGAGACGTTGGATAGAACATCACTTCGAAGTGACGCTCTGCCTTTTGCAGCTCATGGATGAGCTGAATGGAATTTTCGGGGTGTACGTTATCGTCTTTCAGTCCGTGCAGGATCAACAGTCGTCCTTTAAGTCCTGACGCCGCCGCCACGACGGATGACTTTTGATAGCCTTCACGATTGAGTTGCGGAGTGGACATGAATCGTTCCGTATAGATCGAGTCATAGTTTGCCCAATCCGTGACAGGCGCGCCGGCAATCCCGGCACAGATTTTGTCGGAGTGCGTCATGGCGTACGAGGTAAAATAACCTCCGTAACTGTGACCGCTCTGGCCGATGCGTTGCGCATCGACCCATGACTGATCATGCAGCCAGCCGCACAGGGTATCCAGATCTTTCGTCTCTTCCACACCGAGTTGCTTATAGGCCTGCCATGCGCTTTTCGCCCCGTAACCGCTTGCCGTGCGCGGATCCCAGATGATGACGACAATTCCCTGATTCGCCAACAGGTGATCGGGCATGCGGTTGCCCCAGGCATTTTTTACCTGGGGATGATGCGGGCCACCGTAGGTTCGCAGCCAAACGGGATACTGTGTCATGCGATCGAAATCCGGCGGCAGCACGAAGATCGCCTTTGTCGTCGAACCATCCGCCATCGGGATATCGCGAAGTTCCACGGTGCCGAACGCATACTTGTCACGCGGCACAGACGCAGGCTCCGATATTACTCGCAGTTCGAGACCGCTCGCATTTCGGACGACGACTTTTGCGGGCTGGTCAATACTACTGAATGAGTCCACAAAATAGCTGCCGTGTTCGCTGACGCTGGCGACATGCATCGCATCTTCAGGTGTCAGTCTCGCGACATCGCCAGAATTCTTCAGCGAAACGCGGTATACGTTTTCGGCAATATGTGAGTCTTTCGTGCCGGACACCATCACATAAGTCTCATGATCATCGACGGCGTGCTGTGCGCGAACTTCCCATTCCCCGCTCGTGACCGGTGTGATCATTTTCCCGTCTGGTGAAACCCGATACAGATGACGCCATCCGGTGTGCTCGCTGAAGAACAGGAAACTGCCGTTCGACAGAAATGTCAGATCAAGAGGATTGTCAACCCACGCTCCCGTTTCATCGCGGAGCAGCTTGACGGTCTGTCCATCAGGCATCGAGGTAGTCATCACATCGAGCCACGTTTGAATGCGATTCTGAGCGTACCAGTAGAGGCTGGAATTATCCGGCAACCAGTTGAAGTGCGCAATAATCAGGTCATCTGCGGGGTACAGGGACGTGTCCACCCATGACGTTTCGCCACCGGACATCGCGACGATGCCGAGTCGCACTTTGGGATTCCTGTCCCCGGCCTTCGGGAAATACTCGGTTTCAAATGACTGCTCCACTGACGCATGATCAGCGACCTGAAACTTCGGCACATCGGTGTCATCAAATTGCTGATAGGCAATCTGTGTGCCATCGGGGCTCCAGCGATACGCCTGCCAATTGCGGCTGTAGACTTCTTCGTAGTACACCCAGTCCGCCTTGCCATTCCGCACATAATGCGTGGAATCGTGCGTCAACTGCCGGACTGCCTTCGCTTCGAAATCGACAACCCAGAGTTCATTCTTTCGAACGAACGCCAGTGCAGAACCACCAGGACTGAGCGTCGTGAGTTCTATGTCGGCCGGAACGTCTTCAACAACGGCAATGTTCGAACCGTCCAGGTGCATCCGGATCAATCGCTCACCGAGGCGAAACACCACGATATTCTTCGACGGCAGGAACTCAATCCACGCTCCGGGTGCCAGACGCTGAGCGTCGGATTCAGAAACATTCGGGATCTGTACCAACACTTTCGCCAGATGATCGACATCGTACCAGGGACTGCTGTCACCCGTCTTTGCCGCGACTTTCTTCCACCCACTGCTTTCGCGTTGAATGTAGTATTCGTCGTCGAGCCATGTGATGCGAGTTGGCGAAAAAGCTCCGATCGAGATGAGTTTGTTCCCATAGACGTGATCGTACGTGATCGATTCCCGAGATCCGGGCGCGGATGGCTTCGTCACATCTGGCTCAGCTTGCGGGGTTGTCGCCTGCGGCGTAACGGTCTGAGCTGCCGCCATTGGTGCGACAGCGAGCATCGTCAGAATCGCCGCCAACTCGCACAGCAGTAACGAATGGTCGCCGGAGGTCTCGTTCCTCATCAATGCCTCATGGGTCTGGCGGAGTTTAATTCTGTGATTCCAACAGGGTGTGTGCAGCGCTAGCGGAACACACCGGGTCTCTCTACTTCCAAAAAGATGGTGCGTTGCGCTCCGCTTCACGCACCCTGCGATTTACACCTGACAAAACCAGGACCGGCTGTCGCGGCAGATCAGAAAACGCTTCATATACTTTGAGCGGCATGAACATAAGTTGTAGCCGGATGCGTGAGAATTCGGACGCAGGCCGGTTGACCCCCCGAATTCTCGCGAATTCGGCTACATTTCAGGTTCAACACCTCAATTTCGCCCGCGTTTAGAACAGAATGTCAGGCAAGAGTGCCTGTCGCAATTTTGTTAGAGCACTCCAGCACTATGCGCTACTCCTGCGGCAACCTCGCACTCGACACGGACGGGAAGGAGCCGGTACAGGCACGCATGAACTCAACAAGATCAATGCTTTCCTGAGGCGTCAGCTTCAGCGGCACAATCTTGTCGCTCAGCCACGGATTCTTGTCACCGCCTTTATTGTAATGTTCCACGACTTCTTCCAGCGTCGCCATGCCGCCGTCGTGCATGTAAGGCGCTGACAACGCCACGTTGCGAATCGTCGGTGTCTTGAAGGCCCCTTTGTCCTTTTCGACTTTAGTTTCAGTGAATCGTCCAAGGTCCGGGTCTTTCGCAGCCATGCCAATTCCCAGATTGTGATACTGTTCGTCCGCAAGATTCGCACCCACGTGGCAGTTACTGCAGCCCACGCGCTTACTGAAAAATAATTCCTGACCTCGGAGAGCACTGTCGGACATCGGGTTTGCTTCTGCGAGCAATTTGGCCTCTTCGTACTGCGCATATGTTTCCGGTGAATCGGTTTTCAGTTCTTCCAGATCTTCCTGGGCAAGTGTTGCAAATCGTTTGTAGGCTTCACTGTAATCGTATGGTGCAGGCCCGGTGACCAGAGTTCGTTCAAAGGCTGCGATGGCTTTCCCGACATTTTCGATTGTGAATCCGGAGCCTGGGAAGATCTTTTCGAATTGCATAGAGTAACCCTCAATGTTCTTCAGCGTCTTCACCATCACGTCATGCGTGTTTCCCATTTCGATCGGGTTCTGAATTGGTCCAATCGCCTGAGCTTCCAGTGAATCTGCGCGACCGTCCCAGAATTGTGCGTCGCTCAGGATCCGGTTGTAGCTCACTGGTGAATTACGCCCACCCTTTTGTCCCCCGATGCCGACGCCAGTCGGCGTGTGACGCGAGAATCCTTCCTGAGGATGATGGCACGAAGCGCAACTGACGGTGTTATCTGATGAAAGTCGATTGTCGAAGTACAATTGCCGACCGAGTTCAATCTTTGCCAGCGTGAGCGGATTCTTTTCCAGCCCCTTCATCTGGCTTTGGCCCAAACTCAGCCCAAGCGGAAGTTTGACAGCCAGAGGCTTATGGTTTTCGGCGTGCGACAGCCAGTCTGCAATCTGTTCATTCGTGAGTGGTCCGGATCCCGGAATTCGCCTTGCGAATTCATGCTTGCCCAGATCCAACACGCCTTCCTGGGCAGATGCCGGAACGACTGCGCATGTCAGCATCAATGCCAACAACAGAAACTGCTTCAAGTCAATTTTCAACATTGCATGCTCACTCAATACGAAGCCGAATAGAAACGGAGAAGGCCTGGGTGCCCGGAAAAGGGGTCAGGCACCAATAGTGCGCAGCACCCTTCGGGCCATCTGGCGATTGGTGCCTGACCCCTTTTCCACGCACCACCATTGTAGGCAATTCCCGGAATTGTTCCAGGCGGCGGAATCTACCGCTCCTCCAGCATCACGGCCGGAGGCATCGGAGGCAAGTCCATGATTTCCGCCGCACGTGATTCTGTATCAAAAATGGCCACCGTGGGTTTACGAAACATCCAGCCGCCGACTTCGCCGGGGTTGATAAACACTCGACCATGCCGATCGGTGGCAATGCTGGGCCTGTGTGTGTGCGCAAACACAATCACGTCGGACCCCTCGATCACGTCGCGCAATCCGTCCAGGTGATGCGCCATGAGGAACTTCACGCCATCCCGCGATTTCCAGCACATCGGGGGATACCCCAGCGTCCCGACAATCTTCATTCCGCCAGCGATTCCGATCAGATTCCCGTCATTGTCGCCGTAACAGGCAATCACCGGGCACGTGAATCGCCTCATGGACGGCACGACCAGCGGCGAAACAAAATCGCCAGCCAGCAGGATCGCACTGCATTCAAGAGAATTGAAAAGGCCGATCGCGTGCCGCAGATTGTCAACATTGTCGTGAATATCGGCCATAATTCCGACGCGCATGCTTGATCTCGATGGTTGGTCTGTTGAAAGTAGAACCGGCGAATCAGGACTTCGTCAGTATCGATTCCACGATCCTGCCGTGAATATCCGTCAGCCGGAAGTCGCGGCCCTGATAGCGATAGGTCAGACGCTCGTGGTCGAAACCCATGCAGTGCAGAATCGTCGCGTTGAGATCATGAATGTGGACCGGATCCTGCACAATGTTGTAGCCGTAGTCATCCGTTTGCCCAAAGGTCGTGCCCGGCCTGATCCCGCCACCGGCCAGCCACATTGAAAAACAGCGGCCGTGGTGGTCTCGACCGTAGTCGTCCTGCAAGCCTCCCTGCCCGTAAACGGTACGTCCGAATTCTCCGCCCCAGATGATCAGAGTATCGTCCAGCATGCCACGTTGTTTCAGATCCCTGATCAGGGCAGCCTGCGCCTGATCAATGTCCATGCATTGTTTTGGAATGTTCGTCGGCAGGCCACCATGATTGTCCCAGCCGCGATGATACAACTGCACGAAACGCACGCCCTTTTCGAACAGACGGCGCGTGAGCAGGCAGTTGGCCGCAAAGGTACCCGGCTTACGAGCATCTTCGCCGTACATGCGAAATGTGGCATCCGTTTCGTGCGTCAGATCGGTGAGCTCCGGAACCGATGACTGCATACGGAACGCCATTTCATACTGTGCAATGCGGGTAGATATCTCCGGATCACCCGACTTGGCGAGTTGCTCGTTGTTGAGTTTCGCGATGCTGTCCAGCATTTGCCGTCGTAGTCCGCGATCAATGCCTTTCGGATCGGAAAGGTAAAGTACAGGATCGCCCTCACTGCGGAGCTTCACGCCTTGATGGCTCGACGGCAGAAACCCACTGCCCCACAATCGTTCCAACAGCCCCTGGTTTGAGTCTTTGCCGCTTCCGTGTGAGATCAAAACCAGAAACGCCGGAAGGTCTTCCGCTTCACTGCCAAGTCCGTAGCTGGCCCATGCTCCAAGCGACGGACGACCCGGCTGCTGCGAACCGGTCTGAATAAATGTAATCGCCGGATCGTGATTGATGGCCTCCGTAAACATGGACTTCACAATGCAGATGTCGTCCACGACCGAACCAGTATGCGGCAGCAGATTGCTGATGCGAGTTCCCGACTGGCCGCAGGAATGAAACCCGAATTTCGGTGCAATGACGGGAAAACTGGATTGCCCCGACGTCATGCCGGTGAGCCGCTGACCCTGACGAATGGAATCCGGCAGTTCTGTTCCGTGCAGCCGTCGCAGTTCCGGCTTTTCATCCAGCAATTCCAGATGCGACGGTCCACCCGACTGAAACAGGTACACAACACGCTTCGCTTTGGGTGCAAAATGAGTCATTCCCGTGGCAGCGATTCCATCCCGCTGCAGCAACGATGCAAACGCGGCAGTGCCCAGAGCAGATTTTAGAACAGTACGGCGCGTGGACATTCTTGATCAATCATCCGAAAATGCAGGATGTGCAGCATGAACAGTCAGAATTGTCGCAACTTCAGGGCCGGTCGTCCAACGTCATTGCGGCGGAGACACAGCCGTGGATCGTAACCGGCGCTTTCTTTATGTAGGTCCTGCCTGCCGGGCAATGTCGTTCAGTCAGACTTTGTGTAGAGGAACCCAGGTTGAAGTGCCAACTTGACTTCGGCGATAGTGGCCTGTCGCAGTTTTGGCGGTTTTGGTTCTTTGTGATTCCAGAAGTGACTGAATCAGCCGACGCAGACCAGCCGGAGAGATGTTGCGAGGATTTTCGCCAGAAGCCAAACGACTTCGAACAGCCCAGTGCCGAACAGCCAGATGCCGAACAGCCCAGTGCGAGACAGATCGCCAGCGCTGCTCCTGCAGGGCTGTTTCCGGTTTACGACTGCGGAGTGTCGCAAAGTTCCAGATCTGCTTGAACGTTCAATCGTGCAGTTCGATCTCCCAGCGATGCCGATCGATCTGCAGAAGATCGGCGTCCGAAAGTCTGCTCGTTTCCAGCACATTCGTCACCAAAACAACCGGCTGGCCCACCGCGTTCAGAATCGTCACCCGCCGCAGGAGAACGGGCTGCTGGTCCGAATCCTCTTTCGGCCACAGACATGTCAGGTCACAGCCTGCCGTGGGCTGCATGTTTGGACAGTTGGAACTCAGTCCTTCCACCAAACGCATGTTGGCTGCCACTCGAAACACAAACGAACGATTCGAACGCATCAGCGACTGACACAGAGCGAACGAAATGAATCCCGCATCAGCCACCACCCGGCAATTCTCCACTGGTCTGTCCATGATGCATCGCGCCGAAGCCTGCCAATCAATTCGGCCTGAAGCTGAGGCCATACTCGTTCCTGAGCCTCATCCGCGCTCGCTGAAATCGCGCGCACATTCCCGTTCCGGGAATCCAGTACATGATCAACGAGACCCAGATAACCTTTTGCGGCGTCCACGTCACCGACCCAGGGACCGGCCATCTCGTGAACCACCGGGGAGGAAACAAGTGACCAATGAGTTCAATCACCTGTCGCCGAGCCGCTTTTCTGCCTAACGGTTTTGGCGGTTTCCGAATTGGTCTTGCCGATGTCGAACCCTTTTGAGAACCACCATTTCCCTGTACGTCGTCCCGCTGCATTTCGAGCCACCCTGCTCAACAGCAAACCACGAAAATTTACATCCCGAATATACGCGACATCTCCTTGCACGGAAAACACTTAATGCGAAAATTGAACCCGGACGCCGAACGCCGTTTCGTGGCAAGCAGGACCTACCGAAATCGACGACTGCACGCGATCTGACGTCGACTTTTCCTGTCGGTGGTCAGGTTGATCAGATACGGTTAGACTGCGGGGCTTGACACTCAAACACTTTGCGAGCCCATTCTGTGATGACATCTGAAAAAACAACCCCCAAAACTGAATCAAGCATGGAACCACCGCAGATTGCTGCGCCACGATCGCAGGCACAGTATGTCGTCAGCCGCGCGAATGCGGTGGCGGCGGCAGCGATCGCCGACCAGTTGCGAGGCCAGGAAATTCTGGTTCTGGATTTGACGGGTGTCACGTCGATTGTTGACTTCTTTGTGATCGCCACGGGATCCAGCCATCGTCAGATGCACGCCATCGCCGACGAAGTCAATCGCAAACTTAAGCGAGAAGACGGGAACCGACGCTTGAACATTGAAGGGTATCGGACCGAAGGTAACTGGATTCTGACGGACTACGGCGACGTGGTGCTGCATGTGTTCACCGCCGAAGGCCGGGCACTTTACAATCTGGAACAACTCTGGACTGACGCACCACGCATCGACTGGAAGTCAGAAGCTCCGCCATCGACTCGTGTGATGAAGATGGACTTCCTGAACGACGACGAGACGACACCTGGCCAGGATTGATTTGTCCTGACTCATGAGTTCAACGGAAGGCACGTTCCATGAATCGTGATGTCGCGTTGCCGCGATGGCGTGAGTTGCAGACTGCGGCACGAACGGCACGTGGTAATGCGTGGGCACCATATTCCAGGTTTCAGGTGGGGGCCGCCGTATTGACAGCAGACGGCAGGATTTTCGGCGGATGCAACGTTGAGAACGCTTCGTACGGACTGACGATTTGTGCAGAACAAGTCGCGATCTGTACGGCGATTGCTCAAGGCTGTTCCAGCTTCGTCGCAATCTGCGTTTCGCTCACCGGAGTCCCGGTACCCTGCGGAGCGTGTCGACAGTTCCTTGTCGAATTCAATCCGGAGATGCTCGTCCTGCTCGACGATGTGGACCACACGGCTGACATGCCACCGGAACTCGTCTGCCTTTCCGAACTGCTGCCACGCGCGTTTCGGTTGCGTTGAAGGTCATTTCGTTTACCGGCAAGCCGTTAAACGAATAAATCAACAGACCGCCAGCGCCCAGCGGCTGATCGTCAAATCGGACACTTGGAACTCTAAGGGCTGGGGTGCAAATCACAGTCTGGTTTTGTGTAACCGTTCACGACATTTCGAGAATGACAGTATAAACCACAGATGGACGCGGAT
>CAZFDW010000061.1:0-19550 GCA_964517865.1 uncultured Chitinophaga sp.
AACGGCGGCTGAAAGGGCTTCCCTTCAACCGCCGTTCGTATTGATTCGGACAGTATAGTCGGACAACGTGCGTCAGGCTATGCAATTTCCTTCCACTGGCCGCATTTCGCGCTGTCCAGGACGGCTTCGCAGATCTTCTGGGTCTCCAAAGCCTCCCGAAATGTCGGACTACATGACTTCCCGGATTCGACGCTGGCGATAAAGTCGGCCACCTGATGCACGAAGGTATGTTCGTAGCCGATCTGCAGCCCAGGAACCCACCACTTGCTCATGTAAGGCATGTCGCCGTCCGTACAGTGAACCTGATGCCAGCCCCGGATCAGCGAGTTGTCTGCATAGTCGAAGTATTCCAGACGATGCAGATCGTGCAGATCCCATTTAATCGACGCCTTTTCGCCATTGATCTCAAACGTGTACAATGCCTTGTGACCACGAGCATAGCGCGTCGATTCGAACAGCCCCAGCGAGCCATTTCCGAACCGGCACAGGAAAGCACAGGCGTCGTCGATGCTGACTTTTTCCATCTTGCCGGTCAGGTTATGCTTCCGCTCTTTAACGAACGTCTCTGTCATCGCCGTGACGCTGTTGATGGAACCGTTCAGCCAGATGGCCGTGTCAATGCAGTGCGCGAGCAGGTCACCCGTCACACCGGACCCCGCAGAGGCCGCATCAAGGCGCCAGAGCCCTGCTCCGCCTTGCGGCAGGTCGGCATTAATGGTCCAGTCCTGCAGAAAGTTGGCTCGATAATGGAAAATCCGGCCAAGGCGACCTTCATCGATCAACTGCTTCGCGAGTGAAACTGCGGGAACGCGACGGTAGTTGTACCACACCGTATTGGCAACTTTAGCCTTCTCGATGGCATCCACCATCTGCTGGCCCTCGACCGGATTCATCGCCAGTGGCTTTTCACACAAGACCATCTTGCCGGCCTGTGCGGCCGCGATCGCGATTTCCGCATGCGAATTGTTCGGCGTGCAGATGTCGATCGCATCGATATCCGGACGCGCGATCAACTTGCGCCAGTCGGTTTCGGTAGATTCGTACTGCCATTGCTCAGCAAATGCTTTGGCTTGTTCTTCATTGCGTCCACAGATGGCTTTGAGAACCGGGCGATGCTTCAGATCGGGGAAGAAGTCGTTAACGCGTTTATAGCCGTTGGTATGCGTCCGGCCCATAAAGCCATAACCGACGAGACCGATGTTGAGAGGTTTGAGATTGGACATCGCTGAAAATCCATGTCGTGAAAGTAGTGTGAATGAAGAAAGTCTCAGCTACGATGCCAGTCGCTTGCCAGGTGAACGATACGAAGCAAGCGGATGACGTCGTTCTCGATTCGAAAAATGATCATCCATGGGAAGCCCGGTATTGGCGACCCGCGGTGCCCCTGATGAGTCGTCAGAAGCTGAAAAGATTCAGGAAATCTATGAATGGAATTGATACGATGATGAACCGACGTCCGTAGCCTCCTGCATGCTTCCGGGGAAACCTGCCGATACCATTCAATGGTTTTGGCAAGGTCTTCAGGAAAGCGTTTGTCAAATCGAAGCTTCATCATTTTTGGAGAAGCTCATCGACCCGAGCCCACATCTGTTCGCACGTGAGCGACTCCTCAGGATGGTCCGTCATATTTTGATCTCGGCGGAAGATCTCATCCCATTCGGCCTGAGGCAATTCCGGCACGCCTCCGGACTCACGCAGATCGTCCCACAACATTGTCACCAATTGAAGTTTCTTGTCTGGCGGGAGATTTCTCAACTCTTCAATGTTTATCGCCATATTTGCTTCCAACCGTGCAGAATCCTTCGATTGCCAATCAACGCATCTGACTCGATCACATTCGTTCTTTTACTCAACTCCAACCGTGTGCATTGCGGACCTTGATCATCGTATCAAGAATCGTGTTCCATGTCGCAGGATTCTCCAGCATCGCGTTCGGGAACATGCAGCCGTCCCAGCAAATGTGCCTCATGCCACGTTCCGCCGCGCCCTGCAGCCAATAGCCGGCACACTTCACGATGTCGAGTTTTCCGTTGGGATCATCGGCCGGACAATGCTTACCGGTCTTATCATGTGATCCCGCTCCGTGAACATGTCCGTCATTCTGCGCCACATGGAAGTCGATCGTCCATGGTCGCAGTTTATCCGTCATTGTTTTGTAGGCGGCGTAGAATTCTTCGTCCGTGTGCCCTTCCTTCACAAGAGCGCACTCAGGAGCGTTGTAGCCCAGCAGATACAGGTATGTGTGCGCAAGGTCCGCCTGGAAGCCGAGCGATTCCGGCATCGCGACTTCTTCCAGCAGATTGAGCATATCTTTCCAGCTGTGCATTCCCGCCCAGCAAATTTCGCCTTCAGCGGCGAGTCGTTGACCATGATCGGCGGCGATCTTTGCGGCTTCGCGGAACGTGGCGGCAATCTTTGTCGTGTTGGCTTTTGCATCTTCACGCCATTTTGCAACGCCGAATTCCGCCGAGTCGATTCGGATCACGCCGTATTTGCGGACGCCATGCTTTTCAAAGATGCCGGCAATGCGGCACGCCATCTTCACCGCGCTCAGAAACTTTGCACGGGCTTCAGCGTCGCCCATTGCCGAATCGCCAACGGTGCCTGGCCAGACCGGCGCGACAAGAGATCCCACTGTGAAGCCGTAGCTCGCGATCTGATCGGCAATCTGAATCAGTTCTGCATCGCTGGCCTCCGGATTGGTGTGAGGCAGGAACAGAAAATAATCAATGCCGTCAAATTTCTGTCCATTCACATTTGCTGCAGCCGTCAACTGCAGCATCTTTTCCAGACTGATCGGCGGTTCCTGGCCTTCGCCGTCACCTTTACCAACAAGTCCTGGCCACATGGCGTTGTGAAGTTTGGGCAACAAGTTCGGCATCTGAATGTCCTCGGCGGTTATGAAAGGAATGGTGACAAATGGTATCAGTGACGTTCCCGCAACTTTGCGACAAGCGTCTTCAAGACATGATTCTCAGAGAGTGTCCCGAGTCGTTCAAAGCACTCCGCAATGTCGGACGGAGTCAGCATCGGCAAGGACGGGCTTTTCTCGACGGCAACGTAGACCCCCTCTTCGTTGAGCCGCAAAAACTCGACTGCATCATTGCTGTACCGCCAGACTTCCGGAACTTTCATCGCAGCAAACGATTCCAGCCGTCCTTTGGAAGACGATGTGACATCGACTTCGAGGAGCAAATCCGGCGGCGGATCAATATCAGGCTCAAAGGTGTCCTTGCCACGAACCAGTCGTTCGTTGGCAACGTAATACGCTTCATCCGGCTGAAATCCACGAGACACCGCACCCGAAGTGATCGTTGTCGAACCAATGCACTGGATCTCGATGTCGAGTTCGTAAGCAATGGTCTCAATGATGCGTCCAATGAATCGCTTGACCCAGTCATGATCTTTTCGCGGTGACATAATTTCGAGCGTCTCGTTCGCATAGTTGTGCCGACAATAGGTATCGCCGATCGCTTCCAGAAACGCGAGATACTGAGGCCAGGTGACACCATAAACGGGATTATTCAGTTCCAGCTCACCGTGGGCATAATGATGCCGCGTATGATGTTCGGCTAGGACATCGACAACCGCCAGATACTGCTCCCAGGAAAGCCCGCGCAGCACAGCAATTTCAGGCAGCGTTTGTGATTGTATGGCCATATTATCTCTTCCTGTGATCACCCGCATTCGGTGCCTGCGGCTGAGCATCCGGCCCGAAGTATCGCAGAGTCACAAGAGGTTCGGTTCCCGTGTTTTCGAATTCAATACCATCGGCAGCAGCTTTCGCTGTGACAAACACTTCATCCTCAGTCATCGCACCGAAGCGAATCATGCTCGGCGACTGCAGAGTCAGCTTACCGATGCGACCGTAACCCTGAACCGTGATCAGACCGTACGCGCCACCGTCTTTGACTTTGCACTTCGCACCAGGCTCAAGAGTCAGCTCTTTGGCGGTGAACAACTGCTTGCCATCGACTTTACCGTAGACGATCCATTTATCGACCCAGCCCTGCCCTTTTTCACTGACGATTGGTTCAAGGTAGTTGCTGGCCATGAAGTTGGGATCAACGTTCTTCTCCCAATCCAGCGCATCGACAATGTACTTGTTGTCATTGTGGAACTCCGGCGGGAAATCCTTCGTCAGCAGCGCTCGTGGAACCGCACGGCCTTCGACAAGGTTCTGATACATGGCAAACACGTCGCTGCCCCATTGTGGCTCAAAGGTCACCAGTGAACCCGGCGCGTGCAACACGCAAGGTGGAATCAACCAGCCAGTGCCTGGTTTGAGCCTGTAGGCTTTAGACAGATCCAACAGCCCATTCTCACCCTTGTTCCAGCGGTCAAGACAGTCGATGACATCCTGTTTTGTGGTGCCGGGCTCCAGTCCCATGAATGTGTACGGAAAATTATTTCCGATCGCGTTCATCTGCGGCGGGAAGTAGTAGCTTTCCGGCTTGCCTTCCTGGCCAACTTTTGCTGCCTGTTCAGCGTTCTGGTGCATGTGATGAGGGATCGGGCCCATGTTGTCGAAGAATTTCGAGTACACCGGCCACTTTTTGAACGCACTCCAGATGTGGTCACCGATGATTTCGCTCTTCAGTTCCGCCACGACATCGCGCAGAAGAAATCGCTGGCCGTCGTGAACCACATACGACAGACCTTCGTCTGCGTTGCGATTGTCGTTGGCCGCTTCCGTCGTGGACCCGAACCAGCGTTCGTCAATCCCGCCTCGATGCATTCCTAAAGCATAATAATCGTCCGGATGCAGTTTCAGGCGACGACCCGGCTGCAGGAACGAACGCGGAACCCACGTCGGGGCCAGTCGAAGAATGCCATCGCCAGCGGTCAGCGCGGCGGATGCGAGAGAAGCAACATTTGCCATGGTTTGACTACCAAATCCTGAAATTTGAGTGAATGTATATTTTGATCGGGTTAAATATCATGACGGCCTGGTTTCGATTTGAAAAGTGACTGGCGGAATTCTCGCACCGTCCGAATCCCCCGGCAGAATACGGATTGGCCATTCAGTCGCGAAAACAGACTTGCCCGCGAAGGTCGCGAATGAGCGCGAAACCTGAAGTTTGATTCAGATCCCAACTGCGATTCAGATTCGCGCCCATTCGCGTGATTCGCGGGCAAAACATCCTCTTCACTTCCCCTGTTAAGGAACTCTGCAATGCCAGACAATCTGATCTACCGAGACGAATGCTACAAGATCGTCGGTGCCTGTTTCGAGGTCTACAACGACAAGGGCTGCGGTTTTCTGGAATCTGTGTATCAGGAGTGCCTGGAGATCGAACATGAGTACCAGCAGATTCCATTTGTTCCTCACGAGCGATTGCGCCTTTTCTATCGCGGAAAGGAACTCGCACAGCATTTCATTCCTGATTTCATCTGCTATGGAAAGATCATTGTTGAAATCAAAGCGGTCAGCACGTTGACTGACGAGCATCGTGCTCAGGTGATCAACTACCTGAATGCCTCCGGATATCAACTGGGACTACTGATTAACTTTGGCGGGCACCCAAAGCTGGAATGGGAGAGGTTTGTGCTTACCGACCGAACCTCGAAACAATGAAATCAGAAGCTCAGGTGCCCGCGAATTACGCGAATGATCGCGAATGAATCGCAGAGAGAAGTTTTCAGATTCGCGCCCATTCGCGTGATTCGCGGGCAAAATCCGAATTGGTGGAAAGCATGTTTCATGAAACGACGGCTTGTTGAGCCGTTCACCGGGCGTTCTATACTTGGTGTCGGTTCCACTCATTTAATCTCCTCCCGGCGATCCTCATGGCACGCATTGCGATTCTTGGTGCGACTGGTTACACGGCACTGGAACTATTGAAGATTCTGGCTCGACATCCGCAGGCGGAAGTCGTAGCCGCGACCACTCGCCAGGACTCCAGGCCGCACATCAGTGAGATTCATCCATCTCTCTCCGGACTTTTCGATCTGCGTTGCGAAGCATTCACGCCTGAACAAACTGGCAAAATGTGCGACATTGCCTTCTGCTGTCTGCCGCACACCGCCAGCATGGAAGCCGTGCCGCAGTTGCTGGATGCCGGTTGCCGCGTCGTTGACCTCAGCGCCGACTATCGCCTGAAGGATCCTGGTGTCTACGAAAAATGGTACGAGCACGTTCATACGGATCCAACTCGGCTGAGCACCACGGTCTACGGCCTGCCGGAAATCTACGCAGACAGGATTCCATCCGCTGACCTGGTTGCCAACCCCGGCTGCTACACCAGCACTTCGATTCTGGCCCTTGCACCGCTGCTGTCTGAAAAGCTGATCGAACCAACCGGCATCATCATCGATGCCAAAAGCGGCATCAGCGGCGCGGGCCGAACTCTGAAGCTGTCGAATCTGTTTTCCGAATGCAACGAATCCGTCACGGCCTACAGTATCGGCAAACATCGCCACACTCCGGAGATTGAGCAAATCCTTGGTGACATCAGCGGCTCCAGCGTGCAGGTCGCCTTCAATCCTCATCTGATGCCTATGGATCGAGGCATCTTCTGTTCCATCTACCCGCGTTTGAAGGGACAGCACACGCAGGCTCAACTGCTTGAAGTCTACCGCCGCTTCTACGCGGGTCAGCCGTTCATTCGAGTCGTCGATCACATCCCAACCACGAAAGATGTCTCGTTCACTAACTTCTGCGACATCACGGTCCGCTTCAACCGCGACCAGCTCGTCATCTTTGCGGCCATCGACAACCTGATCAAAGGCGCCAGCGGCGTCGCGATTCAGAACATGAACCTGATGCTGGGACTGGATCAGCGGATGGGCATGCTCAAATGCTGAGAACCTGAGTGGCGAACTATACTCCACGCGGTGATGAGTGAGAGAATTGGCGAGCGGCATGCGTCAGCTTGCCGGTACAAAAAGCAGGGAACAGGAGAGCTCACGCCACTCTGCTCGCCGGACCCAAATAACTGTGGTAATATCCGGGAGGGTTCAGGTACACTCGAAGAGTCGCTGAATAACGACAGGTGTTTCGTCAACCAGATCCCACAATGGGCTCTTACATTGTTTAACCGCGTGCCCAGCGGGCCGCGATTGTTCTATTTGAAATTTCGTATTTGAGATTTGAAATACAAAGCGCGGGGCGTTGCCCACGCGGTGAAACGAATGTGCCATCCCAGACCGCGTGCAGTATGCTCTGGAGTCAAGTCATGCAATACAGGAAACGTGCTTGTTCGGGACCAGTGGGTCGGCGTGAATTTTTAACGGCAGGAACGCTTGGCGTCGGCGGGTTGGCGTTGCCTGATTTGTTCCGGATTCAGGCTCGGGCGGAAGAAGCTGGTCGGTCTGTCGATCGGCAGACATCAGTCATCTTTGTGTGGTTGCCCGGTGGCCCACCGCACATGGATATGTATGACATGAAGCCTGAGGCTTCGTCCGACTATCGCGGGGTGTTTCGCCCAATCCCGACCAACGTGCCAGGGCTGGATGTTTGCGAGCTGATGCCACGCCACGCCACGATTGCTGACAAGTATGCCGTGGTTCGCTCAATCTCGCATGAATTCGCAGACCATGGCGGCGGTCACAAGCGGATGATGACGGGCCGCATTCCGGCGACACCCGTCAATACGGTCAACGACGCACCCGCGACCGGGTCAATTGTCGCAAAGTGTCGCGAGCGAATGGATAACGGTGTACCGAATTATGTCTCACTGAATCCAGGCGGTCGCGTCAATGACGTCTTCGCTCAGGGCCCGGCTTATTTGAGTCAGGCCTATCTGCCGTTCAATGTCGAAGGAGATCCGACTCAGCCCAATTTTTCCATTCCGAACATCGAACTGAATAGCGCGATTTCCGGGCGGGTGGATAACCGCATGAAATTGCTCGGAAGTCTGGACCGCATGGAACGAAAGATCGATGCCTCGAAAATGATGGAGTCTATCGATCACTACCAGCAGCGGGCGGTCAGCATGTTGATGGGTGATGCTGCGAAGAAGGCATTCGATCTCACCCGCGAGCCGGATGAGTTGCGGGATCGATACGGCCGCCACTGCTGGGGTCAGCGTGCGCTGATGGCGCGTCGCCTCGTGGAAGCCGGCGTCAGCTTCGTTACCGTTGTGATGGAGAATCCTTATCAATCTGGCGTTCCGGCACTGAAGCGAGGAGTTTACAACTGGGACTCGCACGCTGTGAACTGCCACATCTGGGATGACCTCAAAGTGCGACTGCCGATCTACGATCAGGCCGTGACCGCGCTGATCGAAGACGTCTATCAACGCGGGCTGGACAAGAAAACGCTGATCGTAGTGACAGGTGAGTTCGGTCGCACACCGCGAATCGAAAACTCCATCGGCTCCCAGACAGGTGTCATGCAGCCTGGTCGCGATCACTGGCCGCAGGCCATGTCGCTCATCATGGCCGGCGGAGGCATTCGGACCGGTCAGATTGTCGGCTCGACCAATTCCAAAGGGGAGCATCCCGCTGATCGACCGCTCACGCCGAATGATCTGTGGGCCACGGTCTACCGGCACTTGGGAATCAACTCATCCGATTCCTTCCTGGACTACGGCGGTCGGCCGATGCCGATCCTGCCCTTCGGCGATCCGATCAGTGAGTTGATCCGGGCCTGACAGTGCCGGTTTTTGATGGTACGCGACGGCGAAGCGTGATAGAGTGCTTGCATGGAAAACGCATCTCCTCTCACCACCGTCGCTACGACGAATCTGCAGATACCCAGTGCCTGGCTGGCAGAATTCGAGGCTGCTCGACGACGTCCGCTTGAGCAGAGATTCCGCTATGCGTTCATCAAGACCTACAAACCCGTGATGGACGATGCGACGTTTCGTGCCTTTGAAACAATGGCCGACTATCGTCAGTGGTGCGAAGAAAACCTTCCGGATTGGCTTGGATATGGCCGCGTTTGAGTATCGTCAGGCAGAAGACATTATTGCCAGCAAAGAAGCAGCTGGTCGCGAAAAGGATCTGGAAACTCTGCCTCGCTTAAAGTCCTTCCGTGAGTACCTCAAAAACCAGTAACCCGGATCGAAACGGGTTCACACGGTGCCGCAGTTGAAGAAGTTGAGTCATGACCACATTCGAATCGACTCTGGATCTGGCCGATCACTTCCAGAAGCAGGGATTTGCAGTTCTGGAAAAATGTCTTTCCGCTGAAATCGTGGCTCGGTTTGTGGAACTGACCGAATCGGCAAGGGAGAGTCGCGATTCAGAATCTGCGATTGCGAATTCTGCAGGCGTGTATGCGTTGCGAAATCTGACAGATGTTGTCCCGGAAACGACGGAGCTTGTGCGAAACCCAGAAGTGCGGGAAATCGTTGAGTCGATTCTCGGCTCCAATGCATTTCTCATTCGATCGACCCTGTTCGACAAGACCGACGGAGCGAACTGGGGCGTGTTCTGGCATCAGGATTTATCAATCGCTGTCGAACAACGACATGATATCGACGGGTTTCATGCGTGGACGCGGAAAGCCGGCGTCCAGTGCGTACAACCTCCGGTCGAGTTGATGGCGCAGATCCTCACAATGCGGCTGCATCTGGATGATTGCCGAGCTGACAACGGAGCGTTGAAAGTTCTGCCGGGTTCCCACCTCATACAACGTCTGTCGTCAGATCGAATTGAACAGCGGGCAGCATCAGGTGGTGAAATAATCTGCGAAGTCCCGGCGGGCGGCGCTGTTCTGATGTGCCCGCTGCTACTGCATGCGTCTTCCCCGATGGAGCGATCCGGTCATCGCCGGGTCATTCACTTCGAGTTTGCTGCATTCGAACTTCCATCGCCCCTGAAATGGCGATTCCGAATTCCCTGCGCGTGACAGGATTACCGTTCCACATACACTCTCCGCGACGAGCAGAACGGGTGGCTGGACGTGCTCAATAGCCGGTCGTCATCACGTCCAGAATCTTTGCGAGCAGGTCTTCTTCTTTGATCTCCCCTGTGTGGCGGAAGACGATTTTTCCGCCAGGGGCGATGAGGATCGTGTGAGGCTGCGGGCCTTCCCAGGCTGGGTCGAGGGTCTGAATCAGGGAGTCCATGCTGGGTTCAGTGTAGAGATAGTTGTTTGACGTACGCTGTTCTTTTTCCAGCGAAGGCTTCAGACGCGCCGGGAGTGCGGCACGCTGTTTGTCAAGAAATGCGACGACTCGTGCGCGGTCGTCGGGAAGATCGGTACTGAGTGTGATGAGCTCAAAATCCCGCAGGCCCATGCGGCGGGAGATGCGGACCAGTGCCGGGAACTCAACGATGCACGGGGCGCAGCTCGTGGACCAGACGTTGATCAGTCGGTACTTGCTGGTGTCATTCTTCACCAACGCTGCGACGCCATCCGAAGTGATATCGTCGAGCGTAACTTTTGCTTTTTCCCAGTTCTCATTGTCCTGAATGACGTCGGGGATTTTTTCACGCCACTTGGTCGAACAGCCGAATGGTTTCGTTTCGGCCACGGCGACAGGCTTGTCATCCAGCAGAGCAAGGATGGCGTCTTTCGCATCGTGTCGCTTGACCGTCGAGGCGTCCGGAAACCGCGAGTCGTCGAGCCAGCCCTGATACCGCAATGCTCGGCTTTGATCGAAGATGAAAACATGCGGTGTCGCGAGACAACCATAAGACTTTGCAACGGCCTGCGTCGCTCCATCGTAGAGATACGGAAATGTAAATCCTTCGTCTTTGGCATACAGCTTCATGTGCTCGAAGCTATCGTCGTATTTTGAATAGCCCAGTTCGTCGGGTCGAAGTCCGTCGCCGGAATTCGGATTGATCGCCACGATCGCGACGCTCTTGTCCGCCAGCTCTTTCAGCAACACCAACAGTCGAGGATCCTGGGCATGACACACGGGGCAATGGTTCGAAGTGAAATAGACGATCAGGATCTTTGCGTCTTTGAAATCCGACAGGCTCCAGTTGCGATCATCAATGCCCGGCAGTGTGAAGTCCGGAGCTTGATCACCGATGGACAGCTTCTGAAATCCAGGCGGATTGTCCGCAGCGAATCCATGTGGCAGAAACGACACCAGGCAGGCCAGCAGACTGAAAACCCTCTTCATGATCGGATCCCCGAGAAACGGCTGACGATCGCCTCGCGACCGTCTGAAACGCGGACTTTTTGAATCAGCAGTCTCATAGTGAAGCGAAGCTCAGGGAGAATTGGAAGCGACTGCGAGTTTTGCCTCACCGCTGCGAAGCTCTGCCAGTTCATGAATCAGATTATCAACTTCCGACCTGAGGCGGTCAAAAGCCTCTGTCGCTCCGTCCAGATCTGCGTCCCTGGCAAGACTCTCAACCGTCATTGCCGCATGGAGCGTATTTCTTGCCGAAAACGTACTTACGGCCCCCTTCAACGAATGTGCAACAGCGCAAATTGTGGCGCAATCTTCTGATTCAATCGCCTGCTGCATTTCCTCGATCAGGTCAGTGGAGTTCGACAGGAAAAGATCAATCAGTGTATCGAGCAATTCTGTGTCGCCGTCAATGGAATCCATCAGCGCCTTCGTGTCAACTCCTGCCAGATCCGACGCGGAATTCTTCCGAGTCAACTTATTCGTATCTGTCACCCGGCGGCGATTCGATCGACCACGTTCGATCCATTCGTGGCAGGTGTGAATCAGCAGGTCTCGTTCAACTGGTTTGGTGATGACATCATCACACCCGATCGAAAGGCATTTCTCCCTGTCTTCCGTCAACGCATGTGCCGTCAGAGCAACAATGGATCCCTGATATCGAATTGCTCGCAAGTGTTTCGTGGCACTGTAGCCATCCAGCACAGGCATCTGCATATCCATCAGAATCAAATCATAGCCCGGGAATGGATTGTTTGGTGATGAGTGCGACACCACAGCCGTGACAGCTTTTTCAACGGCGACCTGACCGTTTTCCGCTAGATCGACATCTGCACCAGCATTACGCAGGACCGCATGGAACAGCCTCCTGTTCACCGGGTTGTCTTCGACAAGCAGAATTCTGCCATGCAACATTTTTTTTCTGTGATGCAAATCTTTTCGGCCTGACTTTTCTTCAGCCGTGGACAGGAATTCAAGCATTTCAAAGTTCGGCAGCGATCCTGTGGCAATGGTCACCCGGAAAGTACTGCCGACGCCGGGTTCACTCGTGGCAACGATTTCACCATCAAGGATTCGAGCCATTCGCCGACAGATCGCCAGGCCAAGGCCGGTTCCACCGAACCGCCGAGTCGTGGAAGGATCAGCCTGAGTAAAAGGCTCGAACAGGGATTTGCATTCCTCCTGTGTCATTCCAATGCCGGTATCCGTGACTTCAAACGCCAGTCGTTCGATTCCATCTGTTGATTTCGGAACAGTCTGCACTGTCACACAGACATGCCCGCTTTCTGTAAACTTCACGGCATTGCCGACGAGGTTCATCATGATCTGGCGGACGCGGAGTGGATCCGACGCGATCCGTTTCGGAATAGGGCCGACACATCGTGCGTAAAGTTCCAGTCCTTTGGCCTGCGCAGCAGGTTGCAGGACAGAAAGGACTTCATCAATGATGTGGGAAGGTGACATTTCGATGCACTCAACAGTCATCCTGCCGGCTTCAATTTTCGACAGGTCCAGCACATCACTGACGATCGTCATCAAATGACTGCCGGCACTCTTGATTGCGGCGACACTGTCAGCCGTCTCGACGGCACTCAGTCCCGCTTCGGAAAGTAAGTCAGCGTAACCCAGAATAGAAGTCAGCGGTGTCCGAATCTCGTGACTCATATTGGCCAGAAAATCACTTTTGGAGCGATTGGCGGTGTCGGCCATAACGCGGGCGGTGACCAGTTCCTCTTCGGTTTTCTTTCGATCCGAAATATCGGCCATCGTACCCAGCATGCGTAACGGACGTCCGTTCTGATCGCGTTGCATGAGTCTTCCGCGTGCCTGAACCCAGCGCCATTCGCCATTCTTCTGGCGGATCCGGAACTCAGCCGCGTAAATCGGCGTCAATCCGTCCAGATGTTTTTGTGCGCTCGCTCTGACGAACGGCAGATCAAGCGGATGAACACGTGCCGTGAACTCGCTGAAGCACTGATTCAGGTCTTCCAGTCGTTCACCGAGCAAGTCTGCAAATCCTGAGTCCCAGATCTCGTTTCCGGTCTGGATATTCCAGTCCCATGTCCCAAGCTCACCGCCAGCGAGTGCCAGATCGAGGCGTTCACGTTCAAAACGCAGATTCTCTTCTGTCCTGCGGGCATCGGTCACGTTGGCCGCCACACCCACGAATCCAGTGATCTTTCCGTCTTCATCATGCGTTGCCGTGACGACAAGATGCACAGCAAGCTGCGATCCGTCTTTCCGAATGTAAGTCCAGTCTGATTCACTATGGCCACCAAGGCGAGCGCTGTGAACGAATGTTTCGAATCCCTGCACTGAATATCCATACTCATGCGTGAGTTGCTGACTGCGAGCTTCAACTTCGGATCTCAAATGAATAATCTGCGGAGTCTGAAGCCCAACCATTTCCGCAGCAGTGTATCCGAGCAATCGTTCTGCACCGGAATTGAACACGGTGATGATCCCTTCCAGATCTGTCGAGATCATGGACAACTGGGTGGACCCCTGGACGACTGCCTGCATTCTGGCTCGTGTCAACATCGCTTCTTTCCGCGCGTGTCGCTGTTCGGTTTCATCCGGGTGCAGCATGGAAAAGACTGCGGTGGCGTCGCCCCGCACTTCTTCAGGAGAAACGCGGTAGATCCTGCGAATGCCTTCGCTCGCATAGGGAAAGCATGAACTGCCGTCCGATCGCAGCTCGTACGGGTAAACAACACCCGGAACCTGTGTGGCGATCTCGTTCAGTCGCGTGTGCATCTCCTGGAGTTGTGACTGACTCTGACTCAGCACCTGGTTCAGTCTGCGCAGCTCCAGTTGCGAAGTCACCTGTCGCGCGAGGGACTCCAGATCGGCTAGTTGTGGCGGGGTGATGTCGCGAGGAACTGTGTCAATAACACATAGCGTTCCCAGGGCATGGCCGTCGCCTGTGCGCAGCGGAATGCCTGCGTAAAAGCGAATGTGGGGGGGCCCCAGTACCAGAGCATTGTCAAAGGTTCTCGGGTCGGTTGCCGCGTTGGTCACGATCAGTGGCCCATGGCCCAGAATCGCATGAGCACAAAAGGCGGAATCACGATGCGTTTCCTTCGCTTCGGTTCCAACGGCCGACATGAACCACTGCCGCTCAGCATCCACAAGACTGACAAGGGCAATTGGCGTCTCGCACAACCGCGCGGCAAGTGATGTCAGATCGTCAAACACCTTTTCCGGAAATGAGTCGAGAATGCAGCACGCTTTCAGAGAATCCAGCCGCTGCTCTTCATTGGCGGGGATTTGTGCACGAGGCATGTCACGAGACTCCTGAATTCGGGCTGGCTTCCGGTAATGAAAACATCATGCTCATCAATGCTGTTCGCAGTCGTTGAATGTCGTTCAGAAGCTGCTTGTATGTTTGCTCAATCATCTCGCTGTCTCCAGACAAGCTGATGATTTCCAGTCGTTGTGCGGAGTCATTTGCGGAGGCTGCGAAAAAATGCCTGACAGATCCCCTGATCAAATGTGCCAGGTCGCCAATCAGCTGCCCGTTGTGATCCTGTATCGCAGCGCTGAGAGACGCAAGCTGTTCGGGAACGGTATCGAGAAAGAGTTGCGCAAGCTGCATCAGGAAAGCCTGATCACTGTCCAGCCTGTTCAATGCTGCGGCGAGATCGCATTGCGGCGTCTCGCACGTCACTGGATCCACACTGTATGCCGTCTCAATGCCACGGCAGGTTTGAGGAGTGTCCTGAAGAACTCGGGCTATGGCGGCGGCCAGGTCCGCTGCCTGGACGGGTTTGCTCACAAAATCGTCCATGCCGACTGCAAGGCATCTGTCCCGATCAAGGAGTGTCGCGCTGGCCGTCATCGCAATGACCGGCAGATGGCATCCCGACTGCCACTCCCGCTGCCGCAATTCGCGGACGGCATTGAGCCCATCCATCACCGGCATCCCGATATCCATCAGCACAACATCAAATGACTCGCGCCGCATTGCGTCTATCGCGAGTTGACCGTTGGAAACCACTTGCACGGTATGGCCCTGCCTCTCCACCAGTCGTGCAGCGAACATTTGATTGACGGGATTGTCTTCCGCCACCAGAACATGAAGCGGCATGACGGATGTCGCTGCCATAGTTCCCTGTTCCCTTTCGATGGCCGACCGATGCAGCTTCAGACCAAATGCCGTAAATCAACGCCGCGAGTCCCATTCATCACCGTGTATCTCACATCGTGGCGACCGGGCTCTGACATAAGCGCACATCTTTGACTGCTGAGACATGCTTCATCATGGTGATCTGATTTCCGCGATCGTTATAGGCGACGCCATCCATGAAACTGTTGATGAGCAGTAAACCACGACCACCGATGCGATCCAGATTGACTTCTGCGGTGGGATCCAGCACTTTAGTCGTGTCAAAGCCGGGGCCTTCATCGGTAATGACAAAATTGAGTTCGCTGCGTGACAGCGTTGCATCCACGTAGACTCTGCGCCGGGCATAGGGATCCTGCGTTCGACGTTGATCCGCCAGAGCATAGTAAGTCCGTTCATCAACCTGACGCAATTCAGAATCGAGTTCCAGATTCCCATGATGAATCGCATTTGAAGTTGCTTCCTGCAGCGCGATCCCGACGTGTGTCTGTGCCTGACCTGTCAGGAGCTTCATTGTCACAGCCGTATCGAGCAGATAACGGATCAGATGTGCGACAGACGAAGCGTCGTTGCCAAGCACGAAATGCATTTCAGAATACGCAAGACAGGCCAGGGTGCGCCTGCGGTTCTCTCGTCGCTCAGTGACCGCCATTACGTTCCTGATCGTAGTGACCAGTTGCGATTCCAGATTCCGCTTTGCAACGTAGCTCGCGGCGCCTGCCGACAAGGCATCGACTGCGATTTGTTCTGAGCCGAAACTTGTCATCAGAATGACGGGGATTTGCACATCCCGGGCATTCAGCTCTCTGACAAATTCCAGTCCGTTCATGCCGGGCATTCGCAGGTCGGACACGATCAACGCCGGCGGCTGACGTTTCACCGACTCGAGCGCACCAGCGCCATCGTTGGCGAACGTGACAGTGAATTCGGGGTGTCGTCGAAGAAAATGACCGATGAACAGACGATCGGTCGGAGAGTCGTCAACGACAAGTATATGCGTAGGCATGATTTGCGGGATTCCGCCGGAGAGAGATGCGGGAGCGAAGTGGTCCGATCAGGTGTGAACGACCCTGATGCAGTCACTAGCGTAAGTCACGACGGAAGTTCGCTTCAGGAAAACAAATGATTCACGATCACAACATACCGCTCTCACCAGCGACGAAGTCTGATGGTGAGGATTACGCGGGTGGCCGACACTCGGCACCAATTGAAGCAAACGCCGCGTTCCACACGGTGAGAAACGACTATGGCGATGCTTCCGGCTCAAAAAAAAACGCGGCAACCTCATTTCGAGTTTGCCGCGTTGATATCGATCCGGGTACTAGACGCTGGGTTCGAGCTGGATTCGCAATTTTGTCTTGAATCCCTGCCCGCAGTATCAAACGGCCTTTCAGAGTTCAGGTTGCAATGCTGAAACACCTGCTTCAACATTTCACACTGGCTGAGGAAACCACCAGGAACGAACACAATGCTACAAAACGACAAGTCGTTTTGCTACAAAAATCTGCAGCTTTTCGTGAACAGGCATCCGTTCAGAAAACTCTGCAAGATGACCCGCCTGAAATCAGATGTTTCGTGAGAAACTCTAGCGCCCTGCGGAGCACAGCCGGTCGGAAGGGCCGGCACCAGAATCGGTTAACGGACCATGCCACGCAGCCATGCATTCTTGCGGCGTTCCATTTCCATCAGCCGACCAAAAAAACCGCCAGCACGGCCACTCTGGACAACGGAGAACTCGTCCGCCTGCTTTGAAGACTGGCGAACATCCAGAGACTGCAGCGATTGATTCCGGTTACCGAAAGGAATAGATGACGGGGCTGATTCAAATCCCATCGCGGATGAAGAAAGTCCAACCATCACCACAGCTGAAAGTGCAATCAGAAAACGCATAACTAAAACCTTTCGCGAAAGTTAGTGGAGTCGCCGGAACTCGCGTGCGACTCCTGATACCGAAACACTACACGGTTCCAGAACGTTGAGCCGGGGAAAATTTCGACAGCGACTGCTTTCAACGCACTCCACCCGATTTTCTGCCGGATCTGCCAACGATTCCGGGGCGTGCCGCAGGACCGTTTGACTGGCCCTGATGCCGAGAGTCAACGCAAACGGGACAAGGTCGCCAGAATGACGTGTTCACGTGAAAAGCGATGACGGTTATACCACGCGCGGTCGAGGAAAGCACATCCGTTTAACCGCGTGGGCAACGCCCCGCGCGTGGGAATCCATGAAGCAGGACGCTGCTCGCACGGCCCGCTGGGCACGCGGTTAAACAAGCCCATCCCAACCACGTGCGGGATCGTTAAAGCGCTTCGTCCGTCAAGTCCTGGAATGGCGCGCAAAGAAGCCCGGCATCAAATGGATACCGGGCTTCGAAAACTGCAGAAGTTGGACATTCATGTCTGTCGCATGGCCAATATCTCGGACATGAATGTCCAAGCTACAGGAATCGCAGCGATGGACCGAGCTTCAGGAACTCGGCCCGTCTCCTTCTCAATGATTTCCGCCAAGGGCTTGAGCCTTGTACCCCCCCTTCGATTTGAAGTAGAGGAACAAGATGATGTAGCAGGTCAGCATAAACGCCGGGAACATAACCATCTTGCCCAACGCTTCGAAACTTCCGCTCTTTTTTGCATTCTTCAGCGCCGCCAAACCCGCATCGTCCGTGATCGTCTTTTCTTTATCCGGGTCAATGGCCTGATAACTGATCCCCATGAAATCCTTGTCTACAATCACAGCCTCTGCAACTGCGGCGGATTTTTCGGTCAGATCAGCACTGGCAGTTTGAGCCTGCACGTAACCAATGAACGGTGTGCCGAGAACCCCGACCGCGATCATACCAATTCCCGAGATGGCATTCAGAGTCAGCGCGCCTCCTTTCGGACATTGTTCAGCAGTCACCCCAAGCATGGTCGGCCAGAAGAATGTCTTTCCGAAGCCATAGAGCGTTGCGGCGGCAAAGATCATCCCCAAACCTGCGTCTCCGCACTTTGACAGTGCAAACAACCCGGCGATGGCGAGAACGGAACTCATAATCAGCAGGCCGATCGGCGACAGGCTATGCACAATCGGACCTGCAAAGAATCGCAGAACCATCATGATGGCCGATGTATAGACAAGAACCCAAACCGCATTGCGTCCGGCGGCTTTCATAGGCTCTTCCATCAGACCGCTGATCCAGGAATCTGTGCCGATTTCCGTGGTCGCCAAGGGCATCATGATGATGATCAGGAATGCCATAATGGGGCGCCCAAAGCTCCGCGTGTAGGCGCCAAAGGCAAGAGTCAGCAGCCCGGCGAGGACAGGAGCAATGTATTTGTTATTTCCTTCATTCCAGCCAAACACTTCGCTGAGCTGCATCAGGATCAACCCAAAACCCACGAGAGCGCCAAAAGCACCAAATTCACCCAGCATTTCGCGATAAGAAACCCCGGCGGCTTCCTGCTCGCTCTTCGGAAATTTTGCGCCAATCAGCATCAGCAGATAAATGACGGCAGGAATCGCGACCAGCCCGACAACGATGCGCCAGTCGCCGTTCTTCAGAGTGTCTTCGAGAGCGATAGTCGCCAGTCCGCAGAATACAAGGCCACCTGGCCAGCCTGCGTGCAGGATGTTCAGCCACTTGGTCTTCTCTTTGTTAAACATTGTGGCAACGACGGGATTGATGAACGCTTCCACCGTTCCGTTACCGAGTGCCAGAACAATGCTGGCCAGATACATCAGGTCGTAACCGGCGGCTTGAGCTGCGACCAATGCCTCGCCTTCAGCCCCATGCACTTTCGAGTAGGCCATGCAGGCCAGCGTGAGATAAACTGCGAAACTGACAAACGAAAACAACATCGCAACCTTGTAGCCGATGCGATCAATGACAAGGCTGAACAGGATGATCGAAATCGCAAACGGCCAGATCCCTGCACCGATCAGTTCCCCGACCTTGACTGAGTCCAGGTTGAATTCACTCCCAAATCGGACGTTGCACAGGGTAATGCGACTCACGAATGCAAAGGACGTTGTGACAAGAGCGATAAAACACCCCCAGAAGACCATTTTTTGGCCTGCTTCCGAGGATTTGCCAGGGTTCGGTTCCGCCATTACAAAATTCTCCAGGGTGAAAGTCACAAATACTGAGTGTCAGATGAACACGCGCCCGACAACTGAATGCATCAAAAACACACAATCCTGCCGGAAATCCATACACAGTGCGACATGCTAACCACAGTCTGACATGATTTCCAATCGATCGGCACCAGTCGCCGGAGGAAACAAGAACTCTGTAGGGCGCAATACTGTCGGGGGGGGGCGGATTTCGGTAGGCCGAACCGAACGGAGTGAATTCCGGCAGGTGTCTGGCAATTGCCGGAACGGCGCTTCGCTTGGTCCGGCCTACA